>NZ_JBDOQS010000007.1:0-366874 GCF_039839285.1 Mucilaginibacter sp. CAU 1740 | reverse complement strand
CCGGTATAGGTAATATTGCCGCGCGCATGTTTGGGCCGGTAAATTTCAAAAACCATATGTCGTACAACGGCATTGTGGGCCATAACATACCTAATACCATGAATGATCAGCAATACCCTGTTGGATGAATTTAACCAGGTGATGCTTTGTTCTGACGGGATTAAAACCCGCATCGACCTTGCAAAATATCCGTTAATGTATAAATACGATCTTTCCGTTTTAGCTGCCGCCATATATAAAGACCATGCACGTAAAAACGACGACATGTCGGTGATCATAGCAAAAGTTAAATAAAATGACAGAAGTAGTAAGCATCTCGCTCGAGAATGAAATGGACCTGGTGCTTGCTCACAAGCGGTCGATGAAGGTTGCCGAAAAGCTTGGGTTAACCATAGCAACACAAACAACATTTGCCACCGCGGTATCGGAAGTGGCCCGCGCCATTATTGAATACACGGATAATGGTACGCTTACTATAAGTATCGAACAAAACAAAACACGGTACGCGTTAAAGGCCAATGTAATATTCAATACCGAAATTAAACTAACCGCTGGCGATGAAGGTTTTTATTATGCCCAAAAGCTGGTGCCCGAGTTTGAATTAACCGGCCAAAATGGTGGTTATGTTATAGATATGAAGCTGGGGCTACCACGGTCATTAAAGCTTGACGCGGTTAAGATCGGCATACTTAGAAAATTCTTTCACGAGGAACTGCCCCTTAATGCTTACGAAGAAATAAAACGACGAAACTCGCACCTGCACAAACTAACTGCGGAGCAGGAAGAGGAATTAAGACGAACAAAACTAATAGACGAAAAGAAAACCGAATTTATCTCCATTGCCAGCCATGAACTTAAAACGCCTCTAACTGTTTTAAAAGCCTTCACTCAGATGGCAAAAACTACAAAAGAACCTGTTTCCGATCGGTTGAGAGGAGTATTGAATAAAATAGACCTGCAGTCTAATAAGCTTAATTCGTTAGTTCAGCAACTCCTTGATATTTCACGGGCGGAAAACGGTAACCTGCACTATGCTATGCAACAAGTAAAGCTAAATAGTTTTATTGCGGATCAATTGGCTGTTATGCAAAGCATTATGCCCAACCATACTATTAACAGCGCTTTGGGCGAGGATATCGACGTAATGATAGATATCTTACGGATGGAACAGGTTTTTTCAAACCTTTTGGGCAATGCCGCGAAATACTCACGTACTAATACAAGCGTAGAAGTTAGTTCAGGCCTCAATAGTGAAGGGCATATTACCATATCAATTAAAGATCAGGGTATTGGTATGTCGGCCGATACGATGACGTCAATTTTTGATAAATTTTACCGCGCCGAAGATGTCAGTAAAACCCACGCCGGATTGGGTATGGGGCTTTATATAACCTCAAAAATTGTGACCGACCATGGCGGTAAGATCTGGGTAGAAAGTAAAGAAAATGAAGGATCTACTTTTCATTTCAGTTTGCCTAATTGTGAGGTTGCCTGAGTGCACTTTGACTAAAAGTTTTTGACTGCTACCAGCCAATTCTATTCCTGCAGAGGTGATCAAAAAAAGCCATGGATTATTAAACATTAATCCATACCAAGTGTTGCAGCTTTACCATTTGAACCGGCATATCCATGTCTGCATTATCCGAACGATTAATTGAATTTAATAGCGGCCGCCTGCCCGAAATGGTGGCGCTGAAATATGAAGGTATGGCCGAAAACCATTTTCGGTTTTTCAGGGGAACCTGTCATTTATTTTATGAGGATTTAGCCAAAGCTTCGCCCCTGCCCCTCTCACCATTAGGTTGGATCTGCGGCGACCTGCACATTGAAAATTTTGGCAGTTATAAAGGCGATAATAAGCTGGTTTATTTCGACCTGAACGATTTTGACGAAGCCGTACTCGCCCCTGTTTGCTATGAACTGGCCCGGATGACGGCCAGTATTTTTATCGCTTTTGACAATCTTGGTTTCGAGCCTGAAAAAGCTTTAAAAATGGCTCAGTTGTATATCCGCGATTATGCGAATACATTGTTGAACGCAAAAGCGATCAGTATAGAACCGCGTACAGCAAGGGGAATTGTGAAGGAGTTTTTGAACAGGGCAGATCATAGCAATGAGAAAGATTTGCTAAAAAAGCGCACCATCAGCAAAAAACGGAAGATCATCCTTTCGCTGGAAGATGAACGCCATTTTAAGCTGGATAAAAAGCTAAAAGCGAACTGAAATCCCATATCAATGATTGGGTACAGAACAGTGATGATGGCCCTTACAATTACGAGGTTATCAGCACGGTTTTTCGCCTGGCCGGAACCGGAAGTATCGGCGTAAGGCGTTATCTGTTCCTTTTAAAAAGTACCAACACGAAAAACAAATACCTGATGCTGGATATGAAGCAGTCCATGCAATCGTCTGTGTATCCTTATCTGCCGGTACAACAGCTGGATTGGCCTAATGAATCGGAACGGATTATCAATATCCAGAAACGCATGCAGCAGGTGCCAGCTGCCTTGTTAAGTACCACCACATTTCGCGGCGATACTTTTGTGATCCAGGAACTGCAACCGGTTAAAGACACTATTAAATTTAAACAATTGAACAATTACCGGGATATGTACCAGGTGATCAGTGATATGGCAACGCTCACCGCTTCCTCGCATTTGCGGAGCGGCGGCATGCAAGGCTCTTCCATTATTGACGATCTGATCGCTTTTGGGAAATCGGAAGAGTGGCAACCACTACTGATAGATTATGCGGAAAATTATGCAGCGAAGGTAAAATCCGACTACAGGCAGTTTATCAAGGATTATAAAAAAGGCTTGTTTAAGCAGAAACTTGCAGATGATGTTATTAGATAACGCATGTGTGTTTACAGCAATCGCCGATAGGGACATCCTCTATATGAAAAACCTACGAAGAAAGTATCCGATAAAGGAGTAAAAAATACCGCCAAATAAAATAATTAGGATCCTTTAACCGGATTTTTATTTATTATATTTATTGCTCAGTCTTTATTCTCCCACGTAGATTTTATGGAATTATGCGCTTTAACAAAAGAGGTGGCTGTGGCAGCCAATCTCTGTTTCGATCAGGAAGTGCATTTATTTTTACGCGAATGGGTTAACGGGCATCAGCAAAATACACTATTGCAATTTGAACAACCCTTTGATGAATATATCATAAATGATGCTCTGCGGGATTTCTTTTTAAACACGAGGCATCCTATTCAGCAGTTATTAAAAAAACGCTTCATTGCCTGCCATTTAGGCCGCCGCTCAAAAGTAGTTTATTTTGATCCCCTTAGCGGTGATCCATTATTGGCGGCTACGGAGCAGCGGATATATAATCTTGCCCGCCGTATGGATAGCGAAAGTATGCATGTGCCGTTCCGCGCTATTCACCCCAACAAGCAGACAGAAGCAGGTGATATGGCTGATATCGGCACCTACCACACTGATTCGGAGCTTTGCTACAATAGCGGCAATCATTTTATGAGCCGCCCCGCAAACGAGAATGTTTTTAATGAGAACAGAAAACGTTGCATAGCAAAATCGGAAGGCCGGTTGCACATCCTGTTTAAACGCGGTTTTTTGGAAGATAGATTACAGGATATTAAAATACTCGCCGCCACTATGCAAAACGAATGCGAAAGCGTGCCGCAGTTTTTTGTTATTTATAGCAGGCATTCGCAGCAGGAAGGGCATTTCGGTACCTCTCTGGTAATCATGGATCCAACTAACCCCGACTTTCCAATGCGGGTTTTAGTTTGTGATACCTTGCTTAAAGATCTGCCGCGACATCCACGCTGGTGGAATTATTTTATTGAAGAATATTCGAACGTTTTCGGCCTGGGTATAACCGAGATCATAGAAGACCTCTCCCATCCACTGCAAAAGGTGAACGTAAAAGGTGATCATCCCTATAATCACGATTGGGACTGCCCCTATTATGCGGCCAGCATGGCCGAAGCACTGGCAGATTTGGTGAAAACCAATCCAGAGATGATATTAAATGGAAGCATCGAAACGATCCACAACGCGATGAAAAACCTGATGCCGGATTATTATAAAAAAGATCATGACTTGAAAGATAGACAGGAGATCCGCAAGGCAAACCGTTTAAAGCGTTGGTTAAGCGGACGTGAGGTGATCAAAAACCTGGTAATTGAGATCAACCGGAAATCATCGTACGAACTTTAATTGCAATGGAGGCTTACCAGGGAGTTGCGGCAAATTAATCCAGGATAATATACCACTGGTTGTCGTTATTTAGTGCATAAACCAGGCCGTCACTCATTTCATAAATATCACGGCCGTACTTTTCATTATGATAAATCTTTTCATCGCGAATAACGGTACCGTTATTTTCTATCCGCAAAAATAGCAGTAATGCGCCAAGATTAGGCGCGACATCTTTGAGATGCCTCGCCTCGCCTTCTTTAATAAATGCCGAACTCACGCCTGTTTAAGTTTTGCTTCCATGCTCTGGGTAGTGTGCGGAACAGCACGCAGGCGCTCTTTGGGAATTAGTTTACCCGTGGACCTGCAAATACCATAAGTTTTGGTTTCAATACGCATCAGAGCGGCTTCAAGCTGCTCAATAAACTTTTTCTGACGTGCTGCCAGTTGATTGGTTTGCTCTTTCTCAAAAGTAGCTGAGCCATCTTCCAAAGTCTTGCCAGCTATCGCGGCATCGTCGCCATTTGAGTTAGCAGCGCTAAGTGTTCCAACCAGTTCTTGTAGCTCTTCTCGTGCCATACTGATCTTGTCCTTGATCAATATTTTAAACTCATCTAATTCTTTATCGTTGTACCTTGTTTTAGTATTTCCTTGTTGCATGATGAGGTTAACAATGATTTATATAAATGGTTGCATATAATCTAAAAAGGAGTAGCTATACTGTAAACCAACAATTAAAGCCTATTCAAGATGGCAAAGGCATCTCGCTAAACGATTTACCTTACTTAAATTTCATTCAAAAATTGACGAGTCTGCTAAACCAATAAATCAAATTGCAGCTTTTTAAAGCTTGTAATTTGATTTATTTACTTGTAGAAAATTATCCCAACTCTCGCAGCCGCAGTAAACCGACAATACATGTAGTGTAAATAAGGATGGCCCGAATTTGCTCCCTGTTAGGCCAAACAACCTGCTCATCGTAACCTGGCTCAAATCAAGGTTTGTTTCCTTTTTAATTTGAGCAGTTAGTGATGCTATATCCGCCAGACCAACCGATTTCAGCCCTGCTTTAACATATACCTGCTTTTTCAATAATTCAATTTCCGATCTTAAACGCTTTCCTGACACTAACTTCTTCCCTTCTGATTTTAAGCCTATTACGTACTTAAAATCAGAATGTTACTTTTATTGTGTAATAAATACACAATAAAAAAAGACCGCTCAAAAGCCCATTTTAAAGTTTTCCAATTATTGATTCTTTTCTTGTCTAAGGCTATTCGTCATCTTCGGCATCGCTTTCGGCTTCCGCTTTTTTGTCCTCTTCAAGCAAGTTGGTACCTATCGGGTTAGCAGCAAGTAGTTTGGCAAACCAGGCCAGGTTAGTAGTCATATAACGAAGCGTTTTGTTGGTGTACAAATAACGTTCCCCACCGCCCTCAACGTAATCTTTTTCGCCGCCGGCCATTCCAACCCAATACGCATTCACATTTGGAGGAATCGTAAAGCCTACTTCCTGCAGCGCCCAAAGTACCTGTGCGGCACTGCTATGAGCGCCATCTTCATTACCGGTTACCAAACAGCCTCCTACTTTGTTATAGGGCATGTATTGGCCGTTTTCTTTGCTGCTTAATTCTTCATCCCGGAAGATAGCGTCAAGCCGTTCAATTACTTTTTGCGATGTGGATGCCAAATTCCCCATCCATATAGGGGTGGCAATAATAAAGATCTGGCAGGCTTTGATTTTTTCCAATATCAGTGGCCATTGGTCGCCTTCTCCTTCATCCGAAGAGTTGCCGGTCAAAACCTTGTAGTCGTTCAGTCGGATGATTTCGGTTTCAAAACCTTGTTCTTCCAATTGTCCTGCAGCCTTCTCCGCCAGCGCACCAGTATTAGAAAAATAAGGGCTGCGCTTAAGTGTACAATTAATGATTAACGCTTTCATAAGTAGATTTGTAAATTAAACTTTATTTGCCGAAAACATACTCGCCTAAACTACCGATCTCCCCCTGATTACGCCCAGGAGCACAGCGATAACAGCGATAACCAATAAGATGTGAATTAAGCTACCTGCAGCATAAGCAAATGTCCCGATGGCCCAGCCAATTACCAGAATAACGGCGATGATGTAAAGTATAGAGTTCATGTTTAATATTGCTAAAATGTTCATACCAACAAGTTGTTAAAACCCGATATTGTTTTGTATTTATAATTAATTAATTTTCAAACAAATACATCTTTTATTCCTTTGTTGGCATAACCTCCTTCAATGAAACAGAAAAAGAACTTATTCGAGCGTTTTTCAAACTGGGCTACGGCAGCTACCGGTAGTTCCGCGGCTTTTATTATCGCAATTGCCGCTATCGTCATTTGGCTGTTAACCGGGCCGTTGGCTAAATACTCAGATACCTGGCAATTGATCATTAATACAGGTACAACCATCATTACATTTCTGATGGTGTTCCTGATCCAAAAATCCCAGAATAAAGATTCAAAAGCCATTCACCTGAAGCTGAATGAACTTCTGGCAGCGCACGAAGGGGCCAGCAACAGGATGGTTGATATTGAAGACCTTACCGAAAAAGAACTGGACCATCTGCATAAATTCTACCAACAGTTATCAGATCTGGCTGAAAATGAAGACGATATTACCTGTACCCATTCTATTGATGCCGCGGGTGAAAATCATAAATTGAAAGCGGTGCGCTACAAGAGAAAATAAAATCTGACTATCACTGATTACTGATATTCTTAATCGTTTGTTTACCCTGCATTTACAGATCAGTAAAGCTATTTGATGTTAATTTGGAAAGAGAATCATTGATCAAGCTCATGGCCTTCAAGTGCAGGCTTGGCTTGCCACTCTTCATAACAGCTAAAAGCAAACGCTTTTTCGATAGATATTTCAAAGCGTGTTTAAGATCGTACCTTAGTACCCAACCGATATTGTAGATCAGGTCAGCATATTTAACGGTCTGTGCAGTAGAGCTAATAGCGGCTAAGCGGGCACCCTCTCTCGCTTTCCTATCCTTCTTTTTAAATTCGGGATAATTTTTCTTCGTGAACACGTCTGTCAGTTCTACAGTACAATTCATGATCAGGTGCGCTTCATGGTATGTATAATCAAAACCGATTAATGCCGAAAGAAGTTCTGCCTCGATTGTTTCGGTATCTTCAAAAAGATCATGACAAAGGCCTGTTTCGTAACCCAAAGGGATTATGGAGGCTAACTCGGCAACAGCAATAAGATGATCGATGTAAGGCTCGGCGGTGCGCCTGATCAGCTGACCTTTGTGCCGCTGTTTTATCCAGTCAAGTAATTTATCCCTACGGTTCATTTAAGCTTATCCAGTTTAAAATAGCCTAAATGAATCTCATCCTCAGGCATATTGCTGCCATCGCCGAAAACGACCTGGTACTTGGCTTTCAGGGCCGGCGACAGTAAATCCTGGATATTGTGAACACTATCCACATCAATCCCGTATTTTTCATCAATATGAGCGGTGGCAATGCCCTTTAACGAGTTGGTGTTAAAAAAAAGGCTTTTTTTTGCAAATTGGATAGCATCTTGACGGCTATTTTGTATTGTGAGCATTGTGTAGTGCTGTTCTTCCAGCTTTCCTGTAGTGTAGCCGCCAAGATTTAGAAAGAATAGTTTGTTAGCAGATACGGGACTTTCACCATTTAAAGGAACAACCTGCACTGTAAAACCATCAATCTTAGTTACTTCCCGCCAGCCGTCAATGTGCAGGCTACCACCCGCCTCCGGCCAGAACGCCCGGACTT
Source organism: Mucilaginibacter sp. CAU 1740 (assembly GCF_039839285.1). Taxonomy (NCBI): domain Bacteria; kingdom Pseudomonadati; phylum Bacteroidota; class Sphingobacteriia; order Sphingobacteriales; family Sphingobacteriaceae; genus Mucilaginibacter; species Mucilaginibacter sp. CAU 1740. The sequence continues at coordinate 358,916 of NZ_JBDOQS010000007.1, read as the reverse complement.
CTTGCACTAAGTCGGGTAAGCTTTCGGCAATGCCAAAAAAATAATCATGTTGTTCAACTACCCTGCCAGGTGCTTCAGCTCCTAACAGTAAAAGGTATAACTTCATAGCATTAATCTTTCAATAATGATACCAGATACCTCTTCACTAAAATCAAGACCGGAATAATCCGGGTTATACCCTCCGATGTAAGGCACTGCCATCATATAGATCCGTTCATTAAAAGCACCATATGCATCCATCACCTGGAAATGATCATTGATAGTAATGCCGGAGACTTTTAAATAGTAATCGCCCCGTTCATCCTTCGAAACCGGCTTACCTGAGTTCATCGCCTTCAGCCCTTCCTCTGCAGATTGAAATTTGAGTTTGGCTGGCGTAACAGTTCGCTTTTCAATCAGGGTTTTAAACGGAAGGTCCTCAAATGCTAAATGCGGTTGGCCTACGCAATCTATGTATGTTTGATAGTGTACATTTTGCTCGTTTTTTTGCTCGTCTATATAGTGGTAAATGGCACCACCTCCATTATTGGGTTCTACCCTACTCTCATCGCCAACCGGGATCAGCTCCAACACGCCTGCCTGGTGTAGCGCCAGTAACTCTTCGCTCGAACTTTGAGGTATATAAGCGATAACGATCGAAATAAGTGGTGTAAGGGAATGCTGTAATCGCTGCATATCCTCGGCAGAAAGATGTTTAGCGGGATAGTTTAAAGCAAAACTTAAAACACCCAGCATTTCCTTCCAATAGATGGATTTTTTATGTTTGATAGATCGCTCAGCTTCGGCATATTCGGCCTTTAATAATTGAAAAGGGTCGAGTTCCTCGCGCAAAGCCATCATGTTATCCACAAATTCTTCAAGGCGCATATCTTTGATCTTCTCATAAAACCCTGGTTCTTTTTCCTTTATTGGCAATTTAAAATCCCGTTCAAAAATATAATCCAACGACAAAAATCCATCGTTGGATTTGATATGTGTTTTGATCTCGTCTTTGCTCAGCAAGCTATCATTTGATAGATGCGAATCGTCCAGATGAAAACGTACTGCAGGCAGCATGCCATTCCGGGTATGCATCACCATTTTAAAATCTGGATGCGAGGCGAGAGGTGTATAAAAAAGCTTGCCATTTTTGTCTTTATCAAAAGTACCGTTATGCCGGGCAATTGTCCGGATAGCATCAACGGCGGTGAGTGATGAACCTTTTATGGCAACCGGGTGGTTAAGCTTTAGGGCGAGTTTCACCGGCGGATACGGCGAATCAAAATAATTTGGGATACTTCCCTCATGCTTCCTCGGCCAGTTATGGCCGGTGCAAATGATCACGTGATCAAATTCGGATTGCTCGCCATCTTCGGTTTCTATAATTACCGCCCCTTTTTCAGGCCGATCAATAATATCTGATACCGTGGTATTGTAATGCACATGATAAGTGATACCAGTTTCCCGGGCCTGTTTTTGAAGCAGGTCGAATTGCGCGCTGAGATATTGGCCAAACAACAAACGCGGCAGTACTTTGTATTCGTTAAAGCGGGCGGCGTCCATATGGTATTTATCCAGCGTATCTTTAGAAATGGTCTTGACCCAATTATCCAGAGCAGTAACCAGGGGTGGTATCTCATTGCCCGACACATTGGTAATATGCTCATCATTGGCGCCTTCAGCACTATAGGGCATGCCTGATCCTAATTTATTTTTGCGCTCGAAAATGGTAATACTCAGATCTGTGTTCCCTGTATTTACCAGTCGCTTGAACATGAACAGGCCGCTTGGGCCTCCGCCCAGTATGGCTATGCGTTTTTTACCTTCCAATTTATTAAGACTTGGGGATTAGATAAATGATAATATTAATCGTGGCGGCTAATTATCTTTTATTTGGTTCCAGAGAGCAGGGTTATCGCGGATATTGCTCAGGTGTTCAATCACTTCCTGCACTTCATCATGATTTAATTCCCGTTGCCCATCTGCAGTATAAGTGAAGAGTTTGCCAGGTAATTCAAATGTGATGTAACCGAAATACTCAGGATCTTTAATTCGTTCGAGGTGCAGGGTACTTTCTTTGCTCCTGCTTATCAATGGATTACCAGCGCCGATATCGAGAAAAATACTGTACGTATGGGTAATTATCGTATGACCATTCAAATGGGCAGCTGTATCCGGGATCACCATTAACGGGTAACCTTGTTCGAGTTGAAAAAATAGCGGGTTCATGCTGCTGTAAATGTTTACAGCTACTACAATATGCAGCCTGTTTAGTTTTAGCCAGGCAACCTAAAATATTAGTAAATAATAATTTCTCTTATAAATTAAGCAAAACCATTCATTCTAAAAAGATTATGAACAAAACAGACAGATCACCGATCTCGAGTTTATCGTAGGTTTAGCGGGAGCTTATTTTACCGGAACCATCAGCAACTTTAATGGCATAAGTTGATCGGATGGCCATAAATGCAAAAAAAACAATTGTGCTGATGGCAAGTATAATGTAGATATAGTCTACGGTTTTAAATGAGTTCTCTTTGGTCATAATATGTCAAGAATTCAAATATAACTATTTATTTTACAGGCATTAAGAACACCTCACTCCGTGTGGCTTTAATCGTAAATCAATGATATTAACGCCATTCCTCCATCGGGTTGTACGCAACCAGATATTGTAATTCGTTAACGTGAATAGCTTTCAATGGAATAGGTTCTGTGAGCGGAAACGAGAGGGCCGTTTCAACCATGCTTAGCATTCGGGCAAGTTGCTCAATACCTGGTTCAACAAATACGCTTACACGATATTGTTTCTCAATCGCTATTTTGTCGGCTTTACTAACCAATTTCAATTGCCATGGCTTATCTTGTTTAAAACCATGTTCTATTGCTATGTTCCGTAGATCAAACAGGTATTCCATTACCTGCGTGTTTATAAGTCTGTTTGTCTTCAATCTTTTTTCTTTTTATTAATTGTTACAATATCGCTTGATGCCGATTTTTTGCCTGCCTGATAATCTGAAGTCGACTTATTAACCGCCTACTGCGGGAGCCTTTTTTACGTTTTTACTGCCTTTATCTCTACTCATGATTGTTTTTCGATTAATACCGCTTCAACATGCGTTTTTCAGGAAATCACTTCAACAATTTCATAAAATTGTGTTTGTATATTCAACCCTTATTTGTGGCTATCGAGGTTAGAAACGACAAAAAAGCATCCAATTTTATCAATGGATGCTTCAGCGAATTTGATATTGTGATGATTAGATTACTTTAACATTGATCGCATTAAGACCTTTGCGGCCCTCTTCTACATCGTAAGCTACCTGGTCGTTATCGCGGATTTCGTCAATTAAACCTGTAACGTGCACGAAAATTTCACTTCTGTTGTCATTTTGCGAAATAAATCCAAAGCCCTTTGTGGCGTTAAAAAATTTCACAGTTCCTTCTTTTTGCATTATATCTTTTTTAATAAGTACGCAAGGTACAAATTAAATTTTGTTATTTATTTTTTATTTAAAATATTTAACAAAAAGTTAAATTTATTATTACATATCACCTCTACCAATTTGAAGCCTAATGTGCCCGTAGTTTGGTTTTTTCGGATCAGATTGGCTGTCCACCGCTGTCATACCCCGAATTATTTTGGGTAATATTCAGTCTTGCCCTATTACAGGCCATAGCGATCAATTAGTGATTTTTATATGTTTCGGCAGACCATGCTTTTTAACCTCTTTCATGTTTCCACTTCTTTCTCAAGCTGCTGTAAACTATATCGCCTTCTGCTGCTTGCCATCGTTTATAAAAGATGGCTGCTGCTGCCGCTTTCTCCGGCTCTCCGGTTCCCCGCTCCATTTCTGCATAATCATCGTTAGCATCATATTTTTTGCCGCCTTTGTAATTCGCATATCGGCGGGCACGGGTGTAACCCATCTGCAAATACTTGCGTGCCATGTCTGCCCCCACAAAATCACCGTTAGCTATGTAGGTTTCGAACAAATCGAATATTTTTTCGCTGCTCTGTTCGGCGACATCCTCGTTAAGAAAACGCCAATACTGCCCGATCTCACTTTTATAAGGTTCGCAGATCAGAACACCCTGTTCTCCCTTACCTACCCGGTACAACTCCGGGTGTTCCCGATAATTGATATCCGGTTTCCAGGCATAAGAAGACTTGTCAAAATCCAGGTAAGATGGCCGGTTAGTCATATCTAAAGGCATACAAAAAAAAAGCCGCCCGATTAGGCGGCTTTTTAAAATTATCAGTTCATTAGTTTTTAGCAGAATCGCGCAACGCCTTGATCTGGTCATGCGCTGCGTTGATCTCCGTAGCCTGACTGCGAACCGTTTGTACGGCTTCGGCCGGCAATTGGCCGCCGCTCAGGGCATCGTTGTAGGCTTTTTTGATCGCATCCTCACCACGCTCTGCTTCTGAGAGGATACTGGCGCGGTCACTACCCCCGAAGATAGATTTCACATCAATCCATGCACGGTGCAACGTTCCGCCCACACTATTTCCAGTTTCTACTTCGTCGGCGTCGCCAACCAATGCAGCTAACTCCTGGCCATTTTTGCGGCTTTGCCCCGCATAACCCTGGAACAATTCCTTCAGGTCAATGTTTTCGTCTTTAATATCAGCGATCGCTTTTTCAAAACCCGCCACACGGTCGTTGTTAATTTCGATCAGGTCGTTCAGTACGCCTGTTGCATTTGTTGTAGTTGCCATAATGTTTTTCTTTTTAGATAGGCTTCATACAGTCCCAATACCATGCCAAATATCGTCATCTCCGGTATTTTAGCTAACACTATTAATGGAATAAAAGTTGTTGTGTAGGCGCAGACAAACACAAAAAATCATGGCAACTAAAAAGAAAAAGGATCCCTGCTGGTCAGGCTACACTAAAGAAGGAATGAAAAAGAAAGACGGCAAAACTGTACTGAATTGCGTCAAAGATTCTTCTAAAAAGGACTAATCAAGATCAGCAATCATTTCAAGAGAGCAGCATGGTCTCTATAGAGCCATTACATCATTCCGATACAACGCTCTTGATGAGGCTTCAACAATAATTTCAGCAATCAGCTTCAGTAATTCATAATTTTAGCTATACTTTAAAGGCCTGCTTGATGCTGTTAGCATAGGCTAACTAGAAACCAGGCAATTTACAAACACATAACATATCAGGAACATGATGCACGTTAATAAAAAGGTACTGATCTCCGGTGCAAGCATTGCCGGCCCTACACTGGCGTTTTGGCTTGCTAAATACGGCTTTGATGTCACGATAGTGGAACGTTCGAAATCACTAAGAATGGGCGGCCAAAATCTGGATATAAGAGGCGCAGGTCGTGCTGTTGCGAGGATGATGGGCATAGAAAAAGAGATCCTTGCTGCAAATACCGGGGAGATCGGCCTTCAGTTTGTTGATAGCGATAACAAGGTTAAGGCTGCCTTTCCGAGCGATGGTGCCGGCAGCTTCACCAGCGAAGCAGAAATTTTGAGGGGCGATCTTGTTAATATACTGTACAACCGTACGAAAAATGATGTAAAATATGTTTTTGGTAAGTACATAACAGCAATTGACCAGCAAGATAACAAAGTTAATGTAACCTTCAGTGATGATAACAAGGAGGTATATGATTTGCTGATAGCTGCCGATGGCGTTAGGTCAAGCACACGGGCTTTGCTTTTTGGCGATGAGCTCAAAGTTAAATTTATCGGACTATATAATGCCTGGTACACCATCCCTAAAATAGAAACTGACACCCAGTGGGCACGCTGGTACACGGCAACGGGATCAAGGGTTATGTTGATCCGTCCGGATAATCATGGTACTGTCCGGGCATCGTTTAGTTTCCTTTCGGATGATGCTGGTATACAAAAGTTATCAGCAGGCGAACAGAAAAAAATCCTGAAAGAAAAACTATCCGGTGCCGGATGGGAAGAAAAGCGTTTGACGGAAGAGATCGAAAAAAGCGATGATGTGTATTTCGATGGCATCAGTCAGATCCATGCCCCAAGGTGGTTCAATGGTGGTACAGGGATGATAGGTGATGCAGCTTATTGTCCCACCCCCTTAACAGGTATGGGTACAACATTAGCTATTGTTGGCGCTTATTTGTTAGCGGGAGAACTGTCCCGGCATAGTAATCATGAAGACGCCTTCATCGCCTATGAAAAACGCATGCGCCCGTTTGTTGAAAAAGTTCAAAGCCTGCCGCCCGGAGTTCCGTGGCTTGCACATCCAAAATCTAAATTCGGCGTAGCTGTAGTTAATACGGTAGCGGGAATACTGGCAAGCAGTTTTGTAAAAAGGATCGGTAAACTTTTTGAAAGCAAAAACAAGGATGTGACGAAAGATGAAATTAAGCTACCTGATTTTAAAGCCGTTTAATCAACATCATAACTTACTTTGTAATTCATTATCCCACAATCGCTCCGCAAAAGCATAGCTGCATTTATGCAGCCATGGGCCACCCAGATACTGCCAAAGGTCTATACCAAGACTGTCAACCGAAAATGGTTCAAAGCTAACGGAAAGCTCCTTTATCAGCGCACGCGCCCGCTCAGGCGTAGTTTTATTCATAATGGTAATATGGGACCGGAAGCCCTGCAAGTCCTGGGGGATCAGTTTATTTTTAAAATGGGTACCTAATAATTTATGTAATAAATTTAGTTCTGAACACTCCGCCCGGTACGCGACACCCGCACCCAGATTCATCAAGCCGACAATATTCAACGAAAAAGGTTCATAAGCAAAGTCCTTCAATACTTTATAAGTTTCCGGGTCATTTGGCAACTGATGAAAAAGCATTAAATGAGCTTGTAAAAAATTTCTTTCGGGCGGGAAATATAATTGTCGTTTAGTATTAAAGAAGCACTGGCTCTTTTCATCCAACTTCAGCATTAATATCAGCGGTTCTTCCTGCATTTTTCTGAACAATATTTAACTTCATCCCAAACCCTATCCCATTTTTTACGCCAGGTAAAAGGCCTGCCGCAGGTCAGGCAGATTTTTTGAGGCAGATTATGCTTTTTAATCCCTTTCACAAATCGAGCTGTAGTTTAATGGTATCAAATGTTGTGCTGTTTCCCATGTATTTCTACAATACGATCAATGTCAACTATATTCAAACTCATGGTGTAGTTCAATTTAAAGGAGTAATTTCAGTTGCCAGGGTTCTGAGATCTTCTTTGTTTACAATCGTTTTCTTTTCATGGTGTTCCAGATGAAAATCTTCCAGCTTCTGTAAAAGGTATTGTAAGGTGAATTTTTCCGCTACAGTTAATTTGCCGGTAATGATCTTGCCTACATAATTGGTATGTTCAAATACCCGGTATAACAGCGCCTTTCCATCATCAGTAATGGCAATGTGCTTACTGCGTTTATCTTTCTCATCGTCCCATTGCCTTACCAGGCCTGAAGCGATCAGCCGCCTGATCACTTCAGTGCCCGATGTTTTTTCCTGCAGATTATAACCGATCAGTTCCGACTTTGATAAATGATCGTGTGTAAGTAAAATAGCCAACGCGGTAAAATCTTCGCCGGTTTGCAGGGGGGTACCATCCAAAGCCTTTTTGATATAAAATTTAGCGTAACGGCTCATGAAAACAAATAAACGGCCGATGTTATTCTCCAGCTGATAAGCGATCTCCAATGCGGCACGATCATTTTCGCCAAACCTCACTTCGCTATTGGTATTGCTATCAGCAGCGTGACCAACCTTGTTCAATAAAAAACCGGTAAAATCCTGAATGGAAGCTTCCCTACCCTGGTTTTCTTCCTCAAGTTCCGCTACGAGGTTTATCAGTTGGTGAATGAGTTGGTATGATTTCATGGTTTGGAATTAAAATTATCGGCAGATCGTTCAAATTTAGTTTCTTTTAACGAGTTCCGGGTTCTGCGCTTTAAAAGTAGCATAGGCAGCATGATAAACCTTTTTGCTGTCGCCTTCCGGTTTAAAGCTTTTCAACAGGTTCATCGTCTTTATTAAGGTCAGCTTGTATCGGGGCAAGTCCGGAGCATTTATCGCCAGCATATCCGCAATCTCTTGTCCAAGCAGGTAGCGCATTAAGCCCAGGATATCTTCGGCGGTGGCTTTACTTTTATTAACAGACATGATGTGCGCTGTTAGCGAAGAAGTTAATTCTCGCCCTTGAGTTGAAGTTTTAAACTGGCGCTTTTTGATGCTGTTATCTAATTGCTGTGCCATTCTGGAGCTTTCGGGGATCAGGTCCTTGTCTAATCCTGTCAAATATCCAACCACTGCCCAGATGTGCATAAAGGCTGCCTGGTCATCCTGGCTTACGTTAAAACCGAGCAACCGTAAGCCACGGATGACGATAAGTGAAAATGAAAGATTGGTTCCGGCCATATCTTCCTGATTGATAGGAACTCCCCAGGATTGATCCCAATGTCCGTTTGCCAGGGTGTAGTAACGAACAGCGGCATGCATGATACGTACTTTCAGTATCTCTTCGTAAGCATTGCCATTTTTTCCAAAAGCGTCCGGCCCCATCACTTCCCAAACAAAAACAGCGGTATCATAAAGGCGTTTGGTGGTTTGCTTCCGGATCAGTTCTGACAGATACAATACCATCGCGCCGTTGGCCGCTGTGTAGCAATACGGCAAGGATAATAAACCAAGCAAACTCATGATGGTGGTCGAATGCCTGGCATAAAAAGCTGCCCCTTTCTTCATTAAACGGGGTTCAGCCCAAAACGGTAGATTGCCGGCTTTATTCACGATCTCAAAATCCGGAAAAACACCCTTTAAACTATCCAAATGTTCCGGGCCGGACTTCCCGGCCATCCATTCCTGTAACTGCTTTTTCTTTAGCTCATCAGCAAACACGTGCCTTATAAAAGCATCCGCCTGCGGATCAGCCGACAGCCGTTTGAGGTCTAAAAAGTCATTAGTATATAAATTGTGACCGCTCATTTCCTCGTGTTTTTTAATGCTGAAGTGAAGATAAATGAGGCGCTACACCCGGCTTTGCGTAGGCCAGCTGACCGACAGGTTGCGGAAGATAATAGGTATCTAATCCGGCCACGGTCATTGTTTTCGATTTGCCGTGGTCAACAGTTCCATCCGCTGCAATTAAATCATCATCCGTTAGTATGTGCATGATCTCGCCGATAACAATCGTGGTGCCATTAATCTCTATATCAATAATTTCCCGAAGTTCCAGTCCTATGCGAATGTTAGATTCCCCGACAAAGGGTGCCTTGAAGTCCTTCACATATTGTTTATGAAATCCGCAGGTGTCAAATTCTGAAACCCCTGAAGGATAACTTGCGCTAGTTTGGTGCGCCTGCATATACCATTCTGGCAAAACGTTATTTAGGGTGTACTGACCTGTTGATTTGATATTACGCAGCGTGTCATTATGTTCCCGTTCCGGCCTGATCACCAACCCGATCAGCGGCGGGTTTGCACCGAGGTGAAATGCAGAACTGATGATGCACAAATTAGATATGCCGTCATTACTGGTTGTCCCCAACAGGTTTAACGAACGAAAGCCGATCAGGCTATTGATCAGGCTGATCCTGTACTGTTTTTCCAACTCATGGATCTGTTCACTTTTAATATTCAGCATATTTACTTGTTTTTAATTTAACCCTGACCTGCAGAGCAATACATTTCCAGCACCCGTTCCAGGCATATTTTAAACCAGGCAGTATAGTCATCGGGGTGTTTTAATAATTCAAGCAACAGCAAATCAGTTTCCATATACCTGAAACCGGCTACTTCAGCCGCAACCGGCTGGGGTATCTCGTCGCTCATGCCTGCAAATACATGGTCATATTCATGTTCGATCAGCCCGTTTTCAAACTCGTGGCGATAGCTGAATTGAAACAATTCTTTCAGTTCGCAATCAAAACCCATTTCTTCCTGTAAGCGTCGGTGTGCAGCATCAAGTGTTAATTCGCCCAATCGCGGATGGCTGCAGCAGGTGTTTGTCCAAAGGCCGCCGGAATGATATTTATCGAAAGCTCTTTGCTGCAGCAATAATTGTCCCTTGCTGTTAAATACGAACACTGAGAAGGCACGATGAAAGGCACCCACACGGTGAGCCGCCAGTTTTTCCATCGTACCGATACCCAGGCCATTTTTATCAACAATCACAATGCTATCATTCATCTTTTTTCTGTTTTAATTTACCGTTTTCCCGCTTCCATCTTTTAAAACGCAATTGATTTACCAGTATCTTAAAAGGCATAAAGCCTTTACAACACATTTAATTTGTACCTGATCAGGGAATCAAACATCAGGTAAAATTTATGGCCGTTAGATACCCTTATACGTTCCGACATTACTTTTTCAGCCGGGACTTTAGCGATCTTTCGGAATAACTGCTTGTAATAAACATAAGCCAGATAAACCCCTTTGCGGCATGAACGCGGTAATTGCCTGATCCCATTTAAGGCTTCATTTAATTCTTTTAAGATATCTTCCTCGATAGCCCGCTTGTTTTCATCAGAAAACGCCGACAGGTCAACGTCGGGAAAATAGGTCCGGTTCAATTCCCGATAGTCTGCATTCACATCCCGGAGAAAATTCACTTTTTGGAAAGCCGCACCCAGTTTCATGGCGGGTATTTTTAAGCGTTCGAATTCCTCCCAGTTACCATTGGTAAATACATGCAAACACATCAGCCCCACAACCTGGGCAGAGCCCATGATATATTCATCATATTTTTCTGAAGTATAAGCCTGATCTTTAAGGTCCATTTCCATACTATTCAAAAACTGGATAATCAACTGGTGTTTTATGCCAAATTGATTAACTACCTGCTGGAAGGAATTAATTACCGGGTTAATACTTATTCCCCTTTCAATAGCTTTAAAAGTATCTGACTTCAATTCAGCAAGCATCAATGACTTTGGGTAGTCATGAAAACTATCCACGATCTCGTCGGCCAGCCTCACAAAACCATATATCGCGTGTATCGGACGCCGGACCTCCTTTTTAAAAAAGAATATCCCGAGAGAAAAGCTGGTACTGTAAAGCCGGGTTGTTTCCCTGCTGCACGTTGCTGATAATGTATCGAATCTTTCTTTCATCTGTAGTTGGGGGATCGTGTAAACAGTTGGGCTAAAACTTTAATATTTATAAAGATGATAAACGTATCAGCAACCAATCTGCCTAACAATTATAATACAATATTGAATTATAATTGTTTTTTAAGAACAATTATGTACTAAATTGATTACAACCTACTTCTCTCACCTAACAAGGCAATCATTTTTTTTCAATGGATTTATTGATCCATCTGATTCAATTAGATAAAATTCTGTTTCCGCTTATGAGTTAACCTCCCCCGGAATTCCCAAGGAACTTGTTGCTTTTGCCGGAGCTTTAGTGTTATTCATCGTCACATGCCTTTGCATGGTGTTGGTTTGTTCTTATCAACCTGCAATTTGGTGGCATCATAGTTGACCATATCAATGAAAAAACTTATGGGCACGATCAAGACTTTTTTATTAGGCGCAGGAACAGCTTATGCTATCAACTTCATTACCAGGAAACGAATAGACGGAACCTCAATACTGGACGAGTTATTGGACAATCCTTCGTTATTTATGAACAAGGCGAAAGACTACGCAATAGCAGAAATAGTACATACGGTAAAACAAAAATTAAGGTAATACTGTGGATATACAACAATTCAAGGGATTGCCGTTTTATTTAAAACTGGCCGCCGTACTTTTCAGCCTGATCGCATTGGTTTGGATCGTGATCATCGCAAAGGAAATCCTTTCGCCATTAATATTTTCCTGTCTGTTTTCCATTTTATTACTCCCTTTTGCCGCTCTTCTGGAAAATAAGCTCCGGATACCGCGCAGTGCAGCATCAATGCTCGCGGTTTTAAGCCTGCTGGCCTGTATTGGCGGACTGCTTTATGTGATCGGTTCCCAGGTGTCAGACCTTGCGAGTGACTGGCCACAGTTCCAGAATCAACTACATAAAACGCAAAATGACGTTATGGAATGGATCGGTTCGAGTTTTCACGTCACGCGGCATAAGCAACTTACTTTCGTAACAAATACCACTAACAAAGTAGTTGCGTCCGGGGGATCGGTCGTAGGCGCAACATTGTTATCCTTGTCGGGAATGCTGCTATTTTTAGTTTTTACTTTTATCTATACTTTTTTCTTTTTGCTATATCGCAAACTGATCATGCGTTTTTTGGAATCGGTTTTTGAAGAAGATAACAAAAAAGTGGTGCATGACATTGTTGAAAAAGTGCAGTTTATGATCCGGAAATATATCACAGGGCTTCTAATCGAAATGGCCATTGTTGCGACAGTAGTTAGCGTTGCTTTTATGATCCTGGGAGTTAAGTATGCTATCTTGCTGGGTTTGATCACTGGTTTGTTCAACATCATACCCTATATCGGAATATTCACAGCACTGGTGTTAAGCGCCGCCGTTACCTTCGCTACATCACCAGAGCAAATAACGGTGATTTATGTGATAATTACCTTGGTGGTCACACACCTTATCGACAGCAATATATTGTTGCCATTAGTTGTGGGCTCTAAGGTTCGGATCAATGCGCTGATCACAGTATTGGGTGTGATCATTGGTGAAATGGTCTGGGGCATCCCAGGTATGTTTTTGTCCATACCTGTAATAGCAGTTCTGAAAATAATTTTTGACCGGGTTGAAAGCCTCAAAGCGTGGGGTATAATACTCGGCGATGAGGAACCGAAGCAAAACCGGCTGGCAAAGAAACTAACGGCCAGGAAAAAAACAGTCGCAACGTGATTCGTCGTCCCGGTTCAAGTACCAGGCGAAGCCATTTTTTCCCGACTAATCCATAACAAGGAGGTTCTCTGATATTTTATAAGGGATCCAAAAAGATATAACTGTTCCCTGATTCACTTCGCTTTCGAGGGAGATCTCACCGCTCTGACCGTGGATCAACTCGCGACACAGATACAACCCCAGGCCGGTGCCGGGCTTTTGCCCTCCGGCCTGGTAATATGGCGTGAACAACTGCGCCTGCCTGTTTGCGGGAATACCCGAGCCGGTGTCGCTAACCACCACGCTTAATTGGTAACCGGGACTATGTTCTACAAGTTCAGCTGTCACTGAGACGCTTCCCTGATCAGTATATTTAATGGCATTGCTTAATAAATTCAACAATACTTGTTTAAGACGAAAACTATCACCCTCAACAATGGTGTCGGAGTGCCCATTCCATAATAATTTCAATTGCAGGTTTTTATTTTCAGCCATAAAACGCATTGCTTCGATTGATTCGGCTATAGCTTCTCTTGGTTTAAAAGGCCCGCTTTGCCGCGTTTCCGCATAGCCCTGCTCCAGCTTGCTGGCATCTAATACATTATTGATCGTTTCCAATACAAGGCCTGAGGCCAGCGTGATCGCCCCCAGCTTCTGTTCCTGTTGAGCTGACAATACTGTTTTTTTCATTGTAAAAACCGCACCATTGATAGCCATTAACTTATTACGGATCTCATGGCTCATAATGGCCAGGATCTCCGATTTTTGACCGGCCAACCGTACAGCGCGGCTATTTTCCACGCGTATCCGCCGTTCCGCCCAACCGGCACGGCGAACATAGATCACCAGTAAAACGATAAAGATCAAAACGGCCACAAGCGAGATGCCGGTAAACGTATTTAGGTCGCCTGTTGCTGAAGCATAAGCTTTTAAAGTCGCTTCCCTGCTTTGTTCATAAGCAATTTGGTCTATATCCTGTAACTGCCGCGTCAATTGCCGCAGTTGGTTCAACAAATTAAGGTTAGCTGTTACCAGCGCCTGTCCGGACAATGCCATCCGTCCATACTGCGAGCCGAGTTCGGCCAGCAATCGTTTTGCTGCTACGTTCGAAAGGCCGGCCTTTTCCCGTTGACGCTGGTGTACCGTGAGTACTTTCACCGATTGCGTGGTATGAAATGCATCTTTTAGCCTGCGCAGCAAACTGTTTTTTACTGTTTCCTTTTTTGTGGTTACGATGGTATCGGCACTAACGAGCACAGATGATGTATGCTGGAGATCACCCCGGTTATGGATGCGGTCAAAAGTGGTGACCCGAAGTAACGAATCAAAATTTTTCCTTAGGCCGAATAACTGTCTCGATAAATTAAGTTTTTGCTGCAGCTTTTGTTCAAGTTGCCTGCGGCTTTCCGGTAGGGAACTGTCCCCACCCTGCCGGTAATGATCAATGATCAAATTCATTCCGCGAAAGATCGTATCCAATCGCCGCTGATAAATAGCCAGATCGGCCGGGCTTCCGTCAGCCGCAGCTTTCTGGAAATTGTTCTCCGCAACATCCAGGTCTACCAAAAGCGCGGTGATCCCCTGACGGTAAGAAGGAGTTTTTAATTGCTCAGCTAATTTGTCGAGTTTATGCGTTATAGCGCGCCTTAAAACAAAAGATCCTGTTGTCACCAAAAAGGTGAACAACAGGAAAATAATAAAAACCCGGTTAATTATCCCTGAAAAATTTCCTGCCTTTGTTGCCATGTGTTGATTGACATTGAACACTTATATCCTTCATAAAGTTTCAGACCTGATCTTGTTGCAGCTTCACGATCTTTTCTCTAATCTTTTCGATATCTTTATTCAGGTCTTTGATCTTTTTTTGATCTTTTTTTACTTTATTATCAGCATCTTCCGCATCGCCTGTTTCATTCGCCGCTTTTTTTGCTGCTTTGGCCGCTTTACGCGCGTCACCGGTATCACCGCCTACAGCAGAAGACGCTTCACTTCGGCTTTTTTCCTGTGCTTTACTTGAACTTTTTGATGCTTCTTCGGCAGCGGCCTGTTCATCAGGCAAACGGTTTTGAACTTTGGTCAGTTCCGCCTGCAGATCGGTCAGCTTTTCATTTAATTTGCGTAACTGATTGTTAATCTTCACCGTATCGCGTTTGGTAGAATCATTTTTTTCAGCAGCCCGGGCAAAGGTTCCTAAACCAAGCATCAGGGCAATCATTATTATCTTTTTCATGGTCGTTCTTTTAAATTATGCTCAAATGAACGCCATAGATAATTAGTTGGCAAGCCGCTTCGACCAAAACGAATTTCCGGCCGACGAAAACCAGCTCTCATCCGTTAGAGCCATTCGCGAAACTCGGCCTTGAAAGCCTCGCGGTATTGCTCAGTGACCGGGATGATGGTTTTTCCAAACCTGATGGTTAAGTGCTGAATTTGTTCGATCTTGTCAAGGTTGACGATAAAAGAACGGTGCACACGCATGAATCGCTTTCCTGAAAGACGTTCTTCCATAGCTTTTAGAGTAGATAAAGCTATTATCGTTTGGTCGCCGGTAAATACTTTAACGTAGTCCTTAAAACTTTCTACGTAACAGATCTCTCTAATATTTACACGGATCAGGTAATGTTCCACTTTTAAAAACAAATACTCATCGGCTGGCGAGGTTTTAGGCACACTCGCTAACGTCCGTACTTTGGCTACTGCCCGGTAAAAGTCTTCATAGGAAAATGGTTTGACCAGGTAATCTACAGCATCCACTTTATAACCATCAATAGCGTAATCCCTGGAGCCGCTGATAAGGATTACGCGTGGTACATGCTCCCTTGGCAAGTCTTTCAGGGTACTGGCAAAAGTAACCCCATCGATTCCAGGTAAATTGATATCCAGCACCAGTAAACCGATACCGCCTGCTTCCAGCCTGTTCAAAGCCCCGGGAGCATTGTTGTATGATCCTGCCAAATGCAAAAATGGAATTTGATCTACCATTTCGCATACATAGGCATTCACATCCGGATCATCGTCAATTACCAGGCAGTTAAGCACTTGTTCCATCAGGCTAAGATACAATGGGTCGCGATCCTTTCCAATTAAGATATAAGGTTGATCATAACAGATTTACGATAGACATTATTCGAGCCAAATTATTGAGAATCATCCTTGTTAAACAACGAAACTACATGAATTACATTTAGTTTAGCGGCAAGCTGAAATAAAAAGTACTGCCCTTTTCTATCTGGCTTTCTACCCATATTTTTCCATCATGCCGTCTGATGATCTCGGCACACAAGTAAAGCCCGATACCGAACCCCGATACATGTCCCAGGGAATCAGCACGGTAATACCTGTCGAAGACATGTTTAACGTCGTCAGGTTTGATGCCGATCCCCACATCACTTACCGAAATTACCACCTGCTTATTTTCAAGCCTGCAGTTAACAACGATTTCCGTGCCTGGCCTGGAATATTTGACCGCATTGCTGATCAGGTTGTTCAATACCTGACCGATCTTATCATGGTCGCCAAAAATACTCACCGATGATTTGCAGGCAAAAGTGATAGTGTGCGCAGTGTGCATAGGATTAACTTCTTCACGTGCCTCCGCAAAAAGTTCCTGTATATCGAACGGTTCTTTAATGATGGCAATCTGACCTGATTCCAATCGGGAAACATTCAAAAATCCATTGATCATGGCGGTCATTTTTTTAACCTGTTTAGCAGATTGTTCCAGGGAACGCTCAATGAACTGATCATCCGCTTTACCGAGTTTGGCCAGCATTACCTGAAGGTATGCGTTCAGCGAAGTAAGCGGCGTTTTCAACTCATGGCTAACCATGCCTATAAAATCGCTTTTTCGTTGTTCTTCTTCCTTCATTCGCTGGATATCGGTAGTCGAGCCAACCCACATAGTGATCTCGCCTTCTTCATTTAACACGGGTGAGACAATATTCAAGTGCCAGCGATAGTTGCCATTAATATCTTTAAAACGCATTTCGCTCTCCAGCGCCATTCCTTTCGTAGCTGCTTCACCTAATTTTTCTACGAATTCCGGGATCTCATCCGGATGCATCATAGCGTGATAGCCAAAATCACGCAGGTCCTCGAAATTCATACCGGCATAATCCAGCCATTGTTTATTAAAAAAAGTAACCTCGCCGCTGGGCAAAGCATTACTGATCTTAGCGGGCACCAGATCTGCAAGATAACGGAAATGTTTTTCGCTATCCTCCATCTTTTGGGCGGCCAAATGTTGCTGGGTAATGTCCATTACTACGCCGGTAAATGCTGAAAATGCTCCGGATGGATCAGCCTGCAGGTTACCTATGGCGCGCAGCCAGCGCAGCTGCTGGTCATGCAGACCTTTTACGGGATAAGTTACATCGTAATCGCCGTGATTATAAATGGCATTCTCCAGTTTATTCGACACAAATCCACGATATTCCTCAGTGATCTGGGCAATAGCTTGCTCGATGCTTAGTGGCTCGTCAGGGTAATACCCAAAAAGTTCTTTTAAGCGGGTGTCTGTAATAAACTCTCTTGTCTCAGAATTGATGAACCATGTGCCAAAATTTGCCGCTTCAATTGCAAGGCGAAGTGCAGTTTCACTTTCTTCAACCTGTCTACGCGCTTCCTGTAGCTGCAGATTTACTGAAGCCAATTCCTGATTCGTAGCGGTCAGTTCTTCATTGGATGCGGCTTGTTCTTCATTTGTTGCAGCCATTTCTTCGTTTATAGCCTGCAATTCCTCTGAACTTTGCGCAAGTGCCTGTTCCATTTGCTTACGCTCGGTAACATCGCGGGTAGTGCCTGCAACCGCCTCCACTTCCCCCGTTTCATTTAGCACTGGTATTAAAATATAATCATATATACGCCTCCCTAAAGTTGCGTGGGGAAAAGAAACTTCCCCCCTAACAGATTGCTTAGTAGCCCGTACCTGATCGATCTCCCGTTCATGCATTTGTGCATGCCATTCTTCGTAACCATTTTCACGCAAGCCTTTACCAATGGCGGTATCCCATGTTTTGCCCCACATGGAAAGCAAAGCACCATTAACATAAGTAAACCGGTAATCCAGATCCCAAACATACATCAGATCGGGGGTGCCTGAAGTAATGGCCTCGTAAACCCTTTTCTGCTGATCGGCTTGTTGCCTCACCTCCTGCAGGGCTTCCTCAACCTGCTTGCGCTGCGTGATATCGCTCGCCGTACCAAACCATTCCACAACATTGTCTTCGTTATCCAAAATAGGTACAGCACGTGAAAATGTCCAGCCAGGTGAACCATCTGTTCGCAACACCCGGTGTTCCAACTGAAATATTTTCTTAGCCTTTATCGCCTCTTCTATTGCCGCATTAACCTTATCTAAATCGTCGGAATGAACGTTCCGTTCCCGCCAACCGGTAATAGGTTTATCGGTGTCCTTCAAAAAACCGCGTCCATCAAGTTCGTTCATTATCTGCCAATCCGCGCTTACGCTATATGTCACATCAGATGTGGCAGTTACCAATGCCCTGAGGCGTTGTTCACTCGCAGAAATCGCTTTACGTTCTTTAACCTGTCGTGTGTTTTCCAGCACCCAAATAGCTAATTTGGTCACTTTACCAGTTTCATCCTTTACAGGTGCGTAAACAAAGGTCACAACTATTATCTCCTCGCGGCCATGCCTGATCAGCATCAGCTCCGCTTCTTCCGCGTAGTAGGCTTCACCAGTTTGCACCACGCCAACCATCGCAGCTTCATAATATGTGCGGGCTTCTGCAAAGGGGTCCCAGTACCACTTTCCTATAATGGCTTCTTTAGGTTTACCCGCAATTTCCAGGAACTTATCATTGAGCATTTCGGCCTTGAAAGTAAACGCATCCAAAATGCAAATGCCTATCGGGGCGCTTTGTACAATCGTATGTAACAGCTCATTATCCTGTAAATTCATAATGCTCAAAAAACTGAAAAACAGGAAATTTGTTTGATTGTAAAACTGCTATATTTACTTATAACCCACTGGCATTGAAGAAGAGAATATTGATCATTGAGAACGACCAGGATATCCGGAATATCGTGGAACTCATTTTAGAAGATCAGGGATTTGAAACGCTAAGTATTCCTGAGCCGGCTGATCTGGCTGAGATCAGCTCATTCAAGCCTGATCTGATCCTGCTTGACGAGTTCATCAACAGTAAACCTGGCCATCGCTTGTGCCGTAAGATCAAACAGGTACCAGACCTCGCGGTCACCCCGGTAATTATCCTTTCAACCGCTAATGATATTGAGCTGATTGTTGAAGAATGCGGGGCCAACGATCATATCCGTAAACCTTTTGATATAGAAGACCTGATCAGTAAAGTACTTCGGCTCCTTAGCTACCAGCAATTAACCCATATCGGAGTATAGATTCCTGCACTGAACCGATTAACAAACAACTCAATCCCGGTTGAGAAATCCTTATTTTACTACAGACTGTGCTAAATATGAGGCTATTGCAATTGATCTTTTACCTTATTGAGCAGCACGTCGATGTCAAAAGGTTTGGGAATAAAATCGTTCGGGGCTCCTTTTTGATTTAATGAATCTGAAAGATTGTGCGTACCAGAGATCAAGATTACCGGTATATGGTGTGTGTTTTCATCTTCCTTTAATTTGCTGCAGATTACCCGGCCATCCATATCGGCCAGCATCACATCCATCAGTACAAGATCTGGATTGAACTCGCTGATCACAGCTTTCACCTGTTCTCCGGTGGAAAGTGTTTTTACTTCAAAGCCACTATCGGTCAACAAGTAGGATACCACATCCAAAATGTCCTGGTCATCATCCAGGATGAGTATTCGCTTGCCCATAGAGTTATATATTTATTTTGTTAGCACAGTGCGAATACGATGCCAGTAAAGCGCGCGCTCACATAATATTGAATAAGGATTATTAAATGTATCTTTGTGATGTTCAGCTATGATAGAAAAAGAGTTACCGGTCCCGGAGAATGAAGCTGAAAGGCTGATCGCATTACAATCTTACGATATTATTGATAGCGGTGAGGAAAAGGATTTCGACACTATAGCATCTATAGCGTCTGCCATTTGCGGTACACCAATCTCGCTCATTACTTTCATTGACGAAAAACGCCAGTGGTTTAAATCACATATAGGTACTGACCTAACTGAAAATTTCCGTGACCTTTCTTTTTGTACCTATGCTATTGCGGCACCCGATGAGATCCTGATCGTACCGGATGCTTTACAGGATGAGCGTTTTGCAGATAATCCGGTTGTGACAGAGGCAAATGTTACTTTCTACGCGGGCGTGCCCCTTGTTAATGAAGATGGTTATGCTTTAGGTACCTTATGTGTGCTTGATCAGCAATCGCATGATTTTAGCCAGGGACAAATTGATGCGCTAAAAGCGCTGGCCAAACAGGTAGTGGATAAAATTGAACTGCAGCGTAAAGTATCCTTGCTCGAAAAAACCAATCAGGAGCTATTGAACGCTAATGTATTGATCCAGAAGTTCGCTTCGATGGCCGCCCACGATATTAAAAACCCGCTCAGCAGCATCAAGCTGACCTCGCAGGCCCTTCGTACCAGAAAGGAAATCACCATGAGCGAAAACTGTTTGCGACTGGTAAACATGAACATCTCTGCAACAGATAACCTGTTACTACTGGTTGACGAAATGATGGCTTACTCTAAGAAACCAGCCTTATTACTTGAAAAGCGGCAGGAGTTTGAACTCAATGCTTTAACAAACAGGATAGTAAGCTTGCTGACGGTACCGGATAGTATCCGTATTGACATACCATCGGCTAAGCAAATGGTAAACTTTTCGATTGTTGCTATGGAACAGATCCTGATCAACCTGCTGAGTAATGCAATCCGCTACAATGACAAACCAGAGGGCTGGATAAAAATACGCTTTGCCGAGGATGTGGAGTTCTATCACCTGGAAATAGAAGATAACGGCATGGGTATCCCAAAGGCTTACCTCGAAAAAATATTTACGAATCACTTTACGCTCAACGTGGCCGACAGGTTTAATAATAAAGGGTCGGGTATTGGATTAGCTACGGTGAAAGATTTGCTTTATCTGCTCAACAGCACAATTTTCGTAGAGTCAAGTACCGGGCTGGGGTCAATTTTCAAAGTTCGCTTAAAAAAATAACAGTTAAGTCAATTATAGCCTTTTGCATTCACATGTCTATTTCTAACACTTTGGCTAAGTGAACAAGCTTTAGACAACACCTAAGAGTGTATTTGTATATTCCCGCGTACTTGACCATACCATTCCGTGCTTTTTAGAGTAACGAGTTGTGTAAATGCGTATTACGTTAAATGTCTAATTCAGAAAGATAAGTTGGTCAAAGTGCAATAGAACGCTCTAAACTGTTCTCCGGAAAGCAGTGATCAAATGCTTTGTAATATCCAGTTTTGGGGACTTTCGTATTTTTTGAAAGATGATTTAATGATTTGAAGACTAAAGTCAGCATGCTATTATAATTCTGTGAGGCTAAAGAGGCTTAAAGTAAATCCTTAGTAAACGAACGGACGTTTTCATGAAAAATTAAGGTTTTTTTCCTTCTTTCGTATAGTTGAATATAGCATTTGCAGGTATATTATTGTCAATAAAGTGGTGAGTAATTCGGTGAGTACCATATTGAAAACCATTTAAGATATCGAAAAGAGCAGAAAATTTGGGTTAAAACAAATCCGTAACTATTATTTGAACCAAGCCCGAGAATTTAAAATATCTCATTGCTACCCGATAGCATTCCTCTTTGTCTACATTTTCACTAAAATAGTTGCTTAACACATCTGTAAATCCTATATTTATAATAATAAACTAAGTAGCATAATAAGGTCTGTTAGTAGCCATTTGGTGAGCACACAGTGAGCAGTGTCAAAAGCCAAAATATTGATATTGAAAGTGAGCCTATTACGTGATTTTTCACGTTCCCTCCGGCTCCACAAACTTCCCGCGAAATCCGCGAAATTTCGCAGATTTCGCGGATTTTTTTTGCGCCACATACAAGATTCCATACAAAATCAGGTTTGTACGAACCTATGTAAACGATCTGCCCGCTGTGGTCGGCGCTGGCCAGTGGTAAAATGGGGCTGTTATGGTAGTGAAAATCGTAGTCGTAATCCTCCTCTATCACCCACAGTTTGTACCGCTGTATCAGGTTAAGCAACTTTATTCGCCGCGAAGCACTTAAGGTAACCGTTGTTGGATGATGGTGATGAGGGATAACATAAAGTAGCTTTATCTTTTTACGCTGTAATAGTTCTTCGAGGACATCAACATCTATACCGTCCTGATCAACAGGGATGTAATTAATGCGTGCTCCCTTATTTTGAAAAATACCATCAGCTATAAAATAGCTTGGGTTACTAACAATTATTTCGTCGCCGGGCTTGAGTAACAATGACGCGGCTATATAAATAGCCATTTGCGCGCCACGGGTTATCAGAATATTGGGGGCAGAGATGTTGAGGCCTCTTGTTTGGTTAAGAAATAACGCGGTGGCCTGGCGCAGCTCATCATTACCGGCATACTGCTTTTCGGCCAAAAGCCCCTTCATTACCTCCCCTTTCATTGTTTTGCGGTATTCACGCATCAACTCATCTACCGGTGCAAGGGTAATATCTGGAAAGCCGTCGTTTACAATAATATCAGGCCGCCGGGTTGTAGCGGGTATAAATCTAAAATCAATAAAGTTATCTATAAACTCCCCGGTATTTTGTGGCGGCGGAACGGAGTATTTTTGTTCGGGATGAAACGAACGGGGTTTAACGATAGGCAATTCGGGAATAACTTGGAAACCTTTACGGTTAATGGCCTTGAGCCAGCCCTGCGATATCAGTTCATTATAAGCGTTAATAACCGTATTGCGGTGTACGTTGATCATCGCGGCCATTTCCCTTGTACCCGGCAAAAATGTACCGGGCAGCAATTTACCCTGTTGTATCAGCGCGATAAGCCGGTTAGCGATGTAACGGTACATTGGGATATTGATCTTTTCATCAAAGCTGATAAGCGACTGATATGGTAACATGGCTATTAATTATTTTCGTGGGCGTTGGTAGTACGGAATATCATGCGCAGGGCTTTATGTCTGGTAATGAAAGTTTGAATGTTTGCGAAAAAAATCAGACCTTGCAAATCCCTCTACTACAACCATTTTTTTAATTCCAGCGGTAACAGCCATCTTGTGATTTCAAGTTATCGATTTTAAGCCCTTTTTCAAAATGCAGTTTTTTTTATTATCAATAACCCGGCGAAATTATAGTAGCCTTATCGCCGTTTTACCTACCAGTTTTACTTAATGAGATAGTCCAGATTAATTAATTGTATATCTGGTTGTGGCTATATAATATTATCCTCTGGACTATTGATAAATATGCATGCTGGAACCTTAAAGTGCTTCAAATTCCGGATACCTTAACCCCGTCAAAGCGTTATCGATTTGACTGATTTTTAAATTTCAAATAGCACCAAAAAAAGAATACAAAATGATCACAATCTCTAAAGATCAAAACTGCCTAACGCTGGTTAACTTTTTCACGGTAAAGCCAGAAAATCAAGACGCGCTTATACAACTTCTAATTTCGTGCACTGATGAATTTATATCCGAATGTCCCGGATTTATTTCAGCCAGCTATCATAAAGGGATAGATGGAAAAACGGTTGTTCTTTACGCTCAATATGAAAATATGGAGGCCTTTCAAAACGTGATCAACAGCGAAGGCGGAAAAAGAATGGTTGCCGAAGGTACCAAACTGGCCGAGGCGGCACATCGCGGCTTATGCCAGGTTGCCGATACCAGGACCTCCTGATCTGAATGCTTCCTTACAGGAGGAAAGTCTGCCTGTTTCGGCAGACTTTCGGAGCTTGATAAGTACCTCTTAATCCAACGTTGGTTGTTGATGGGTTGATACCGCAATCCTGTTCCAGGCGTTAATGGCGATGATAGCCATGATGGTTTGGGCAAGCGTATGGTCGTCAAGAACGCTGGCAGCGCGCTGATAGGTGGTATCAGAAACCCCGCCGTTGTGGATGTAAGTGATCTCTTCGGCTAAAGCTAAAACAGCCATCTCCTTTTCACTGAAAAAGGGTGTCTCTCTCCAGGCACTTAGCGCATAAATCCGTTGCTCTGTCTCACCCATTTTTCGGGCATCTTTGGTATGGAGGTTGATACAGAACGCGCAGCCATTGATCTGCGAAACGCGGATTTTGATCAACTCTTTCAGTGAGGCCTCAAGGTTGGTAGTACCAAGGTATTTTTCCAAACCGAACATCGCTTCGTAAGCTTTCGGCTCAAGCTCTTTAATCACAATTCTTTTGTTCATTATATTATGTTTTTTGTTTGGGCAAAAGTCCCGAATACCCGCGTTTTAAAAATTAAAGTAGTTGAAGAAATAAGCCGGGCGGATAGTTTATTTTAGATGCAGATATCAGCAGTTATGAAACAACACATCATATTATTCGACCATATCCGCCGGTTTACCCGGCTGGAAACCACGCATGAAGCGATATTGGTGGAAAAACTAAAATACAAGACAGTTGACCGAAAGTGCCAGCTTCTACCACAAGATCAAGTTTGTAACGCCTACTATTTTGTACTTGAAGGTTGCCTGCGATTATACAAAAACACTGAAGATGGGATAGAACAAATCCTGCAATTCGGGATACCCGGATGGTGGCTGAGCGACTTTCAAAGCTTCGAAACAAGGAGGCCTTCTGAATACAATATCCAGGCCGTTCAGCCAACCAAAGTACTCATTTTGGAACGAGCCGATTATGCGCAGTTGTTTGAAGAGGTTCCGGAATTAAACCATTACTTCCGGCTGATGATGCAGAAGGCCTACATGGCATCGTTAAAAAAAGTAGAGTTGCTGCTATGTGAATCGGCAGAAAAACGGTATGAACAGTTTGTTAATGCATTCCCTAATTTTGTGCAGATCATCCCTCAGTATATGCTGGCTTCCTTCCTCGGTTTCTCACCACAATTTCTGAGTATGCTGAGGGCTAAACGCTGTTAATTGCACTGAAAACTAAGTGTAACTAAACCAGGCCCGACTTACTTCATGCTTTATTTAGTTGGATATTTAAAAAAGGTGTTCTCTGCAATCAGGTAAACGATCACCGCTACGCAGGCCGTCATTACAGTTCGGGTTATTGAATAGATCAGTAATTCCATATCATATTGATTTTATTGTTGATAGATCCGCTCTTAGCAACTATCGCGTCGGCGTCCCATTTCGGGAGCCGACGCAAAACAGTAAAAAACGGGTATCAAACAAAGCTCACTACCATTAAATCTTAATACAACTCGCAAGACATCCCCAGCATCTCAACAATTAACCGGATCTGATTTTGGGCGTTTTCGAAAGTTTTCGCCAATTCCTCACCGCCGTTAAGTTCACCGTCAACCACCACTTCCTGTACGTCTTTTATCCCCATCATTTTGAACGCCGCCCGCAAATAAGAAGCCTGAAAATCCAGGTGCTCGTTGTAGCCGCCCTGTTCGTATGCTTGCGCGCCGCGGGAAAGGATCAGGATCAGCTTCTTATCTTTTAGTTGGCCAATGTATGGGTCTTTGATATTTTCACGATTGAGTACCCAGGTTTCATTTATCCGGATCACCTGATCCAGATAAGCTTTTAGCGAACTGGGGATGCCGTAATTATACATGGGTACACCTACCGCTATCACATCGGCCTCCCGCAATTCTTTGATGTACTCATCGCTTTTGGCAAGTGCGCTTACTTCTTCGGCTGTACGCAGTTCGGGCGCTTTAAATGCGCCGGCAATCCATTGCTCTGTTACATGCGGAACGTGTGCAAGCCCAAGATCACGATAAACCACGGGGGCTTTCGAGTCGATGGTTAACCAATAGGAGGCGAATAGGCCTGTTAACCTTCTGGAATTAGAACGAAGCGTTCTCGGGCTGGTATTGATGATCAGTAATTTCATATTGTTTTTTTTGACAAAATTACCGGGGCGGGAATTGCTGGCAGTTAATCTACTTGAAGAAATGCGAGCGATTGTATTTTTTATGCGGAGACAGAAAGATTGGTGGTTTCTCTTTCGCCTGAGAGGTTTTTCTGGTTATGTAATAAAAAAGTCAGATTAGAAATAATACCCCAATAATAAAGGGATAGTTTATCAAAAACAGATCAACAAATTTGATCTTTAACCAGGCAAAAGCCATACATCTTCAAATATGGAAAAGGAACTATTGAAATTAGGAGCTGCGGCCCTCCGCAAGGCTGCATTAGATGAAAATGCCAAATCGTATATCTTAAAAGATCCATTATTGTTCGGATTGCTCAAAAAAGCTGCAAACCGCTACATCGGTGGTGAAACCCTCAATGAGACAATTGCAAAAATAAATGCGCTAAACGGTATAAAGTGCTCCATTGAATTTATGGGCGAAAGCACCAGGAATGCTGAGGAAGCGAATCAGGCATCGGCAGAGTTTTTAAATATCTGCCGTTGTATCGGTAGCGATCGGTTGAATGCCACCGTATCGCTTGATCTGTCACACATCGGGCTGGCAGTGGATGCTGATCTGTGCCTGCAAAACTTAGAAGCGATATGCACCGAAGCCGCCTTGTATGGAACAGAGGTCATCATCAGTGCGGAAGGTACCGAACGTACTGATGCGGTATTGCAAACGTACCAAAAGGCGGCTCTTAAACATAATAATATAGCTATTACCCTGCAAGCCTATTTGCATCGTACAGCCGATGATTTTAAGGAGGTTGTTAAAACAAATGGCCGAATCCGTATTGTTAAGGGAGCTTTTCAAACTGCGGAAAACCTCGCATTGCCAAGGGGAGAAAAATTAGATGAAATTTACCTGAGTTATATAGAACAGTTGCTGGCACGTGGTCACAAATGCTCAATCGCTACCCATCATGATAAAATCCAGCAGGCAGCAAAAAAATTGGTCGACCAATATAGGCCTTCTTCAGTGGATTACGAATTTGAAAGCTTGTTTGGCATTAACAACGAACAGCTTCAAATTTTACAACAGGAAGGTTATCAAACGAAAATTTATTTTGTGTATGGCAAAGAATGGTACCTGTACCTTTGCAATCGCCTCGCCGAATATCCGCAGAACCTTTTCCGTGCATTAAATGATATTGTAGCTTAAGTATTCCATTCCGATATTCATTTAGTTTTTAATAAAGAGGGTTGGCTTTGAGAAAATCAGTTAAAATATGGCAAACCGTCGTCTTATGTTGCCGCCCGTTAAGATCCATTTAAACGTATCCCGCAATGGCATTTGAGTAAGCGCGGCATGAGTTACTGTGATGGAAGGTAAACTATTTCTGTAACAGCTTCTAAAAAAAATAAAAGAGCCCCGGCCAGGTTATCAACTATTTACCTGGCCGGAGCTTTTAAAATATTAGTAATATTAATCGCCTTTTTCAAACTTAGGCGCTACAAATTCCCATTCGTGAATGTGAGCTTGTCGGTGTTCTTTTTTAACGATCTGATCAAAGTAGGTGGTGATATTTGTATGAGCTAATGCTATATCATTTGCTTCGGCAGGATCTTTATCCAGATCATAAAGTTCCCATTTAGCTAAACTATCTTTTTTCATGTTTGATTTTACGCCTTTCCAGTGCCCGTATCGGATAGCCAGCTGTCCGCCTTTTTCCGGAAACTCAAAATAAATATAGGGATGTTGCTGCTGACCGGGTTTGTCCAGCAAAGTTGGCAACAATGAGATTCCATCGTTTTGAGGTGCTTTAATACCGGCTATTGCCGCAAATGTGCTCATCATATCAAACTGAACAGAAACAAGGTCGCTTACTTTACCCGCCGGGATCTTGCCCGGCCAGCGGGCAATAAAAGGTTCACGGATGCCGCCTTCATAAAGGTCCTGTTTTCGGCCACGCAAATCGGCCACGCTGTTAAAGTAATGGGTATCTACCCCGCCCACATCAAAGGTTGCTCCGTTATCGCTCGAAAACATAACGATGGTATTTTCATCAAGCTTCAACTTTTTGAGCAGAGCGAAGATCTTTCCTATCTGCGTATCCATATAAGTGATCATAGCCGCATAAGTTTCCCTTGGATGTAAGGTAGCTGCATATCCCTTCTCACCCCGATAAGGTTTATCATCAAATTGGCCCAGGTAAGGTTTCAATGCCTCCGGTGGCACTTGTAAGGATAAATGCGGAATGGTGAAGGGCAAGTACAGGAAAAACTGCTTCTCCTTATTCTTTCCAATAAAATCAAGCGCTTTGGCCGATAACCTGTCTATCGAGTAATCCTTTCCTATAAAATAATTAAAGGCCTCGGTATCGGTTTCGTTTTCTTTGAGTTTACGGTGTACAAAAATACTGGAGTTGTGCAGGGTATCCCATTTACCGTTTTCCCATAAATGGGTTGGGTAATAGTTATGCGCTTGCTTTTGATCAAGGTAGCCATAAAAATAATCGAAGCCTTGTTTGTTGGGATCGCCGGTGGTAGTGTTCATACCCAACCCCCATTTGCCTATGGCGGCGGTTGTATAACCAGCCTGTTTTAGCATGTGGCCGATGGTAAATGTACCCTCAGGCAAGGGCATTTGCCCACCCTCAGTAGCATCAGAAAACCCACCAAACTCATAATTGCCCCTGATGTATGAATGCCCGCCATGCCTGCCTGTAAGCAGCATACAGCGCGCCGGCGCGCAAACCGGCGTGCTGGTATAATGTTGGGTAAACCTGATCCCCTCCTTCGCCATTTCATCTAAAAAGGGCGTTTTTATCTTTTGCTGCCCGTAAGCACCTAACTCGCCATAACCCAGGTCATCAGCATAAATGTAAATGATGTTTGGTTTTTTCTGCGCATATGTAAGTGCACCAGGCAACAGCAGTAAAAAAGTTATAAACAATCGGCAATGAGCAAAAGGGATCTTCATAAACTTTAAATTTTAGTTTTCAGTTTTACCCGGGTATTTATCAAACAATGCTTTAAGCTGTTTGGCGATTTCCGGGTATTCATCAATAACATTGGTACGTTCGCTTGGATCGTAAGCTAAGTTAAACAGTTCTGTTTTTGATTCCTGTACTTGTTTTACAATGCCCATATTGGTGTTGCTGCCTTTAATTTCCCGGTACTTCCAGTCGCCTTGCCTAACAGCTTCGCATACTCCGCCGTTGTAGTAATAAATTTCCCGGTGTTTAGGTTTAGCTTCTTTACCAAGCAATAGTTTTGATACCGATTGCCCATCAAGCGTGCGACCTTTAGGCAGTGGCGCGTTGGCCCACTCAGCAAGTGTAGGCAGCACATCAAGGTTGCTCGTCATGCCGGTTAGCGAAGCTCCTACCGGGGTATGCCCTTTCCAGTAAACAATAAATGGCTCGCGTACGCCGCCTTCATAGCTCAGTCCTTTGCTGCCCCTAAACACACCCGCTGTACCGGCATCCCAATGTTTGGTTGCGCCGTCGCCACTCATGCGTGATGGAAATTCGATCCAGGGACCGTTGTCGCTCGAGAAAATGAATATGGTATTATCGGCCAGGCCGTGTTTTTCCAACACGCTCCAAATCTCGGCAAGGCTGGCATCCAGTTGCTCTACCACATCACCAAGGTGACCGCCATCCGAGCGGCCTTTATTTTTCTTCGACGATGCAAAGGCTACCGGCAAATGCGGCATATTATGCGCCAGGTACAGGAAAAACGGACTCCCTTTTTTCTGACCTTTGATATATCTAACCGCTTCTTTGGTGTACAGATCAACTATCGATGAATCTGCAGGTTTGATCACCTCCGGTTTATGGTTACGGAATAGTTTGATTGTGGTATCGGTAACCACATAAGGCGAGCGATAATCATGGCTGTATAACAAGCCATAATACGAGTCGAAACCTTGAGCCATTGGATGGTTAAAGGCATCATGATCGCCAAGGTGCCATTTGCCTATCATGGCCGTGCGGTAGCCAACTCTTTTCAGCATTTCGGCTATGGTTACTTCCTGATCCGGCAAGCCAAGCGGCGAGCCGGGCGAAAGCGGGTTAGGGATATTCATCCTGGATGCATACCTGCCAGTCAGCAGAGATGCACGCGAAGGCGAACAAGTAGGGCTTGAAACTACGTAATTGGTTTCCCTCACTCCTTTCAACGCCATTTTATCTAAAAACGGCGTTTTAATTACGGGGTTACCATAGCAACTCAAATCTGAATAACCCATATCATCGGCCAGTACAAAAATAATGTTGGGGCGTTGTTGTCCTCTTGCACCTGTTGCTAAAAATAACATGGCGGCGGCAAACAGCCATTTGCCCGCTGTTGAACTATTTATTTGCATGAGCTTTATATTTTGCTTTTTCATGATCAGTTTACCAGTTAGGGTTTTGTTTCAAATTAGGATTAAGGTTGGTTTCCTTTTGTGGAATAGGCCACAAGTAATGTCTTGATTTATCAAACACACGGTTAAAAGATACTACCTGCACGGTAACCAGTTTATTGGTAGCATCTGAGTAAGTGATGCCATATACCGGACCTGTCATTACAGTTTCGGCCGTTTTCCAGCGGCGTATATCAAACAGGTGCAGGCCTTCAAAAGCCAACTCTACCGTGCGTTCGTGGCGCACAATCTGCCTCAGCTGTTCCTGGGTTAAACCGGTTGCAATATTGGGCAATTTAACGTCGCTCCGGCCATTGCGAACGGTGTTAATGGCATCATAAACCGACTGATCGATCTGGTTCAGCTCGATCTTAGCTTCGGCAAGGGTTAACAATACCTCCGCGTAGCGCAATAAAATGATATTGATGCCACTATTTGATGGGTTGGCGTAATCTTCGGTATTGATATATTTTTTGATGTTGTAGCCCGTGGTTGAAGCGATGTAGGTGCTTCCAATAGCATCAGCAGTACCACTGTTGGGGGCGGGTTTAAAAGCGATACCGCTTGGCAAAGCATCGCCGTCAACAAACACGGAAAACCTGAGCCTTGGGTCGCGGTTATCATAAGGGTGATAAGGATCAAAGCCACTACCTGCATCATTAATGTTTTTACCATCCGCTGTTTCGTAGGCATCAACCAGTGACTTGGTAGGCACGTAATAACTCTGCGCGTTCTTTTGGCTGTAAGGTGCCAGCAAAGCGAATACCCCGTTCGAATAGGTATCTTTTAAAAACTGTTTATCGAGAATAACTTCGGAATTATTCTCTGCTGCATATTTAAACAGGTTTTGGTATGAGCTGTACAGCGTATAACCTTTCACCTGGTTTGCCGCGTCAACCACCAGTTGGTAACGGCGAGCCCATAGGTCGGCCCGTGCTTTTAAAGCCCAGGCTGCACCAGAAGTAACGCGCCCTTTATCGGCAGCTCCGTATGTGGCAGGCAGTAAAGCTGCAGCATCGCTCAATTCCTTATCTACAAAATCCCATACCTGGCTAACCGGCGTGCGGGTAACCTGCTGCCCTTCGGCAATGGTAAGTGTTTTGGTAATTAGCGGCACATCACCAAAAAAGCCTGCCAACTTGATGTATTGATAAGCCCTCAATACTTTCGCCTCACCTTTAAAACGGTTAATGAGTGTAGTATTGGTTGATGATACTTTATCTATATTTTCGAGAAAATAATTGGTTGCCTGGATGCCCGTGTAAGCGGCCGACCATTCATTATATATCTTGGCATTGGCGATATCATAAGTCCCTAACTCAATGAAGGCCTGCGTATCGAAATTCTGGTTAGTATGGGCAATATCCGATAAAGCATCCCAGGTAAAAATGCTAACCCCATCAAGGTCTGTATAAAGCGCGTTATCGGCAAGTAAGGCGTCGTTTTCTGTTTTCCAGAATATATTGGCGGATACACGATCATTAGGCAACGAATCCAACAAGTTTTTACGGCATGACGAAAGACCGCCAGCCAGTATCAGCGCGAATAAATATTTATATGTAGTATGTTTCATGATGTTAATTTGGGGTTGATGTTTAAAACTGAACATTGATACCGGCTGTATAAAGCGATGTTTGCGGATAATATGTAGCCCTGCCCGATTCCACTTCCGGATCAAGTTTCCACTCGTTCAGCTTTGAAAAAGTAAGCAGGTTGGTGGCCGATATGTAGAACCGGATGCGGCTTAGGTGCAGCTTACTAACCGTTTCTTTAGGCAGACTGTAACCCAGCTGGATGTTTTTAAGACGAACATATGAGCCGTTGATGATCAGCCTATCAGAAGTGGCCACGTTACGCAGATCAAACTTAATTGGCCGTGGGAAGCGTGCACCGGTATTATCGGGCGTCCAGTAATTGTTGGTATATACTGACGATGTAAAACCTTCCTGGTTACCCATCTCGGCCAGGGCACCTGATAAGCGGGTATCAACCTTTGCCGCTCCCTGGAACAGGAAATTTAGATCGAAGTTTTTATAGGCAAAATCACTGCTTAAGCCGAAGGTGTATTTAGGGAAAGGATTGCCTATGGCAGTCATGTCGTTGGCATCTATCTTTTTATCTCCGTTCAGATCTACATATTTTACATCACCGGGTTTTGAGTTGGCGGCATAAGTTGGATAGCTGTTCACCTCGGCTTGGGTTTGGAATAGACCGTCGGTTTTATAGCCCCAAAGTGTGTTAACGGGTAAGCCAACTTTTACAATATACCGCGGGTCGATATCCGAACCGGTAATATACGGGCCGGTACCTTTCAAGTCGAGTACTTTATTTTGGTTGATAGTAAGGTTGGCGTTGATGTTATACCTGAAACCAGATTCACCGCCGTGGTAACCTACGCTAAACTCGAAGCCCTTATTTTCAACTGAGCCTGCATTTTGCGGCGGCGCATTAAGGCCTACCGTTGCCGGGATACCCAGGTTTAGCAAAATATCATTGGTTACTTTGCGATAATAATCGGCAGTTACGCTTAGACGGTTGTTTAAAAAGGTGGCATCAAAACCTAAATCAAGCTGTGTGGTTGATTCCCAGCCCAGGTTAGTATTTGCCAATGTTGACTGACGGTAACCCGCCGCCGAAGTACCACCAAAAGTATAAGTAGTTAATGCCAACGCCGAGTAATAGCTATACAAATCAACAGACTGGTTACCGGTTTTACCCCATGAACCGCGCAATTTAAGATCGTTTACCGTATTCTTTAAACCATCCCAAAACTCCTCCTGTGATACGCGCCATCCACCAGAAAAAGACGGGAAAAATCCATAGCGTTTATCACCGGTAAATTTAGATGAACCATCATAACGGCCATTGGCTTCAAACAGGTATTTGTTATCATAAGCATAATTCACCCTGCCAAAATAAGAGCGCAGGCCAAAGTTGGCATCGTATCCCGAATTGCTTTTGGTACCATCATTAGCACCCTGCCCTATCGATTCCACATCGTTATTGTAAAAACGTTCGCGGTAGGCTGTGAGGTAGCTTTGCGTATCGTAAATTTCAGAATAACCTACCAAACCCCTGAACGCGCTTTTGCCTATGGTTTTATCGTAGGTAAGCAAGTTGTTCCAGGTGTACTCGCGCAAGTTATTGCGTACTTCGGTAAGGCTGTTGTTTGCTACAGTTTTGGTGATATTGGTGTTTTTATCGGTATTAGAATACGAGTTGGTAAAGTTTTTTTGCTGGATGTATTCTACACGTGCACCATATTGGGTAGATAGCTTAAGGCCGGGTAAAATCTCCAGTTCGGCTTTCAGGTTGGCGATCAGGTTATCATCGTATTGTGATGAAAGGCCACCTTTTTCGGCAAACATCAGCGGGTTGTTACCCTGGGTGCTTAAACCGTAAGTGCCATCGGGATATTTAGGCACTGCCCATAATGAACCATGGTAAAAGTTGTTAAAAGGATCAACCGTTGGCACGGTTGAGTAATTAGTACGATAGTTCAAGTCACCGCTAAATTTCAGGATCTTTGCAGCGGTGTAATCTGTATTCAGCTTAACCTCTTTGATCTGGTCTTTAAAATTAACCACGATGCCATCCTGATCAAGGTAGCGCGCGCTTAACCGTGCCTTGATCTTATCATCGCCACCGGCAATAGATAAACTGTGGTTTTGCTGCGGTGCCGAGTGCAGCATGGTTTGAAACCAGGTATTTGGCAATGGATATTTTTCCCTGTCGGTAGCGTTTACCCAGGTATTGATTGATTCATCGGTAAAACGTGCAGGCAAAGCGGCTCCTGCGTTGGTATAGGCAACCTGTTCCAAACGCATATAGGCTTTAAGGCCCATCATCTGCGGTTTATTGATGGCGTTTTGCGATGCGTAGTAATAATTATAGTTGATGGAAAGCTTATTTTCCTTAGCTCTTTTGGTGGTTATGAGGATTACCCCGTTAGTAGCCCTTGAACCGTAAATGGCGGTGGAGGCAGCATCCTTCAGGATCGATACATTATCAATATCATCAGGATTGATATCGGTTAGCTTTTGCTCAATACCATCAACAATAACCAAAGCGTCGTTTTTGCTGAGGTCATAGCCGCCGGTGCTGCTGTTGTTAATATTAAAGGTAGTAATACCACGCACCCGGATGGTGGCGCTTGATCTGCCCGGCGATCCTCCCCTGTCCAACACCGTAACACCCGGAGCCAAACCTTGTAAAGATTGCTGCACGTTTGATACCGGTCGTTGTACCAGTGTATTACCGCTTACCTGGCTCACGGCGCTGGTAAGGCTTGTTTTTTTCTGTGTGCCGTAACCTACAACCACCACAGCATCCAGCTGACCTGATGATACTGCCAGCTGTACGTTCAACTCCTGCTTTCCGGCCAATGATACTTCCTGAGTTTTAAAACCTACAAATGAAAATACCAATGTAGCATCAGCCTCATTAACAGTTAACTTATAATTACCATCGGCATCGGTTACTACGGCGGCACTTCCACCCTTTACTTTGACGGTAACACCCGGAAGCGCGAGGCCCTTATCGTCGGTTACCTTGCCGCTAACAGGTATCGCTACAACAGGCTTTTGAACTACCGGCTTAGGTTTTTCTTTTTGGATGATGAGTACCTTATTATCATGTACCTGGTAAGTAAGATCTGTTTTTTTAAGCAACAGGTTCAACAGATCGGCAACGGTTATTTTTTCCTTATTTAAAGTGAAGTTTCCATATGGATTTAGTAGTCTTTCGTTGTAAACAAAAATGAACCCGCTTTTTTGTTCAACCTGTAATAAAGCTGTTTTTAAACTCGCGTTTTCAAGTTTTATCGAAACGCGAGTATCAGTAATGGTTTGGCCACTAATGGTTTCCGCAAACAGTAACGAGGTAAAGGTGATCATCACAATGCTGAGTAATGTTACCCTCGCCAACTTGTTTATCAATAATTTGTTAAGGAAATTTATATTCATATTATAAGGGGTTATTAATATTTAATGGGATTAATTTGCTTTTGTTGATGATGAAATAGTTACCTGGTTATTGTGGATCTGATATTGGATATTACCTGTTTTAACCAGGTCGTTCAGTATATCACTTAGCAGATCCGTAGCGTTAAAACCGGTATTAAATCGCATACTGCGAAGCTCCTCTGTTTTGAAAATGAAACTTACATTATACCTGCGCTGCAACTCACTGGTAATGGCTTCCAGTTCTTCATTATGAAACCTGTATTTTCCAACCATCCAACCTGTGGTGTTTTCTGCAGTTACGCTTGCTTTGTCTATAGTGCCTGTTTCTTTATTAAATTCGGCCTGTTCATTTGGTAAAAGGAATAAAGGTGCGGTACCTTTTTTTATCACTGCTACTTTACCTCCCAAAACCGTTACTGTGATCTTTTTCATTTCGGCCGCCGCCCTAATATTGAACGAAGTGCCCAACACCTGTGTTTTTATCTTCCCGGTTTGCACTACAAAAGGTTTATGCGCATCATGTGCTACATCAAAATAAGCCTCTCCGTCACTAAGCCGTACCGTACGGATCTCTCTCCCGAAAG
Source organism: Mucilaginibacter sp. CAU 1740 (assembly GCF_039839285.1). Taxonomy (NCBI): domain Bacteria; kingdom Pseudomonadati; phylum Bacteroidota; class Sphingobacteriia; order Sphingobacteriales; family Sphingobacteriaceae; genus Mucilaginibacter; species Mucilaginibacter sp. CAU 1740. The sequence goes on along the minus strand of NZ_JBDOQS010000007.1, from coordinate 323,310 downwards.
ATGGCGTATAAGCCAGCGTGCTTCCCGCATTAAGCCACACTTTTGAGCCATCTGGCAAATCAATCTTGATCACTTTACCGTCGGGGGCCTTTACTTTAACCCAGACTTCTTTTGTATTGGTGCTAAAAATTCCGCGGTTCAACTGGGTTATGCTAACTGCTAAAAGCAGGATAACCGCGGCTGCTATTCCAGCCAGTTTATATTTAAGCGGTCGTACTATTGTCTGCGGTTTATCAATGTTGCTCCACATCTCCTGCTTAAGCTTTTTAAAATCGATGTAATCCGGCAATCCACTCTCTTCTGACGCTTTTAAATTATACCATTGCTCAACCAAGGCCCGCTCCTTTTCGGTGCAGGTTCCGTTTAAATAGCGGGTAAGGACATCGTTATCGCCCTCTCCCCTGTTGTTTGCATGGTTTGTTTTCATTGCTGTTGTATGTATATGACAGTTTAGCGAAGCCCTGGTAGTAGGGCTTTCTCAATTATTTTTATTTTTTATTGAAAAAAAGCTGAAACAGATCAGCGAAGGAATAAAAGCAGGATAAAAAGATAGGATATTTTGAGCTTCAAGATCCTGATAGCGTTATTGATCTGCTTTTTGACGGTCTTGTCGGAGATCTGCAGTTCGAGTGCTATTTCTTTATGGCTAAGGTGTTGTTTACGGCTCATTTCGAACACCAACCTCATCTTTTCGGGCAGATTGGCTATTTCGCGTTCAATAATATTACCTAACTCTTTTTCGCGGAAACGCTCTTCAATAACAAGGTGATGCTCTTCAAAATAGATAGTCAGCGAATCGATATAGTTACCGCGCACTTTTCTGCTATCAAAAATATTGAGGATGCGGTTACGCAACGCGGTATATAGATAACCTTTTAAGGATGTGCGAAGGTCCAGTTCATCGCGCTGGGTCCAAAGATGGGCGAAGAGTTCTTGAATAACATCTTTCGCTTCGTCCTCATCTTTAAGCATCTTGTAAGCGTGAATATACATCTGGCCCCAATGTCTTTCATATATTTCTTCGAATGCGCCTTTTACACCCTCTTTAGTAAAGTTTATTAATTCGGCATCCGTAGCCTGAGCTAATTGGACTGCGTTAATGTGCTTTCGCATGATGAGTTAGGGGAAGTGATAATGAGATCTGAATTTAAATGTAGGGTGGCAGGTATTGTTACCCGGGTAAAAACGACAACAATCGACAGCAACAGGAAAGGCTTCCCATTGGAGAGAAAACAAGCTTTTTTACCGAAGATGATTTAAAATTCAGATACACGCGAAGGCATAAATAATTTGAGTAATTATTGATCACGTGACAAAAATAGCAGATTTGAATTAAATCTACTATTCAGATAGAAATAATAGTAATAATTTTTACTACTCAATTGTTTTCGTATAGAGTTCCCCGGCAGTTAAATAATAACAAACCGGCGAGTGCATACGCTATTTAATATAGCGGCAGTATATCATCATTACCGCGGGCGTGTTTTTACCGCAATTCAGACACCCGAAGGCCGAAATGGTTAGGTAATGTAAAAAGCGACGAATGGCAGCATTGGTATGAAAGCGGCGAGAAGCTGAAAGAGGCCCCGTTCTCGACTACCTGATATTAATGTTGCTCATCTATTACCAAAACTCATGAAAAAAAGAACCCGGTTAATAACTGTAATAATGGCTTTAAAAGCACTAACAGCTATATTGCACTTGTAATATATAGTTATAGCGCGCGTGGAACTAAACGAGATTTAAAACATTATTAGGGGTATTCGACATTGCTATCCGATGTCGGATGCTGCTATTGATGAACTGTCAGGGCACTTTATCATGAAGCGCCTGCCTAAAAATCATTTATTGGCCGAGGCCGGTTTAAAGAACAATTATGTATATTTTATAGAAAAAGGGTGTGCCCGAACTTATTTCTTTTTGGATGGTAATGAGGTAACTAACTGGTTTAGCAGAGAGGGTGATATCACTTTTTCTTCAACTGCCTTATACCACGGCGCGCTTGCTACAGAATATGTGCAGCTTTTAGAAGATGCTATAGTTTACCTGATGCCTATTGACGCACTTAACAGGTTATACGAAACTAACATCGAAATTGTAAACTGGTCGCGGGTTATTCATCAGGAGGTACTGTTGAAAATGCAGACTTTACGACTCGATAGGTTATCACTTTCTGCTAAAGAAAGGTATGATAAGTTTAATGCCGAAAATCCTGATCTCATCAATCGTGTAAACTTAGGATATATAGCTTCGTTCCTTGGGATGACCCAACAGCACCTGAGTAGTTTACGGGCCGAAGTACGAATTTAAGATAGATGAAAATTTTATTTTGATTTTGCGGGTACCTTTGTTTTTCTAATTAGCAACTCATGAAATCGGAAATACAAAAGTGCCTGGATGGCGAGTTTTTCAATACATCTGACCCCGAAATTCGAGGCATTATACATAGTGCAAGGAAGTTGGCCAAAACTTACAATCAAACAGATAGTACAGATTCAGCCGAAAGGGAAAAAATATTAACTGCATTGTTAGGGAAAATTGGCAACAACGTTAATATTGATACGCCGTTTTATTGTGACTACGGCAGGCACATTGCTATCGGTAATAATGTGATCATCAATATCAACTGCACATTTGTTGATTGTAACAAAATAGAGATCGGCAACAATGTACTCATTGCTTCAAATGTTCAGATCTATACCGCTACACACCCGGTAAATACGCCGGAACGCTTAGTTGCCGATTGGCATGAAGATTCGGACTTACCGTACTTTCGCACTTATGCCTTACCTGTTAAAATAGAAGATAACGTTTGGATTGGTGGCGGTGTTATAATACTCCCCGGAGTAACTATCGGCAAAAACTCTGTTATTGGTGCAGGCAGCGTAGTTACCCGCTCTATTCCTGAAAATAGTGTGGCTGTAGGTAATCCATGCCGGGTTATACGCAAAATCAATAACGAAACTACCGGTATTTAATTAAAGCCTTTAAATCACGATGTCTAAAATAAAAGCAGTCATTTTTGACCTTGATGGCACGCTCGCCGATACGCTTCCATTATGCATCAGCGCCTTCCGTAAATCCATCGAACCGCTTATCGGCAAGTCGCTTTCCGATGCGGAAATCATAGCTACATTCGGCCCCTCTGAAGAAGGTACCATAATGGCACTTGCGCCTGATCATTATGAGCAAGGTATCGCCGCATACTTACAGCATTATAAAGCGTTGCATAACATGTGCCCGGCACCTTTCCCCGGTATTATAAACCTTTTAAATACCTTAAAAAGCAAAGATATTCATATAGCCATGGTTACCGGCAAAGGTGAGTATAGTACCGAGATATCCTTAAGTTACCTTGGGCTCGCCGGTTTTTTTGAAGCTGTTGAAACCGGCTCGAAAGAGGGACCCAGAAAAGCTGAAGGGATTCAAGAAGTGGTGAACAGTTGGAATAATATAAAAAGTGAAGATATAGTTTATATAGGTGATGCTCCGGGCGATATTATCGCAAGCAGAAAAGCAAGCATCAGAGCAATTGCCGCAGCATGGGCGGATACCACAGCCCCCGAAGAACTAAATGAGCTTAAACCCGATCAAATATTTTATACCGTTCATGATTTTTCAGAATGGATATTAGCCATGTGTTAAAATTACTATCGTTGCTCCATTTGGGTTGAACAATTGTTATCCAGCCAAAACATGTTGATAGGCTTGTTTGCTTATATCCGAAAAATAATTGCTTTACTTTTCGGATATAAGGCTTTTAAAGGTTCTCCATCTTTTATTCAAACCATGCATATGCATCTATAATGTATCGATCTTTCTAAATCGATATTTTTATCGTATCTCCTTTCCTGACAACATGTTGATAAGTACGCCCGTTACGTGTGACGGTAATTATTAAATGATCTGTGCTTTTTTTGCTGATAGACAGATCGAACACCGAGCCAAACGCATGGATATTATCCAAACTCATGTGGTCCCAAGCCTGCGGTAAGCGAGGTGTACAATAAAAACTATTGAAGGCGGCCGGCCGCATCCCAAACAACCCCTCGGTAAAAATGCGACAGTACAATCCGCTCTCAGCCGAAAGATGCCGCTGATTGCCTTCCGGGTAAGCTTCAACGGCATACGGTACATGTTCACCCAAAAGCCGGCGTTGCGAATAATATTTTAAAAACCTGATAGCTTTTTCTGTTTCACCAGCCTGCAACACGCCACGAAGCGCGTATAAAGTTGAGCGATCCCAAAACGTGGCATCACCGGCCTGGGTGGCCAGGCCATCGGCTGTCCAAAGCTGGGGCGAGAACAGCGCATCTATAGTCCCTTTGCTACGATCATAAATACCCATAGTTAGTGGTACGCATATCCAGGAACGTAATACGGTATTGGTTTCGTAATATTTATAGGTATGATAACCGGCTATATCAGCCCCAAAGTATTTTTCAATCGCGCTTTTAAGCGTTGCGGCCCGTTGAGCATATTGTGCTGTTTCTTTTTTAGGCAGATGTAGTTGCCCGGCTAAAAAACTTGCAGAGATCAGGGCATCGTAATACAAGCCATTAGTAGATAAGTTGGCTTTACCCGACGGAAACCGACCCTCCAGTTCATCACTTTGCGACTCGACCACTCCTTGCTGGTTGATGTGCCTGCGATTATACTCCAAACACCAGGATATCAATGGCCAGAGTTTTTTTGCTGAATCAATGTTTCCTAAAGTAAGGGCATAACGCGATGCACCATAAGCGATCATGGCCTGGTCACCCCTATCACCAGCACCTTTCCAAACAGTATCCCCCTCAGCCACTATCGAACTTGGCAGGGGTTTGTAATCCGGGTTCATATAACCTGCAAACAAGCGGTAAGCATTCATGGCCGATGGGTTCCCTATCCTGTCGCCCGAAAATGCAAAATAAGGATTAACATACTCAGCCTGGTCATTAGCCCAGATGGCCGCATAATACGACAGGCCACCGGGACCATGCATATAGCCGGCCTTGGTTTTAAAAATACTTTCGGTAGCCCTGATCTTGGCAAAGGCAAACATGGCGTTCAAAACACTATCGGGCGTTTTGAGTTGCAGAGGTGCCAGGATCTCATCAATACGGTGCTGCCGTGCCAGCTCCTCAACGTCTGCCCTTACAGGCTGTAATGATCCGGGATGATCTGTAGCCTGGTAGCTGATGGCGAAAGTGTACGATTGTCCGGGTTGCAATATTTTACGCCCGTCATTTTCTGATCGCATGATCACGGTGTGTGGCGCACCTTTGCTTTTAAGTGTATCGGTGGTTGTTTCGCGTTTTAAGTGTTCCATCATCACCGTAACCGGTTTATTACTAACGTTGGTAAACTTGTAGGTTTCGATAGCCATGGGCTTGTCTGTTGATGGGAACAGGCTGTGTTCGATACTTACCTGTTTTAATTTATCTGTGCGATAAGTAATCCGCATAAAACCATGCTGGTTAATACTCTTTGCAGGTAAACTTATACCGCCTTTCGCTGCATCCGGCCATAATAATTCATCGTCAACGTACACGCGGGGCAAGGCATTATCATCAAATGTGTAAGCGATATGGCTGCGGGTATCGTCGGGCAGCATCCGGAAGGTTGGGAAAACCACTGTACGCGAAAGCTGGCATAAACCCTCTTTATCTACATTGTAAGCAATCCATAGAGATACCTTCTCGCCCGACATTTCAATATGATCAGCATGTGGGAGGCGACCGTTAATATTCCAGGTGATACTGCCATCCGGCTGTAAGGCCCACCTGTTGTTTTGTTGTGGTAAAACCAATTGCTGCGCCGAAACCCAACGCAGCTGTACAAAAAATATCAGTATAAGTAAACAAAGTTTTCGCAAGCAACAATTCATTAAATAGTATAGATAAGGATGTAATTGATCATATTATTTCACGCTGATTTTAACCTGACTACCGGGTTTAACCGAGACTTCGGCAAATGAAATTCGTTTCCCCCAATTATCGGTTGTTTGTTTAACAGGCACCTGTTTTCCGTTGGCATAGGCATATTTATAACTACCATAAAACATGGCTTTCCATTTAAGTTGCCTTTTACCTGTATTTTTTAAAGATGATTCCCGGATACTATGATGGGCAATATCCACTACCGTACCCAGCAGCGATAAATTTCTAACGGAGGCATTCCCCCCATCCGTAGTTTTGTAAATGGTACTGGTACTTTGCGAACAGGCATCGGGGGTTACGCCCATCATTCCTTGTACTATAGCTTCTATCACGCCGAATGAAACCTCAGGATACTCCCGTCTTTCGGTACTTTTATCAGATAGATATAAAATATAATCGCGGGCTTTATCCCAGGCGTTATTGTTATAAAATATTAAAGGCAGGTAGGATGTATTTTCCACATTCCAGGTTTTGGAAGCGAGGTGCGTTAGCGTTTGTTTAATACGCGTGGTATCTTTTAAAGCATCAAACCAAAGCAAAAATGTTTCGCCTTCGTCGCGGCCAAATTTGCCATCTTTACCGTAGTAAGTAAAGTATAAATTATCCTTCGCGTCCCACCAATTGGCCTCTAAGCGCTGCCTGTATTTTTCGGCCTTAAGGGCATAAACTTTAGCTTCAGCTTGTTTGCCTTTACTGGTCAGTATAGCCGAGTAAGTTGATAATCCCCGGTAAAGCGCGGCCACCAGGTCGGCACCGGTTTTTAAGTTAGGAACTCCCTCGGAATAAGAAGGTAAGCCCCGGCAACGATGGAATGAATCACTTTCATTAAAAGGTACCGGTGCATTGGGATGGGCAGGTCTGTTCAACATCGAATCGGCAGAAAGTACCCAGGCATCAATATAATCTTTAATCGTTTTTTCCTGGAAATTAACAAATGCGGGATCGTTAATGTAGTACTTATTGCCTGTCCATAAATACAATCGCCAGCTGGCACTCAGTACATCAAAATTTGCAGGGAGGTTGTACCAAAACTCCCGGTCGTTCCGGTAATCTTCGGGAGCGGGCTGGCCTGCTTTATTCATCTCCCAGTATGAGCACCAGTTTTTTGAAGCAGAGATATTACGGGCAAAAAGCGCGAGCATATTGTGGTTTTCGCGCTGCAGGCCAAGTATCTCGCCCCCTATACTTTGGTGCGATACATCGCGCATGCAAAAGGCATCGCGCGGGGGTAATGCGGATTCGTACCAGGGGCCAACCGGATCGGCAGGGTGGCCTTTGTAATGCAGGGCCATAGCTTTGGCCCATGCAAAGGCGTATTCTACCTTTTTATCGGATGAGGTGAATTGTACGTTTTGGGCATAAGCCTTAATATTAAAGAATACGCACAGTATTAGCAAGGCTGTAACAAGCCTGTGTTTTAGTAAAGGTAGAATATTCATAATTGGTCTATTCTGGTCTATTTTATAAAAATAGATAATTTTGTTGATTGTCCAAACTTATTTTGCAAGTACAAGCGGAGAAAACACAATAAACATCAGCACCATCAGCAGTAATAATATACAACTGTAAATATGCCGGTTTTTCCAGGGCTTAACATCAACCAGGGTATTGAGCTTTAACTGGTAAGGTTGCGCCATGGGATAAAGCTTGCCTATAAGCAACATCAGCCCGCAGGTTACTACAAATAGTATAGCCAGGATATGCAGAAAATGGATATGCAGATCGAAAACCGTTTGCGTAAGCGCATAGCTTACAATAAAAAACGCCAGACCGATACCTGCTGCTTTGGCTGGCACCCGTTTAGTTACCAAACCTATAAATATAATGGTAAAAATGGGCACATTGAAAAAGCCATTCACCATTTGTACATAAGTGTAAAAGCCATTTTTAACAAAAATGATAAAGGGAGCGATAAACATAGCCAACAGGCAGATCACGATCTCGAATAGTTTGGCCGCCCGGATCATCTGTTTCTCATCGGTCGCCTTTCCCCGCTTTTCCGTCCATGGTTTATAGATATTCAACACAAATAGTGTGCTTGAGCTATTGAGGCCAGCATTAAAAGTGGTAAGGGCGGCCCCGAAAATAATGGCTGCTATATAACCCGCTATAAAAGGCGGCGAAACCAGGCTATCCAGCTTTGGGAATACTTCGGCCGTGTTATCTAAATGTGTAAAAATGTGTACTGCTATCAAACCCGGTACATTCAATAATAGTGGCGAGATCAATTTACCAAAACAGGCTACAGCTATGCCTTTCTGGCTGCTTTTTAAATCGCGCGAGGCCAAAACCTGCTGAACTATATATTGCTCTGTTCCCCAATAATACAGGTTTACCAACAGCATACCCGTAAATAGCGTGCTAAAAGGGATAGGATCTGTGGCTTTGCCAATACTATTTAAATGCTCCTGATGATTATTCAGTAAAATATGCAAACCTTGCAGCATACTCCCCTGCCCCAGGTATCGCAACGCAAAAAATGGCAACAAAACGCCTCCTGCAAATATGCCCAAACCAAGCAAAGTATCCGAGGTGGATATAGCTTTCAATCCCCCCAATAATGAATACAGGCAACCGATAGTTCCCATTACCCAGATCAGGATCCAGATGGTAGTCCAATAATCCGTTTTCCAAACATCCGAAAAATGGAACAGGCCATTAAATGCCACCGCGCCACTGTATAAAACCGATGGCAACAGGTTAATGATATAACTTACTAAAAAAATGCAGGAAACCAGCTTGCCGATCCCCGCTCCATAGCGGGCTGTCAAAAAATCGGGAGTGGTAGCTATGCCCAGCTTCAGGTACATCGGCATCAAAAACTCCGAAACCAGCAACATGGCCAGCACTGAGGTAATGCCCCAGGCCATAATCGACATGTTGTGGGTGTAAACCAGCTCGTTCTCGCCTATAATGGTGGCCGTGTTGATATTGGTGAATAACAGTCCCCCGCCTACCAGCAAAAAGCCAAGGCTCCTATCGGCAAAAAAGAAACCGTTAAGAGTATTGAGCTTGCTTTTGCGCGATTTATACCAGGATACCAGGCCAACTATGCCTGTAAAAAAAATAAAGCTGGTTAGTATAAGCCAATTCACCCTGCCTGTATTTGGTAAATTTAAAGCGTGCTGCGCTCAAATAATAAAGTTGGCACCGTTAGGCTGATTTTTTCTTTGTTCACGATAGCCCGCCCGGCCAGTGTACCCATACTGGCAAAATCGGCCGAGAAGGTGGTAACGCCGATGATCTCTTTAGCCGGCTCATCATTACTCGATAATACGCCTACATCTTTGCCCGGAACAAGTTGCATGCTCTTACAATCGCGCATAATTTGCCATAGGGCAAAGTTGTCTAACGTAAAATAAACTTTCCCCTTTTCAACCGAGCCATGGGTGTACTCCTTAATGATCCGGCCTTTGATATTAAAATCCTTCAGGAATTTTTTAAACGATGGCACGATCTCCTTTGGATCCAGCGAGGTTGGCGAGTGATAAAATATGATCTCATCAAACTTTTTGATCTTAGGGGCAAGCTCGGCCAAAATGCGGTATGACGATTGGCCAAACTCCTGGGTGATATGGTTAAAATCACCGTCGATAGGTTCGTACCTGTCAAACATCAGGAACTTGTTTGGCGGGATGGTTTCCAGCAGTTCTTTGGTTTTAGGGTGAGGAATAGGTGCTATTACATACATGCCATACTTCCCCTTGATCTGGTTAAGAATGGTTTCGAAGATCTCGATATCGCCGTGATGAAAATACGGGTTCAGGCGGATATTAGGGCCAAGCTCGTGACGGAAATTGCGGTAAAACTGCTCTTCAAAACTATCCAGGTTGTACATGAGCAAGGCAACATTCAGCGTTTGCTCGGCATTACTGTTGGCCACAAAATACCCATGCCTGTTTTTAGATTCAACAATCCCCCTGCTAATCAGTTCCCGGTACGCCTTAATGATCGTTTCCCTCGAAAAGCCCAACTCCTTGATCAGCTTGTTTACAGATGGCAGCATCTCATCCTGGCCTATAACCTTCTCGTTAATGGCGTTGATGATACCCTGCACAAACCTATCATGTTTAGAGTATGAAGGGATATCCGTAAGCTTTTTGATCTCCTGAAAAATTTTATCCATTGTACCAGTACATTTTAGCCAAAGTAAGAAAAAAGGCGGCAACCCGCAGTTCTTTTTCTTTATTGCCGATGATCGGCATATTTAGTATAAACCAGTTTGGCAGCCGGAGCTGCCAAACTGGTTTTGCTTAATTAATAACCCGGATTTTGCTTCAGGTTTTTATTGAGGTCGATCTCTGTTTGAGGTATCGGGAATAAGTAGTTTTTATTCGCATCAAACACGCGCGGAGTTCCTACTTTAATGGTGGTACCTGGAGTCAGGGTTAACGCGCCATTGGTTTGGCTCACGCTGCCTTGCAAACTACCGGTAACCTGCCCGTTCATTACCTGCGTACCGATTTGCCAGCGCTGTATATCAAACCACCTCAAACCTTCAACTGCCAGCTCAACCCTGCGCTCGCGGCGTAACAGGGTACGCAAGCTTGCCTGGTCGTTATATTTGGATTGATCAACAGCCGGCATATTTACATCCGGGCGTTTCCTTACCGAGTTGATATCATCATACACCGAGGCATCAATTTTATTGCTCTCGATCTTAGCTTCGGCATCCATCAGTTTTATTTCGGCAAAACGGATGAGGATCACATTCATACCAACCTGGTCCATGTTAGGAAAATCGGCAATTACGGGGGTATATTTCCTCAAGCCATAGGCCGATGGACTACAGTTGTTATCGCCCCAATGATCGATAGTTTTAGGGCTGCCCGATAGCGGATCATAATAAAACCCGTAAGGCAGCCTGCTGCTGTATTGCGTACCTGGATAAAAAACAGTGGCGGTTAGCCTTGGGTCGCGGTTTTTGTAAGGCTGCGTGGCATCATATCCGGATGCAGCCTCGTCAATGGTTTTTCCGTTGCTCATTTCGTAAGCATCTACCAGGCTTTGGGTTGGCGCTATGGAGTTATAGCCACCCAACGAGTTGATGGTCATATTCCTGGCCCAGCCAAAGTTATTATCGCTCGCTTTAAACTGAACATCCAGTATCACTTCCTGGTTATCGGCAAAAGGTTGGCGGAACAGGTTCACATAGCTTGGGTAAATGCTGTAGCTAAACGGCGGTGCCATCAGCGACTGGCAATCGGCTATACACTCGGCGTACATTTTATTAAAAAGCTCAATCCTGGCTTTTAAAGCGATGGCTGCACCACGGGTAACCCTGCCGATATCCCCGCCCGAATAACTAACCGGCAGGTCGGGCGCTATTGCAGTAAGCTCTTTCAGTATATAAGCTACAACATCTGCCTTGGTTGATTGTGCTGCTTTATTGGCCTCATCGGGCGAAACATTGTGTTCAACCAAAGGTACCGCGCCGTATAACTGACTAAGCGTAAAATACTCGTAAGCCCTTAAAAAACGGGCTTCGGCAATAAAGCGGGCTTTTAATGTGGCATCCATATTGGTGCCGCCCACATTATCCAAAAACCAGTTACAGGTTTGGATACATTTGTAATTCCATTTGGTGTATCCCGGATTAGTTGGGGTTGCTATCCCAGCCGAAAGCGACAGCCAGTTCTCCCACGGAAACTGATCGAAGGTGTTATCCGAGTTGTTATCGGCAAAAACACCGTAGTAGCCATTGTTACTGCCGCCCCATTTGGAGTAGCAACCGTTTAATGCGGCAAGGGCATCATTTGATGATTTCCAGAGTACACTATTAGTGTATGAATCTAAAGGAGCCCTATCAAGGAAACCTTTCCGGCACCCAGAAGCCGCCACCGAGCCTAATATTATTGCGGTTATGATTAATTTTTTCATCGAAAATTTCTTTAATAATTAAAATGATACCTCAATACCAAGTGTGTTTGTTTTTAACTGCGGGTACGAGCCATAGGCATTGTTACCGGCACTGGTTTCGGGATCAACCCATTTATAAAAGCTGGTGAACGTGAGGATATTCTGTCCGCTGTAATAAACCCTTACGCCTTTTACGCCAATCCTTTCCAATGGCTTGGCCGGGATGTTATAACTTACCTGTAAGTTCTTCAACCTTAAGTAAGAAGCATTCCTAACCCAAAAAGACGACACAAAGCTTTGCGGGTTATTTTGCGAATAGGTTGACCATAGCCTTGGGAAAGTAGCCGACGTATTTTGCGGCGTCCAGGCATCAAGCAAAGCCGTGGTTGGGTTACCGATATTGGGTTGCTGCAACGAACCAAGCTCAAAACCCTGAACATAGTTTTTAACACCCAAAGCCCCCTGGAAAAACGCGCTCACGCTGAAACCCTTCCAGCCAGCACCAAGCGTAAAACCAAATGTTGTTTTAGGGAATGGCGTACCGAGGTACACGCGATCGTTACCATCAATAACACCATCTGGAGTACCATTAGGGCCGCTGATATCTTTATACATCAAATCGCCGGGGCCAATAACGCCGCCGCTTTGTTTAGCGTGCTGGGCTACCTGTTGCTGAGTTTGGAAAATGCCCTCAACCTGGTAACCGTAAAATGCCTTGATAGGCTCGCCAACAACCAATCCGCTGGAGATAGAACCTGTACCCGCCAGATCAGTTATTTTGTTGGTGATGAACGAGGCGTTTACAGCGATGTTGTAAGATACACTGCCTATCTTGTCGCGATAAGCCGCAGAAAACTCCCAGCCTTTGTTGCGTACCGAACCCGCGTTTTGATATGGCGTGGTAAAACCATAAACACTGCTGGCCGGCAATTGCAGCAGGATATCGTTGGTATTTTTAACAAAGTAATCAGCCGTAAAACTCAATTTGCTATTCAACAATTCCATATCGAAACCTACATCAGTAGTGGTTGATTTTTCCCAGGTGATAAGCGGATTTGCGCCATTATTAAGCGCTATACCTGGTGCAAGCGTTTGGTTGAACGAATAGTTTTGCCCGCTGGTGATAGTTGAGATAGCAGGATAAGGGCTAACTATATTAAGCGCGCCCATACTGGCCAGGGTTTGACTGCCGTTGTTAGGATTAACCAAAGTTTGGTTACCTAATTTACCCCATGAAGCCCTTAATTTTAACAGGGGAATGGTGCTGGATAATGATTCGAAAAACGATTCTTTAGAGATATTCCAACCGGCAGAAAAAGATGGGAATACGCCCCATTGCTGGCCCCTCGCAAAACGAGATGAACCATCATCGCGAATATTGGCTTCCAGCAAATACTTATCATCATATGCATACCTTACTCGGCCAAAATACGATAGCAAAGCCAGCTGACTGGACGTGCCGGCATTTTGCTGACCTAAAGACGGAGCAGCGTTAATTTCTGATAACGAACTATTCAGAAAGTTTTGCCTGTAAGCATACAGGTAGCTATAATTGGTTAACTCCTGCGACGCGCCAGCCAATACATTGATGCTATGTTTGCCGAAACGCCTGTCGTACTCCAATAAGCCCTGCAGGTTGTAATAGCTGTTAACCACATTGGCATTAGCCAACGAACTTTGACTGATGGTTGTAAGTACCGACGAAGGATTTTTCGGATCGTAATAAACATCGGCCGGTTTAAACTCCTGAGCGGGGTTGGCGTTGTAGCGATAGGCGAACGATGGCTTAAAATGCAAACCTTTAATCGGTTCCCAATCGGCACCCACATTACCTGTAAAAAGCGTATTTTGATTGTTATTATACCCCGGCGAATTTAGCCAGGCAATAGGGTTACCAAACGACAGGTAATTATAAACGCCGTTTTTATACTGGTTTACCACCGTACTGCTCATAGCCGCGGTTGTACCGATAATACCCCCAATATCGCCCCCACCTAAACCATCGGGAGCCTGGGTTGGCGCGTATAAAAACGACAGGTTGGCGCTAACACTAAAGTTTTTTGTTAAGGCCGAATTGATATTCATACGGGTTGAATATCTTTTAAAATTCGATTTGGCAATAATACCATCCTGCTGAAAATACCCCAGCGAAAAGGCGTATTGCGTTTTCTCATCTCCCCCGCTAATGTTTACCGCATGATTTTGCTGAAAACCGCTGCCTTTGTAAAGGAAACCCTGCCAATCAGTATTGGGGTGCGTATCCGGATCGGTTTGGTTTTTAAACAGCGTGATGTCGTTATCAGACCAGTAAGGCGTTTGCCCTTCGTTGGCCAGGGCCTGGTTGTAAAGTGTAGCCGCCTGCCATGACGGTAAAAAATCGGGCAGGTTTGATGGTCTTTGTTTGCCGAAATAGCCGGTATAATTTATCTGCATTTTGCCGTTTTTGCCCCTTTTAGTGGTGATCAGTATCACACCGTTGGCAGCCCTCGATCCATAAATTGAAGCTGAAGCCGCATCTTTCAATACCGAAACCGACTGCACATCATTTGGGTTCACGTCCGATAGACTCCCGATGATGCCATCAACTACTACCATCGGGTCGCTGTTGTTCAGCGTACCGATACCCCGAATGTTAATGTTGCCGGAGGTGCCCGGTTGCCCGCCTGTTGTGGTAACAGTCACACCGGCCATAGTGCCTTGCAAGGCATCATTAAGGTTGGTAACCGGCCTGTCCTGCAGTTCTTTTGCACCTATTGATGCTACTGAACCAGTGAGGTTGGCTTTTTTCTGTGTGCCGTAGGCAACAACAACTACCTCGTTCAGGTCTTTTGTTCTTTTGTCAGGCACCATGGTTACGGTACCATCCCAGCCTGCGGTAACTTTTACAGTTTGTTTTTCATAACCGATAAAGGAAAACAACAGCGAAGCGTTTTCAGGTACGCTGATCTTGAAAACGCCGTCAATGTTTGTTACGGTGCCCTGCGAGGTACCCACAAGACTAACACTTACCGAGGGCATAGGCGAACCCAGCTCGTCCTTTACCCTACCCGAAATGGATTTTAATTGCTGGGCGAAAACCTGTTGAATGCTGCATAACATGACACAGCAAAACATAACAAGCCCCAGTTTTTTAGGTACTTTTCTTTTCATAATTGATTTTTGAATTAATTGGTCTATTCTGGTCTATTATGTTATAAAAGTAGAAACTTTTTAAATACTGTCAAATTTTTTTTAAATAATTCTGGATGAGGGGAGATTTCATTAAAACCAATTGTTTAACATGTTATAGCTATGCGAAATGAATAACTATAAGGCGGAACTTCTGCAAGACGCCATGCCGCGAATAATTTTGAAAAGAATAGGCAATTCATCCACCTTGAATTTGTAATACTCTGTTGTGGTTGATAGTGAATTTATCTCACACAAAATGAAATGTGAGATAAATAATGTGATATAAAGTGGGTAACAGATAATTAAACCATAGGTATGCTTTTTAAAAACATACTATATTGCAGGCTTAAGCATCGCCCCGGATGGCGAATTGGCTGAAGTTATATACCCGTTTCAACAAAATAACGACATTTTGCTTGCCCTATATATAGTAGCACAATATCTTAAGTAGGCGGTTCAAGGCAGATTTATACAGATGAATTGCTTTAAAACAAAAAATCAAGTGGAAAGGCAACACGCCTCATTGTCAAAATATGTAAACATTACTGACCCTTACCAGGCTCTATTTACTTTAAAAAAGTTTTGATGATGCCGATTAACTCTTCAGGTTTTTCTGACTGAAGAAAATGGCCGCAATTTTCAATTTTGCACAGCTTAAACTCTGTTGCTAACATAGGTAATGCATCGTTAATCATCTGATAACCCGAACCACCTACACCTAAAACCGGTACTTCTATTTTTTTGTAATGTTTATTATCCTCAATATCGGCGGCAAAAGCTTTATACCAGCCATTTGCGGCACGGATGCCTTCCACGGTATTGTAAGTCCTCACGTAAACCGAACGGTCGAAAGCGTTTATCGCATCTTGTTTAACTGATAAACCGTCAAATATTGCATTAAGAACCAAAGAATAGCGCCCTTCGAGAATTTTTTCGGGCAAATCATCAACCTGGTTGAAAGCAAGCCACCAGGGGTAAAACATACCAGGGATTGGGAGCATTGGTAACTTGTAGATAGAGGCGTCTACCGGTGGGGTATCCAACATGATCAAACTGGCGGTGAGCTCGGGGTAAACTGCAGCAAAGCTATAAGCGATGCCCGAACCAATATCATGCCCGGCAATGTGTACTTTCCCTAAATTTAATTTCCTGACCATTTCCGCCACGTCGGAAGCCATCTCTTTTTTACTGTAACCAGACGCGGGAGCGGAAGAATAACCCATACCGCGAATATCCAGGCTAATTACAAAATACTGCTTAGCCAGTTCAGGCATTATCTTATGATATGACCACCATGTTTCAGGCCAACCGGGCAAAAGTATTAGTGGTTGCCCCTCACCTCCTGCAACGTAGTGTAAAGTAATACCATTTACCTCAACCTCTTTACTTTCAAAGGCTCCAAGACTAAGTGCCAGTTGGGCATCATTTATATTTTGTTGGTTTAGGATACTATTCATCACCATATCGTTTTATTTAAGAACTATACCAATGCTTTGGGCGAATGATTTCCACGCGTAACGTTTAACATCATTTAATGCTACATCACCAGATTCAATAGCCGTAATGGTTGTGCTGATCATGCCATCGAACAAAAAAAACACCCAGTAAACAGTAATATCACTGCTTATCACGCCTTCCTTTTGTAGTGCGATGATAAGTTCCCGCCATTTGATCTTTACATTATCATGCAGCTCATTTCTATCATCACCGTTAAAAAGCTTAGGTTGCTCGCGTTGCTGCAGTTTGTTTAAAAAAGCATATTTATAATTACAGTCTATACCGGCGTACAGCATCTTTTCCAACTTTTCCAACGGTTGCTGCGCACTATCATAAGCAAGATTCATTGCTGTTTTGCAAATCAGCATCATTTCTTTTCTACATTCTGAGATAAGTTGCTCTCGATCTTTATAGCGCCTGTACAACGTTCTCCGGTTTATCCCGGCCTTATCAGCTATAAGATCTAACGGCGCGGAGAAATCATCATTTAAAACTTCTATTGCTGCTTGTAATATTGCCTTATCGCTAATCATGCTCAAAAATATGAAAAATGTCACAGTATTGAGACTTTTTTATATATTAATAGACACGCATTTTGATCAGTCTTTTTGCAAACGCTTATTAAACCACCCAATTAATATATCATAACAATGGTGTTCACGTTAAATCGCAAAAGTCCCTGGTGAAGATTTTCAAAAGCCAAATACGGCAATAATCCGGTCTGTGAACGGTAGCTACTTAGTGTTGTACCTTCAAAGCATCTCCAATGGTTTCTACATTAATAGATACAGGATCGCCTTCATAGTGACCCTCTGATTAACAGTCAGATGCTCTAACCGGCTGAGCTACTCAGGAGTGTTGTCCGGTTCGGAGTAGGGAAAAGTATAATTTATGCTGATATTTCACATTTTTTATTTGATGGAAAATTTTTCTTTTACCAAATAAATTTACGCCAATAATGAAGTTTAACTTCTATGCCTTCTGATTATCAATATCTTATATCACCTCAAACTCAGTTTTATTAACCGGCATATAAAAAGCAAGGTCAAGCAAAATTTCCTCTTCTTGCTCTTCATTGATAACGCTCAGGGCGTGATCGCCGTTGGGTCTGCGCAGCGCAGCCACTTTTCCGTTACCATAGTAAACAGGTATAGCATCCCCCGGAAACGGCGCAACCTCAAAGCCCGATTCAAAATCTTTTATCAGGTTGTCAACGCGCGCGTTGGCCTTCCGGCCATCCAGGTACATGCTGGTAGACATAATTTGTTCCCTGTTTTCGATGGCTTTTCTAAACGCGGGGTAATCTTTGTTTCTGATCATATTGGCAAGCCTGTCATAAGCGCGGTGCAAAAGCAGTTGGGCATCATCTATTTTAGAAACATCCTGCCCGCTTTGCCAGCCGATAAAGCTGTAAGGAACTTCGCCTTTAAATTGCTGTACCTTTTGGGCAACGGGAAACGCTTTATCGGGCGAGATATCCGGGAATGTATAGTTGAGCACCGTTTCTTTCAGATCGAAACCGTTGGTTATCTCATATAACTTGAGTGTGTAGGCAAGCTTGGCATGCTCATTCAATTTGGTTTCGCCGGTTAAAGGCAGCATCCGTGCCGAAAGTACCTGGTTGCCGGAAGCCGGAATGGCAAAGTTGACAGGTACCAGGCTGGATGCCTGTCCGGGTAGTTCCAGGTGCAGCACGGCTATATCGTTCACCCTGATCTCGGCAATGCAGGCGGCCGCGCTAAATTCTATTGCATAATATGGCTTGTTCACATTATTGTTTTTTATACCAGTCGAAAGAGCGGAACGCGATCCAGTCTTTGCCCGATTGTTCAGATGGTTTTAAAGCAGTTAGTTCGGCATCGAAGTTTTGGCCGCTACCCGTTTCTATCAGGTAATAGGAAACTCCGGTGGCAGCGTTTTCCCAAACAAAGTATTTTTTGGTTTCGCCTTTACCGGGTTTTACTTCATTGCCGTTCTCATCAAGTTCGATTGATCCCTTTGCTGTCCCTGTTTTTTTAAATACCTGTTTGCCTACTTTATCAAGCTCGGTTATCAGCTCGCCAGCCTGTTGTTCAGAATGGAGCTTCAGTTCATAAAAGCCAAGCGTTTTATCGTTTTCGCGGTAATGAAACAGCACCTCGCTTTGGCTTGCCGAAAAATCCTTGCCGTTGAAACGAAGCACCTTTGGGTCGCGGGATTTGGCAACTTCAAAATCGAGCAGGGTTTGATCTGTTGCTTCTTTTGGTTTGGGTTTAATGCCTTGCGCAGTCAGTTGATCCATTATCTTTTCCTTTAAGGTTAGCTTTGCAAGATCAAACGGCGCTGCGGCGGCACTGGCGTTGGTCATGGTTTTTGTCGAGTCGGTACCATTATGTGTTGTTGCTCCCTGCGGCTTTTGCGTGCATGACAACATTGTAGTTAAAACTATTGTTAAACTGATAAGCGGGTTTTTCATTGTAGTGGTTATGATTCTTTAAACAATGGGATGTTTGCACTCACCCCTGCGTATTTTTCAAGATTTTTAATAACATCAAACTCTGGAATAAGTGTGGCCTTTTTTTCAAAATTTGCCAGTGGCATTTCTTTTTTGCCTTTAAATATTCCTCGTTTAATAGATAAGCCAACATCGGCCTTGATCACAAAGGTTACCACCAATCCCTCAAACATCAACTGCGGGCGGTATGACATACCGGTGTTATCGTACTTTAACCCATGCCCAAATGTTATCGCGGCCTTTCCGGTGGCTTTCATCTCTCCTTTAACATAAGCCTGTACCCCTATTGTTACTATCTTTCCCTCTACTTCAAGCGCTGCCTGCAACTCGGCACTCAAGGTACCTGTAAGGGTGGCGTTCATGTTCTTTTTGTCGGAAGCGGTATTGAAATTGATATCTGCCGAGCCTTGTAAAGTGCCGGTGATCAGCAGGTCGATATACATTTTAAAGGTGATGTTGTGCCCATCTTCGGCCAGCCAGTCGCGCACCTCGTTAAAGATCTGCCCGGCTTCAGGATTGCCTACCGCTGTTCCGGCGGCTGTAACGGCCATGGATAAGAGGTCGATGTTCAGCGTGGCACCGATAAGTGGTTTGGCATTGAAATAAAACTTTACTGAGGTTCCTATTTCATCAGTAGGCTTACCTTTTTTCTCGCCTTTCTCCAGCATCCATTCGGCACCGAGGCAAAAGTTTGGCGGTTGCAATTCCAGTTTAAAAGGCAGTGCTCTACCCAGTCTTGTTTTGGTGAGCTTGCCTTTAGTAGTATCTGTTACCGCTTTCGAAAACTCCTTAAGTGAACCGAACAAACTGTAAAGCCATTTTATTTTTTGCTCATGCTTTAAAGTTACATCCAGCTTTGAGCCGTAGGTTGTGCCGGATTTATCCCAGTTCACTTCCATTATTACCCCGAAATCAACTTCAGTTTGGCTCCATCGTTTCTCGGCGCCTATTTTCCCGGCTTTCTTTTGCATTTCGGTATGCTGCGCCGGTGTAAGGTTTTGCCACTTCACGCTGAGCTGGTTGCTGAGGTTTAAAAAGAAATGGAAATCCCATTTAATATCTGGGTACACTTTAACAACTACGGTAGGGTTATTCTCAACCGAGTAGTACCTGCACGAGTGGATATGAACAAAGTAATCATTAGCCGAACTGGATGTACGGGTATCTAAAATTTTATTCCTCGGCCAGATGTATTGGAACGGCAGCGGGTTAGTTTTCTCAATAGCCGATACCGCCGGGATGGTAATACTGCCATCCCCTTCCGATTTTAAATTGATGTTGGTAACCTTTACTTTTTTGGTATGCTTGGTACGCTCAAAGCAGGCCCTTGTATCAAACTTTTCGGGCTTAACAGTAATGTTTTTAGGCGTTGAACCTAAAATAGTTTCGTAAATAATGGTTTCGGCATTGTGGCCCAGATAATCAAAACCGATATCAACCCTGCGGTTTTGGATGTATTCCTGTTCGTTTTTGAACTTGATATTGTCTCGTCCCTTTTTATCGTCAGTAGGGTTTACTTCACCATGCCCTGCCGTAGTAATCCGCGACGGATCGAGCTTACCGCGCGAGAAAAACTCCTTTACCGTTTTGGCCCTGTTTTCGGATAGGATATTATTATGGTTTTGCTTACCGATAACGCAGGCGAAACCATCCAGCTGGATACTGCTGTGCCTGTGCTCGAGCAAAAACTGCAGGATATTGTTTAGCTTTTTAAGGCTATCTGCGGATAGCTCGGTACTATCAAAATTAAAGATGATGGATTCGATCACCTTTTCGCGCTTATCCTGGATATTTTTAACGCCGTTGCCATTATCAAAAATAAGATGAGGTTTTCCATCTTCAATCACATTGATCTGCTCAAACTTACAAAGTTCAAAGCGGGCGGCATTTTTATCAGGCTGATAAATGGTTACAGGGGTACGGTTTTGTGGCAAATCGGTTACCTGCGATACCACATTATCCTTGATCCGTAAAAACCGGGCGTGTACATTATCGCCGTTATTATCTTCAATAAACTTCCCGGTTGCGGGGTGCACCACCCTTACGTAAAACTCCTCCACGCCCGATCTATCGCTCATGGATTGATACCAGGAATAAGTGTTGGGGATCTTCAGGTTGATCTCACCGTTGATCACTTTTACAAAGTAAATTTTACGGGTTTCCTCATCATCTTTAGGCAATAACCCGAAAGCCGCACGCAGCTTGCGGTACACCCTCACCTCCACATTATCATAACCGTTCAATCCCTCGGTAAACAGCCTGAGCCAAACCAGCTCACCATACGAGAACTGGTACGACTGGCGAACATCCGCCCCACCCTCGGTGCGCGACCAACGGCTATCGGTAAGTTTGGCGGGCGTTTCTCCCCGCATTTTCAGGCCCGATTTGCCGTCAAAATTGCCGCTAAGTGATGCCTCTACATACCAGGTATAAGGCCCACAAAGGCGTTTCGGGATTTTATAAGCATATTTAGATGTGCTGGAAACGGTACGTTGGTGATCAATGTAACCTTTATTATTAAAAATGGCCCATTTAACCTCCTTGGCTTTATCCTGCGGTGTTGTTGCCGGAAACCATTCACCTATCTGAAACCAGATAAACTGATCGGGCGCAACAACCAGCAACTGGCCGGGGATAGATCCTTTGCTCCCATTGTAAACTGTGCCCTCGCCGGTCCAGGCTATTTTCTTGATTCCTTTATCCATAACTATGATTTTACGCTTACCTCGGTACCCTCAAAGCTATCATCAGGCTCTGTTACCGAACCAGACATGGGGTTGAGTTGCGATTGCACATTTTTATTAGCGTTATCAAAATTTTGTTTGGAGCCTTCCGCTTTCTGGCCGTGCTGCACTATCTCAATACAATCCTTCCCACCAACCGGGCAGGTAGCCTTACTATCTTCCAGCAGTATTTTGCCCCCGTTGGATAGAATGGTATCCTCATAAAAACCCGACCACTCGGTTACCACAGCGCTGCACGTACGGTTATTGTTTTTTGAGCACGAACCAAAAGTATTCTTCTCAAAAGTGGTGTTGAGATCCTTAGTGGTGGCAATAGGTTTCTTGCTGCCATCCTGATCGTTAGCAAACTCCTTTTTGTTGGTAAGCACCTTCAGTTTATCCGGGGCGTTACCATATTTGCACATACACTGTGCTCCTTGAACTACTATATGCTTCTCTGCCATGTGTTCATATATTTAGTAAGCGGTACCAAAAGCTCTTCCTGGGCGCGCCGTCAATAACTACCAGGCCTTCGCCATCTGCATAAGCAGCCTCGGTTTTGTCCTGTGCAAAATCATGATCAAACGGTTGCCCGTTTTCGGGTGTCATAAATATTTTAACTTTTATATTGATGGTTGTCTGTTCACGATAAGTTAGATCAGACACTACAGAAATGATATGTTTATTTTGAGGGTGCAGTATATAAAAACCCTCATAGCTGCCAGTTGGCGCTGTTGGGTCTTCGGCACCTGGTGGTAAGTAGCCCTCATGTATTAGTTGTAAAGCGCCAAAATCATTTTCCTGCTGCTGCAGGTTTTCCCTCGTAAAATACCCGTCGCTCATCAGGCTTTTTAACACCGGGAACTTGTAGCTAATGCCACCGTTAACCAACCCGTAAGTTTTATAAATGGGCTTGAAGAGTGTTTGCAGGAACCAGTCATTTTGCAACAGCGCCATCTGTACATTTTCGCGCAGGGCAAGCTGTTTTTCCATGCGGGCCACATAATCTTCAATAACCCGGCCTTCAAAATTATCCATGATCTTGGCCTTCACTCCTTCCCAGCGTTTCAAGATCTGTTGATGATTGGCTATCCCATCAAAGCCGCCATTTTTGTCTACCGAAATAATAAGCGGATAAAACACCTTCCCGGCGGCGTGGGCCAGTTTGTCGGCTATCAGATCGGGCAGGATTTCGTTAACGAATACATCGCTGATCCTTTCTATCTGGAACAGGGCTTCACCCGTGGCAGATGGTTTAAGGCGGGTAACACGGGTTTCATATTTCACTTCGTTCTGTGTTCCCTCTTCATCAAAAACAATACGCACACCGTAATTAATGGATTTCCCTACCGGCCATTTTAAACGGAGGGTATTGCTCCCTTCCACATAAATTTTGTTGTTTACCGTTTCCATCACTTCCATTTTATTTAACCAGTGCTAAAGCCTCCGCTTGTGTCATGATCATTACTTTTAGCGATGAAATGCCGCGTTTGCTAAATGTGGTTGATATTGTTGTTTGCCTGTCCTTACCCGGTTCAAAAACTTTTTCCGCAAGCTTTACCTCGCTGGCTTTACCAGCCGGATAAGTTACCGTGCCATTCGTCACCTGTCTATCCTCAACATTGCGGTAGTATTTAATGGCTGATATTGCAGCACCAGCATAAGTCACTTTTTTTGAAAAGCGGTTTTCTTTATCGTGTGATACCTTAACTTCATCAAGCTTGCCATTGGTATAATGGTAAGCGCTATTCCACGTATCAGTAACATCAGTAGCCTGGCTGCGGGATGTTATTATGGTAGCCTTCTCAACCGATTTACCTGATGATGTTTTTGACTGATAGAATAATAACGGATCGGCATCTGATACCGGGTAATCGCCAATTTGATCTGCCAGTAAATTCAACACAGCCATTACCGAATGTTTTTCACCAACCTTCTGTTTAAAGGTTGAATAAAATTCAGGGTAAAGCGTGTAGCGATCATTTTTGATAAGCACACTATGGTCGGCATCGTTAAAGATGATTTTCAGGCTATCGCCCGGCTCCTTGCCTGCAATAACAGGTTTGGCAATAAAATAAAGCGCGTTATTAACCAAATCCACGCTGTAAACTGTAGCAGTTGAAACAGCACCCTCTTCAATATGATATACGGCTATGCTATCGCCGGTTTTATTACAGGCATAAACAAACCGACTGGTGCTGTTTTCATTGCCCCCTGTCGATTTACTGTTGCTCACCTTATTGATCACCACACCGGTATAACTCCCACTCGCCTTTGTTTGGGCAGCCGAAGGCATTTTACAGGCGGCAAACAGCAGCAATATCAATATGTTAAATAGTTTTTTCATGTATAATGTAGTAACGGCTTTTTATTATGGATGCCTTGGTGGTTGCCCCGGATTTGGCGGTTGGCCCCGCTGCTGCGGAGGCATACCAGGCCGTTGTGGTGGCTGTCCCGGTCTTTGACCTTGTGGTGGTTGTCCGGGCTGTTGCGGCGGCTGACCGGGTTGCCCAGGCTGCTGTGGCGGCTGACCAGGTTGCTGTGGCGCGGCTTGCCCCGGTTGTTGCGCTTGCGCTGTTGCCGAGGTTAAACGGGTAGGCGTAAGTTTCCAAAAAATACTTTTACCTGCCGTTATAGTAGCCGAAATACCGTTGGTGGCTTTTACACCGGTATCGTAATAAAAGCTTCCGCTTGTCCAGTATTGCTGGTCTGTGAAATCGCTCGCAGGTAAACTGTACTTTAATTTGGCTTTCTCTACGCCTTTTTTGTTTTTTACGGTGATGTGCTCATGGGTACCGTGATCATGTTTCAGATCGTGATTGCCCGAATCGCCGTAAGTGGTAGAGGTACCACCCTGCGCCGCAAGAAAATCGTCATACACATCCTTTGGGATCTCCACAAATTTATACTCATCAAATTTGTTTTGACCAAGCTTGTTGTATGGGTTCTGTTCCGAATTACCCCAAGCCAAAAAGTCGGTGCCATCCCATAGCTCGGCACCCTTGGTAAGGTCGGCTACGCCATTCAGTACATCCAGTTCTGCCTGGCGGGCCAGTTTTGATTTATCCTCGTTTTTATCGGGAAGTTCCTTTTTATCCGGCACTGATGAATAGCTCGAAGCCAGCAAAGCGCGCCATGTTTTTTTGGTATTAACCGATCGGTTATGACTTGCAAAGGCCACACAACGCAACTCCTTGATATCCGAATTGCCCGATTCCTGCTTCACTACATAAGCTATGTACCTGAAATCGGAATGGGTCATGGCCTTGCCATCGTATTTAACCAACTGGGCATCTACGTTGATATCTTCCCATTTTTTGGCCTTGGCTGCATTGTCATAAGCATCCTTAGTGGTCAGATAAATTTTGGCGCTGCCCGCTATCCCGCCCAGGTATTCGCCTTCACGTGTGTAGTACACGTATTCGGTGTTATCCTTCGGGTCTTCGGTTGGTTTATAATCTCCAAACTGTACGTTTGCCATAATTAACTTGATTTACCTCCCTGCCCTAAAACTTGTTTGTTGCTGGCCAGCGTAAGGCTTTTTTTCCTGGCCTCCACATTGATCTTATCAGCAAGCTTTTGAAAGTTTTGGCCAACCAATAACTGGTAAGTGCCACCTACCCTCACCTTCATGTTTGTGCAGTTTTTAATGATAGCCATAGCTTAAAACATTTTTGATTTTTCGGCACTGTTCACTTCAACTGTTTTACCGCTTTGCAGGGTCATGTTCTCTTTCTGACTAAACATCACTATCTCGCTGGCCAACTCATTGGATGTTTCCGATTGCCGCACAAAATCCTTCGAAACAAATTCCTTCCTGCTATCCGAATTTTCCTGGATATCGCCCGATGCGCTGAGCGAATAGTTATTACCCGCCGTGGTAGCTATATCCTTACTTACCGAGGTACTTTGGCTGTTGCCCACGCTGGTACTTTGATCTTTACCTACCTGGATATCCATATTTTCCTGAACGTTGATCTGCATGTTTTTGCAGTTCAGTGTCATGTTCTCAAGCGCGGTGATAGTGATATTGTTGGATGCCGTATCGATATGGATAATATTGGTATTACGATCTGTAATGGTGATCCCCTGCGAAGCTTCGCTATCATCAAAAGTAATGAGGTGTCCGCTACGGGTAGCTATACTTTTAAGATGATTGTTAACCTGCGTGCGGCTATCGCCGTTGGCGCTGTGGTACACGCTGCCTATTACCACTGGGCGGGCAATGTTACCTTCTTCAAAGCCAACCAGCACCTGGTCGTCAATTTCGGGGATGGCTAAAAAGCCGCGGTTGTTTTGCCCCTGATCGTCGTTACCGGCTGTTGGGGTTACAATGCGGAGCCACTCGGTAGGGTCGTTAACAGAGCATTGCCATTTAAACTGAACTTTAATGCGGCTTAAACCATCAGGATCATTATTGTCAAGTACGGTAGCAAGCTGCATATCCGCCAGCGGCTTGGTAGCCACTTTTACCGGCAAACGCTCGGTATCGGCGGCAACACCTTCAAACGAGTTGCGGTAGTGACCAACCTCATCAACCTGGTGAAAAACCGAGGTTACCAGGAACTTGCCAAAATCGTGCTGTTCAAAATCAGTTAGGCCTTTTAAGCTGGTACTTATATTTAATACGGTACCCAAAGCAACCTGCGGCTCATCGCTGCTCCCGCTGATCTGTACAAGATCAGATATAGTAGCTTTTTGCTCGTTGTTAACTATGGTATCTATCTCTTCTTTTGAGTTTACCCTTACTGCCAAAGGTTGATTATAGTTTTTACTGAAAACCTGGTTCGAGGCCTCAATAGCGTGCGAAATATCCGGCGATGAGCCAGAGGTACCTGCCGGTGCCGAAGTAAGCAGTTCATCGTGTTTGGAATTATAAGCAAACTTGGTGTATTTTAAAGGTGCAACCTGCATGGCATACTGAATAGTTTGCAGGTTACGGCCGTATATCAGAGACACCTCTTTAAGCTTATCGGGTTTACCGAAATTTAGCGTTTGCCCATCGTAAAAAAACCATTCGTGGTATTCGGCCGAGAGGCGGTTAAGGAAAGCGAAATCACTTTCTTTATATTGAATAATGTAATCGAGGGTGGCGCTGCTTACCGGTTTTATCTGCATGGTAAGATCATTAGCAGGCGCATCTGATGTGGCCTGCTGAACTATGCTTTGCAGGTTTTTGGCCAGGTATGAACCAACATCCGGCCCTCGCTCCAGCAATATACTTGGGCTATGGCCACTTACTATCAGTTCGCCGTGGTAGCCGTTGGTGTGGGCAAACTCCACACGGGTAATTTTGCCGGTAAAGATCTGTTCCTGCCCGCTAAGGTTACCAAACTCAACAGTGATGTTTTTGCCCACAAAATCTTTCGATTTATCCAGCGATAACGACCCGAAAGTTTCTACCTGGTCGTAATTAAAGCGAAGCTCAAAACTGTGGTGCTCATTAAAACGCTGCATCAGCGTAAACGCCGAATAATGCGTGATCTGGCTGCCATCAATATATATGCTGGTTATTACTTTGTTTTCCATCGGTTACGTATTTAATAATGTTGATGCCTGTAAGCGGTCATTTATCCATTAACTTTATACTATTCCTTAATATTAAGGCGGCTTTTTGCCGTTTGTTTTATCTATTATTTGTTTATCGGTTGGTTTTATAATTTACCCTATCAGGTTACTTTGTAAACAGCTATCTTAAACAAGCCTGGAAAAAAGTGTACTTCAAAACCCGGCCGGGTATAGCGGTCGGCTTTAATTGTTGGCATCATACTTTTATCCGAATAGGCGTGCACTACTATGCTTTGCCCCTTTTTGATATACCCCGATCCGATCATCACATCAACATCGGCAGGTTTTACATGTACACACCCGTGCGATTCGGCAAGGTTAACCTGGAAACGCGGCTGCGCGGCAGTTGCCCTCCTGTTGTAACTGGTTATGGCTTCATCATGCGGAGTAGTATGAATAAAATCGCCCATAAAAGTTTCGCCCCGGTTCATGATACCGTCGTGGTTCCTATCAACAAAGTATTTTACCGATACGTGGCCAAAATCGTTAAACAGCCACTTTTCGGGCAGATCGGTATCGTACAATAAAACTTCACTACCGCTGTAATGGGCAACTTTTAATTGTAACCAGGTTACTTTGATGGCATTTTTAATAGCCATTTCGGTTTTGTAATAATTGAGCCAGATGGGGCGATAGGTAGATAGCTTTTGCCAATGCCCGTTGTTGTTTACATCAACATAGGTTACGTCGCCAATAAACTTAAGTCCGGCTCCCCATGGCACACCCGACCAGTACGCGTATTTACCGTAACTGATATGTTTTTCCACTGCGCCGACTACATAACGGCCGCTGCGGGTTGGTGTCATTTCATGCCCATCCATTCCCGTTTTTTTGGTTGAGGGGCCTCCGTGGGCGTCAAATTCTTTTATTTTGATTAACAGGTTGTTCATAATAGGTTTAGCGCATCACAGTTAATTGCTCAATACTGTTACCTGCCGCATCGGGCGTTTTTTTGCTTTCGGCCGATATGGTAACCGCCGGCGTTTCTTTAAACTGAAACATAGTGCTCACGGTAGTGTCCTGCTCTGCAGCCGGGCTAACTATCCAGTTGCCATAGTTTTTTTTCAGATCGGCAAAGGTTAGCTCGCTACCAAGTGTTTGCGACAGATAAAACCTGAAGGCCAATAGTTTAGGCTTCTCGGCTTTTCCATCATCATTAACAAAAACATTCAGGTATTCGGCACTGTCTGCTTTGGCCTCTGGTTTACCGTTCAACCTTATTTTATAAATTGATGAATATTTTTGAAGCAGCGTTTTCCCGGTGACCGTGCTGTAATTTTTATCCTGTATGGTTTTGGCCAGATCTGTAACGATAAGCAGTAGCGTTCCCTTATCAACTTTGGTAAGCGTGGTTGTTTGCACGGCATCAGCCGCAGCTGGCTTTGAGGACTGGTTGCATGAAAGCATGCCCATCCCAACAGTGCAAACAAACATTAAAATACCTTGATATACAGGTGATGAGGTTTTCATTTCAGTTTATTATCAGTAAGCAGCGGCATTAACTGGTTTATATCCTGACCATCGGGGGGCTGATCAGCAATATTTCAATATCATTAAGGATTCAGGTTTCACAAAAACGGAGGAGATACTTTATCCATCTCCTCCGTATCCTGTTTATTATTTTAGTGCAGGTTATGCTTATTTAGGCCAATCGTTTTCGTGTTCGGCGTTGCCTATTTTAAGCTTGCGGGCCGATATTACAAAGCTTAGCGCCATTGGCGTGTTGCCTGTAATTGATAAGCCTTCGTTGTATTGGATAATGTAAGCTTCCTCAAAAGAAAGCTCTTTCATTTTGGCATCCTCTTCAGATTTTTTGAAGGTGATGGTACCGTTTAACGGTTTGTATTGGTTGTTCACCATCGATTCGATAACCGAAGTATCTTCGGTAGATTCAACTTCAACCTGGATAGTACCGCCGTAAACGCCTGATGACGGGCGACCTTTAGCGTCAACATCCCTGCTTAACGCGTAGCTGCACTGCAGTACGTCAAACTCCTTCGAGCCTATATTTATTCTTGCTTTAAAAGCCATTTTAGTAAAATTTTAATGTGATACAATCAGATCAGCAGGTGATTGCCCTCGGCAACATTTGCTCTCCCTGTTTTAATTAGTTACGGCCTGGCCAGTCGTTAACGTGTTCGGCATTACCAAGGCGCAGTTTGCGTGCCGAGATAGTGAACTTGTACGACATTGGGGTTTCGCCAAGAATGCTCAAACCTTCCGAAAACTTCACAATGTAGCCATCCTCAAAGGTTAGCTCTTTCATTTTCGCGTCTTCTTCTGATTTTTTTACCAGCAGGGAACCTGCTATTGGTTTGTACTGATTGTTTACCATCGCTTCAACCACAGAGGTATCTTCGGTTGATTCTACTTCGATGTCGATCGTTCCTCCATAAACTCCTGAAGACGGGCGTCCTTTTGAGTCTACATCACGGTTTAGGGCATACGAGCAATTAAGCACATCGTACTCTTTGCCCGAAAAATTTAATCTTGCTTTGAAAGCCATAACGATAAAATTTTAAGGTTAATATTAATAAATCACAAAACCGACCATCGGTTTCATGTAGTATTAACTACAAATAGATATGTTTTATTGTTTGACGAAATATAAATTAATCTATAATTATTTTATATCAGCTTGATACCGAACGAGAAAAGTTTTTTTACCCACTTTTGGGCGTAGTCATTTTCGGGAGAGTAGAAATGACCTATGGTGCTGGTATGCACCGGTTTGATATGGCATTTTTCGAGCACGGTACGCTTAATTGCCAGGTAAGTAGTACGCTGATCGGTTTGCCAGTCGGCCCAGGCGGCTTCATCGAGTATGGATACGATCCGTGCCGATTTTCCGGCAAAATCATTACTGAATTTTGGTTGGTGGATGATGAAAACCTGATCGGGCAGAAAGATGCGGTCGAAAAATCCTTTGATCTTAAAATTGATAGAGTCTTTGTAAACCGGGCAAAATACCACGATATGGCCTGCCCATTTAATTTTTTCAACAGCATCCAACAGATCAGGCTCCAATTCAACCGGGCGACCGGGAAGTTGTTTGTTGGGATTGAATTTCAAATCGGCAATGGCAATTTCCTTAATAATGGCCTGCGCTTTTACAGCGCCATCCCTGTAGGCGTCAATAAGTGCACGCGTGTTGGCACTTTTATCAATGTCTGCATTTATTAGGAGTACCTGCTTCATTTACCAACGTAAAAGTAAGCAGATATTTATAAAAATGCCCGATTGTGTTAAACTTAAGCTAACATTAAATTAAAAAGATAAGCTAATTACAGCCTCGTAAACGCATTCCAGGTTCAGAAACCATCGGATAAACAATGTCATTAAGTTAAGAAATTTACCTGACTGCACCAGAGGTGCAAAAGCTTTGTAGAAATAAAAATATTGAACCTTTGGTGTGCCAGAGGTACACAACGCCGATGTTCCGTACCTCTGGCACGGCCAATCAGATTGATTTTCTTTCTACAAAGCTGTTCCCCCTCTGGGGGATGGATTTCCTTAACTTAATAACATGCAGTGAATAACTAAACTATTGCTGCTTATATTCCGTATTCCATGTAGCGCTTTCATCATCACCTTTGTGGCCATCAAGTTTCACAACAAAGCTTTTAGCCGGAAAATATGGGGTAATGTGAATATCCAAGTGGATGCGGTCCTTCTGTACCTCGTCGCGCTCAAAACGGATGATCTTGAATCGTTCTATCAAACGCTCGGGCCCTTGTATGCTGTCCAGAAACTTCACTATCTGCGAGCGCAGATCCTGCTCTGTTTTGGAGTTCCAGTTTTCAAAGGCGCGGCGGTTCAAAAAGTCGAACAGTACTTTGGTAATGTAATCGAATACACGCACAACCGAGTAGGTTTGCAACCCGATATTGTCGCCATTAAACAATGTTTTGGCCGAAAATGCCATTACCTTGCCATACTCGTTTACCATTGGCACCAGGCCTATGCGTTCCAGGTGCGAGATCTCGCTTTTTTTCAGGTCGAAGCGTACACCGTCAACCTCGTTTACAGCGCCGTGTTTTTTACCGGCCGTAACCTGCGACATCAGCGTGTAATACATTTTACCTGCCAATGCTGCCGAGCCGGGTACGAAAAGATCATCCTCTTCACCAACTTCGGCAACTTTACCGCGTCCTACCATCCAGTTACAAGTCATGATGGTGTTTGATTTAAATGCTTCGCCGCCGGTTAAATTAGCTGAGGTAAACAAGTCAACCACGTCATCAGGCTGATCAAGATCGGCGAAATCGGTAACCAGCATTACCTTGTTTTCAAACGCCAGTTTCGACCATTTTTCAACCACCTTGTTTGAACCAAGATATCCCGGAACTACCAGTATAGAGTAGTTTTGGCGAAGATCCAGGCGGTCATAATTTTGTTTCAGCTCATTGCTCACGTAGTCTATAAAGCGCGGGTTATCCAGCTCTTTTAACTGATCCAGACCTGCATTCATGATCACCACGTTTTTTACTTTATCTGTTTCGGTGTTTTTATAAAACAGGTTAAGTGAGCGGTAAGCCTGCTCCAACTCGCGGGTACTTTCCAATACGGTGTGAATATTGTTGTTCAGGCTTTCTTCGGCCTGTTGCAGTTGTTCGGTGCTTTTATCAACCATATCCCCTACCGATGCACCTTTTTCCAGAGCGGCTATCCACAGGTTAAGCTTTTGCTTTAACTCATCGCGTTCAAGCTTTTTCTCATCATCGGTTAAAAATATCTGTTTACGGGCTTTACGTTCGGGGTTAAGGTTTTGTAAACCATCTATAGTAGTTTCCAACAGATCGAACCCGCCAACGCGCGATAGCTTATCGAGGCTTTGGTTTAGGGTCAGATCAGGTTCGGCAGTTCTTTCGGCAGGTTTAAAACCGGCAGCCAATTCGGTTTCTTGCAGCGCTTGCTCATTTGGTGTTGCCATATCGCTTTAAAAATTAACTGATTAAGGTTAGTATCTTATTAAAAATTATTGTTCAAGTTCTTTAACAAAGTTTTTAAGCGCGTTAATGAAAGCGCCGCGGGTTTCTTCGTTGTCGAGAGTGGTTTTAAGCGTTTTGTTAGTTTTAAGCTGCTTAATGATATTCATATACATTTCGCGCTCAATATTCAGCTTGCGCAGATAATCGCTTTGCTGTACCAGTTTTTTAACGCTGAAATCAGAAAGGTTTTGAAACTTCAGGTTTTCGTTCACTACAGAACCATCCTGCCTGTCGAGAGATACGTTTACGTTTGGTTTGTAATGCTCAAATACATCCTCAACAGTTTTCAGCCCTTCAACCTTTTCCGGACGTAACGGCTCATGATCTGTAAGTTTCTGAATAAACAAGGTTTTATTTGGCGAGATCTCACCAAAAGCTTCTGAGGCGTCGACTTTGCGCTCGTTTCCTCCTATTTCGTAATTAAACATAAGTGTATAGGATAAGTGTAGTTGCTTAAGTATTTAGTTTATAACTCATTTGTATTAATATTGTTTTATAAAACAATATTTGTTAACCATTTGGCAATTAATTAATCGTCCATGAAAGTTCATTAACTCCATCTGCTTTCGAGATGCTAACGGTTTGTCCCTTCTTCAATTCGCCCGAAATGATGTAGCGCGATATCGGTCGCCTTAACTGGTTACGGATAACACCCGATAGCTGCCTTGCACCGTATTTAGGTGTAAAGCCGCCCAATGCCAGCATGCTCCTCGCCTCGTCAGTAATATCGAAACCGATCCCCATTTTATCCAGCTGACCGGTAAGTCCTTTTAACTGGATGTTGAATATGTTTACCACACTTTCTTCGGAGATCGGTTTAAATGGTACTATCTCTGAGAGCCTCGCCAAAAACTCGGGCCTGAAATGCCTGGCCATTACCTCCATTAATTGGTTGGAGGTTGGCAGGTTGCCTTGTGCCAGCTGATCGGCAAGCCATTCGCTGCCTATGTTTGAGGTGAATAGCACCAGCGAGTTGGAGAAATCGCCCTCTTTGCCCAACCTATCATGCAGGTGGCCTTCGTCCATGATCTGCAGGAAAATATCAAATACCGATGGGTGCGCCTTCTCGATCTCATCAAACAGCAAAACCGAATAGGGCTGCTGCCTGATCTTATTGACCAGCAAACCACCTTCCTCATAACCCACATATCCCGGAGGTGCACCATACAGCAAGGCCGCTGAATGTTCCTCTTTAAACTCCGACATATCAAAGCGGATCATGGCTTTTTCATCGTTAAATAAAAAATCGGCAATGGATTTGGCCAGCTCCGTTTTTCCGGTACCGGTTGGCCCCAATAAAAAGAACGAACCTATTGGCTGCCCTTTTTTATTCAACCCGCTCCGTGATTCGAGTATAGCATCGGCAACGGCTTTCAGTGCCTGATCCTGCCCTACTACCCGCTTTTTCAAAAAGCTTTCCATGTTTAACAGGCGTTCTTTTTCCTGCGCCTGGATCTTTCCTAATGGGATACCGGTTTTGTAAGAGATAATGGCGGCGATGTCCTGCTTATCAACTTCGCTGGTTTTATCTTCGGCCAGTATTTCCAGTTGTTTTAAAGTGCGGTTTAAGTATTCTATGTACTCATCGGCGGTTTCAAAAGTACTTACCTGCGTTTCATCTTCCAGTTTACCTAATAATACTGGGCTGGTTTTATTTTGCATCAGGTTGTACAACCATTTATAATCGGCTACATCAACTTCATCAGCATCTTTCAATTCTGTAAACTTTTCCTGCAATTCGGCCAGCGTCATATCGGTGGTATCATTCATGAGCCGGATGGCGGCCATGGTGCGATCCATCAAATCGAAAGCGGAATCGGGCAGGCGGCGGTCTTTCAGGTAACGTTTGGCTAAACGTACACAATCCTGCACCGCGTCATTGCTTATTTTTAGGCCATGGTGCTCCTCATAATAAGGCACCAGTTTTTCGAGCATTTTGATGGCCGTATCAATATCAGGCTCATTTACCTGCAATACTTCAAACCTGCGGCTAAATGCCTGTTCGGGCTCAATCACCTTGCGGTATTCATCAATAGTGGTAGCGCCTATTACCGTTATCTCGCCGCGGGCCAGCTCGGGTTTTAGCAGGTTGCCAACACCGCCTCCGATAGGCCCTTTGCTATCCAACAAAGTGTGGATCTCATCAATAAACAGAATGGCTTTATCGTACTGTTTAATTTCGCGAAGGATATTTTTGAGCCTGTCTTCGATCTCGCCTTTGTATGATGCACCGGCTATCAACGAACCTAAATCCAACTCAAACAAACTCACATTTTGTAAGGATTGGGGTACGCGGTTATCTACAATATCCAAAGCAAAGCCATCAACCAATGCAGTTTTACCCACACCCGCATCGCCGGTAATGATTACGTTGGGCTTGGTACGGCGGCTCAATATCTCCATGATCATCCGTGTTTCCTTATCACGCCCGATGATCGGATCTATCTTACCTTGCCGGGCCAGATCGGTACGGTCAACACAATATTTAAACAGCGCGCCATTATTGGTACCGCCATCCGGTTGGCCCGAAGCTGCCGGGGCTATGGCATGCTGCACACCTTCATCTTTCAGGTAAACATCCAGCAATTCTTTTTCCTTTATCGGGAATGATTTGAGCTGCCCTGCATCAAAACCAACATTAGGCTTTGTTAAAGCCACCAGTATACAAACCGGGTTAATTACATCCAAACCCAATTTTACACGGATAGTATCGGCCTCGTCAAAAACCACCTTTATAGCATCGTTGCCCAACATTTCATCAGGGATATTGATGGATTGAGGGTATTCTTCCATGCGTACCTCGGCCCAGTCAGCAATGTAAGCGGCATCTTTGCCAATGGCGGTTAAAAAGCCGCGTAAACCTACCTCCTGGTGCATCAAACCTTTAAGTAAATGCGCCGGGCCAAACTCTTTATGATGGTACTCTTTAGCTAAAGACTGGGCAACCCTTACTGCCGTTTTTACTGCCTCGCTTAAATTAATTACACTCATATATTGATGTGTTAGTTGTTCCAGTTTGCCTGGGTTACATAATAATATACTTTACCGTTTGATGTAAAATGCTGCTGCACCATTGCGCGTTGCTTAATGGTATTGCGGCATTTAATGAGGTAGTTGATATAAGCCTCAAACTGCGCCTGCGGCATGTTGCCCGAATCATCCAGATCGCTCACCCTATACTTTCCAAGCGGTTTGGCAGGCGGTACAATAAGTCCGGTAGCTTTACGGATGTAATCGCTAAGCGACATATCCTTTATGGTTGACGAGGAGATATCGTCATCGCCAAGATATTTACGTACAATATTCACGTAGTTTTTAACCAGCTTGCCGCGGTAGCTGCCATTATCCTGTTGCAGGTTTTCGCCTATCATCAGCGATAATATATCTGATAATTGCTTGTACTCGGCCTGGCTAAGAATGATGAAATATTGAAGTTGGGTTGGGTGCTCTGATACCAGCGTTGTAGGAACATCCGCAGTTAAATAATATTTGAATGCATTATGCGGCAGATCATTGCCCAAAGTTTCGGGCACAGGTGCTTCAAACTGCGACATCACCACCGGGGTAACATAACGGTGCTCGCGGCCGGTAAGGCGGAACACGCTATCTAATGATCGAACCTGCGTTTTAATGTCAGTCTGGGTTTCAAACATCAGGCGTTTCAAGCCTATCTCCATCGCTTTGTTTGATTTTACAATACCTTTTGGCGGGAAGATCACCGCGCCCTGGATCAAACTGTTTTTAGGGTAATCGAGGTAAAAAGAAACAGAATCGGAAAGGGAAATATTGAACTGCTGGGTGTTAGCCAGGCCCTCGCCCACTACCAGGCGTTTCTTTTTATTTTCGGCCAGCAAGGCGGCAGATTCTGAAACCAGCTTGCGCGACTGGATCACGAAATCGTTATAAATGGAATTATAATCGCTGAAAACCTGGATGGCCAGAACGCGTGCGTCGGCAGCGGCAATTTGTTGCGATAGTTCCGGAACTTCGCCAGAGGTTGGGTTACCGGTGCTGCCTATCAATACAACCAAATTGGTTTCGTTGCGGTGATTTTTAAACATGCCGAGGGCCGAGCGGATCCCTTCAAATACAGGCTGGCTCGCGGCAGCACGGCTACAATCATTAGTAATTGAGGCCTGTTGATTAAAAAAGCCTATCATCCTGCGGTAATCGGCATCGAAAGGTTGTTGTGCAACTCCCCCCGCGTTACAGTTACTTCTGCTGCGATATACCACCGCTCCGTAGTTTAAGCGGTTGCCATTATCATACAGGTTAAACACGTTTTCGAACGATTGGATGGTATTGATCAGGCCCGAAAAATAGCTGCGCATCGAACTTCCTCCGTCAACTACAAATACAACGTTGATCTTGTGGATGTTTTTACGGATGGCCAGGTAATCAGTATAACTTAACTGTCCGCCTTTTATATTGAGGATGCTGTTTTGCGTTCTGTCGTAAACATCGGTAGCTACGCCCACCTGCATAATATTGCTGGTAGCGCGGGAAACGGTAACCGGCATGCTGCGTAATAAAGGCTGGTCATAATCAGAAAAAGGATCGAGCGCGAAACGTAAAGTTCCGGTACCGTTGTAGTGCAGCGATTGGTTAATTACCGCGGCTACAGAATCATCGGCATCATAATTTTTATTGTTCACGGTGCCTATATACAGGCGATCGCCCCAACTGTGTACGGCTTCGGCAGGTACCCAACCGTACACGCTTCTTGCCGCGCTATCGGTCACCAGTTGCCCATCCGAACCAACCAAAACGGTTTTACCATCGGGCGATTTTTTATACACGTACAGCAATTGGTGCAAAGCCAGCTTGCCTTTTTTGTGTTCCATCTCGGGCGATGTATAGATATATAGCGAGTCCGTTTTATCAAAGTAAGCATCCGGTGTAACCAGCGGACCTTTGCCCGATACTATGGTAAGGGCTTTTTCAGGATAGCCACTTTGCGGGTTTACATAGGCCGATTGCCAAAGCAGCACTTTATCGCGGCTGATCCAGCCGTAGCTTTGCGCGGCTCTTTTGTTGGTAAGTTTGCGGCCTTGTACGCTGCCCGGTTCATATTTAATGAGTTTGATAAAGCCGTTACGTGTTTCGCTTACATAAAAAGGCTCCATAAATTTGAGCTTTTTCATCACCAGCGAACCGCCGGGGGCTGTGTAGGTATAGTTTTCGTCGCGATCGGAAAAAACTATCCAGGGTATTGATGTCGATTTACTATCGTCATATACATTAGTTTGGGCGGTAGGTTTTTGGAACGCTGCCGGCATGGTAGATACTTTTTTACCTAATGATACCGGCGATTGAGCATTGGCTCCCAATGCTATCAACAAGGCTAAAACGGTTATTATATTTTTCATGGTGTAGTGTAGGCTAATTATCTTCTTGAATGTTTTTTTGCGCCTGATGATGTTGAGGCGTGTTGCTTAACGGTAAGCAGGCTTGAGCAGGTTGATTTGGGTTTCAGTGTAACCTGGGCTTCATCAATACTTACTCCGCCGCCAAAAGTGAGGCGCATGCAGTAGGAGTAAAAATCAGTTTGCTTGTTATCCCCCGCGGATTCGATGTTAACTGTAACCTTTTCATCTCCGCAGAAATACCTTCTTACCAAATAATAGTAATGGCGGTTAAAATCGCCGCCGTTGGCAATGGCCTGCAGGTGCGCGCGGATATCATCAATGGCTTTTTGTTCACCTTCGCCGGGCGCTACTATAGCATCTATGGATGAATCTGGATTGGTAATGCGTATTTTATGATATACCGGGCGGCTGTTATTATTGGCATGCAATTTTACCAGGTAAGTGCCGGGATTATGGTAGGTGTATAAAGCTGTAGGCCCTTTAACATCTACACGGCCGGTTTCACCGAAAGACCATTCGTAAATGCGGGCATTGCCCTGTGCTTCCAGCCTCACCTCTTCGTTAACAATACCCTGGGTTGGGCCGTTAATGGTAAGCAAAGTATCCTGAAATACCTGGGCTACGTTTTCCTTTACATCAACCGGAAATTGCTGTTGCAGCTTGCCATCTACCGTGAGCCGAACTATGTAAGCGCCGGATTTTTTAAAATGATAGCTGCCGTTTTGATGCGTTGAGGTATCACCGTTGCCAAACTCCCAGAGCCATTTTTCAGCGCCGGATGTATTGTCGGAATAAACAAGGGCATCATTTAAAAAGATCTCGTCTTTTAATATGCGGGCATTAACAGTGCGCTTATCAAACAACGAGCTTTTGAATAAAAAAATAAGGCCAGCCAAAAGCAGAATGGTTACTATAATGTACAAAAAGATGTAGTTCTGCCGGTTGGTACTTACTGGTCGGCCACTATTAAAATCGTCTTGCATTGGTTTTAGGTTTATTTTATGTATTAGTTATTGTTTTATTATTAATGGCGTTGCTGTGCAGCTGCCGCCGCGCCTATGCTTTGCTGCAATTGCCTGGTTGATAGTCTGCAATCATCCAGCAGTTTGTTAAGGCGGCTCATATCGTTATAGTTGCCCCGCAGTTCGTGCTTATCGTAAAAAAGGTTTTCGTGTATTTTTGAGGCGTACACAAAACATTTATAACGGCTATCGTAAGGGCGACTATTGTAATAGGCCCGCACGGCGGTAATGGCGTTTTTGATATCGTTTTCTAAAAACAACGCCTGCACGTTGGGATTAAATTTTACAATGCGGGCGTAGGTGGTATCAATGGTGGGCGTAGCTTCCTCAACAGTAGCTTCAAAGCGTTCTTCCTCGTTCAGGCGTTTTGAGAAATCACCTTTCGAGATCTGCATATTGTCGCTATAGTTGTAAAACATAGCTGTACACAACACACCGGCAGCAAAAACAAACAAGGCTAAGAAAAACAGAAACTTTTCCCGTTTCTCTTTCAGGCTAAACTTCATCATAATTTTTATCGCGGAAAGCGACCGTTAATTTTACTTACAGCGGTTGAATTGGTTTTATTACATGATTCCAGCTGCGAACGGAGGCTTTCGATCTGGAAGCGGGTGGTAAACAATGAATCTTTTATAGTAGCAGCGGTTGATATATTATCACTCAGCTTTTTATACAGTTCAAAGCTTTTTAAGTGTATTGGGTTTTGTTGCAGTTCGGCCTGTATTTTTTGGTTGCTTTCCTGGATATCATTTAACAGGATACTTTGATTATTCAACTCTTCGGGGTTCATTTTGGTGTATTGCGATAGCTGCTGCATGCGCTGCAAAATGATATCGAAATTGTTGTTGATATCGGTACGGAGTGTGATCAATTTATCCGACTCTTTTACTTTTTGGTTAAGGATGGCTACCTCCTGGTTTGAGGTAACAAAAAATAAAAAAACAACTATTACACTGAAGGCTAAAAGTGTGATAAAGTATAAAATAAAGGTTACATAAGCTCTCCGTAGATCGCTGGTATTAACGGGTTTCATTGATTTGTATCTATCATTAATGGTTTAAGTATCTGCTTTTAAAAACCCTCCGCACATCCTGCCTAAAACCCCTGAATATCAGGCACGGAACAATTCCCAATCAGCCGCAGGAATAAATATTTTCAACCTGCACGACGGGAATACAACTATTTAAGAAAAGATTTGTTTACAAGTAGTGAAAATTTAAACTGATAGTTACATAATCTGAATAAACATGCCTATCCCTCTTTACAAAAAGCCGTTCCGTTTAAGTAACGTTTTTCAGGGGCACGACCTTGAAAAACAAGATATTGGTGCTTCTATATCGCAATACCTCGAGCTGATAATTTTTACCCGCTACGGCGAGCACCGCTTTATGCCTGATTTTGGCTGCGAGATCTGGGATCTGGATTTTGAACTCATTATTAGTGAGAGCACCTGGGAAGAAAAGCTGCGCCAATCATTACTCCGGTCTATTACTCGGTACGAGCAGCGCATTTACAATGTGCAGGTTGAAGTGCACATTAAAGAGGTGAACAAATTTTATCCTTTACGTAACGTTAGCGAGATAAAAAAGAAAGTAGAGATCATAGTTAAAGGAAAAATGCAGCAAACCGGCGAAAACTATTCGTTTAACATATCGTTATTCCTCAGTCCATTATCTGCCTAAGCTAAATGAGTACCATTTTTTTTAATACCAAAGAAGAGATCCGCACCCGCATGCTGCGCAATGCTACCGATTACTGGGGCACTGCCAACATCAATGATATCGACCCGATGGTGAAGCTTTTGATAGAAGCTTTAAGCACCGAGTTGTTCAATGTATCGAACGATGTAAAAAACCTGGAGAACAGGATCCTGAGTAAGATCTCGCGCATCCTGGCGTCCGATTACTTAACCTCGGCCCTACCCGCGCATGCCGTTTTAAAAGCCCAACCCATTGAAGCCCGCGAAAGGCTCAATACCGACGCCCACTTTTTTCACCGCCGGGCATCGGTTAAGGAAGCCAGCAAGGCCAACAAGGATGATCAGCTTGATGTATTTTTTTCGCCCATTGGAGAGGTTGATCTTTTTAACGCCACTATCCGTTATTCGGCCAACGGCAGGCACCTGTACGCTTACGACGAAAACCAACATAAGCATACCGTAATAACCGCGCCATCCGATATCAATACCGACAGCAACGCCTTATGGCTGGGGATTGAATGCGCGCCTAATTTGCAGAACCTTCAAAACCTGTCGCTATTTTTTGAGTGGCCCGATTACTCTGCTAACGATGAGTTTTATAAGCTGCTCTCGGTAGTTAAATGTTACTTGAACGATACCGAACTGGAACTGCAACCGGGCATTGTTTACGCCGAAGACCTTAACGCCACCAATCGCCCCGTTTTTTACGAGCAGAATGTAATTAACCTCATTACCCGCGATATCAAGGATTATTATAACAACCGTTTTATATCCCTTATCGATAACACCCTCAGCAATATCGGCGATCAAAAACAGAACTTTCCACCAGCTTTTGCCGATGTATTCAATCCTGCCGAGTTGAACAAGCTAAAATCATGTATATGGATCAAAATCACTTTTCCGGCTGCCATATCGCCCAATATTATTGATGAATTGCAGGTATC
Source organism: Mucilaginibacter sp. CAU 1740 (assembly GCF_039839285.1). NCBI lineage: Bacteria > Pseudomonadati > Bacteroidota > Sphingobacteriia > Sphingobacteriales > Sphingobacteriaceae > Mucilaginibacter > Mucilaginibacter sp. CAU 1740. The sequence goes on along the minus strand of NZ_JBDOQS010000007.1, from coordinate 282,052 downwards.
GGTTAACTGTTTTCCGGTACTTAACCGCCGCCGACATGATCAAAAATACCGCCTGCGCGAGGTGAATAACATCATCCCTATTAAACCGGCCAGCAATGATCATTTTTTATCGGTTAAGGAGTTGTATGACGATAAAAATGTGCACTACAGCGAGATCCCCTATACACAGGCCAACCAAAGTTATGAGGGCAGCTACTCCATCCGCAACGGCGGTGCCGAGCGGTTTGATTCGCGTAACGCGCAACAATTGATAGAGTATTTGTTTGAGTTGCTGCGCGATGAGAAAGCCGCCTTTGCCAGCTACGGCAGCGATTTTTTAAACGGGATATTAAAAACATTAGAGCAAAACCTGGCCCTCATCGAAAAAAAATCGCGCCATGCCGAAGATGGTCACGAGATGTTCAACTACCTGATAGTAAAGCCCGGCAACAAAGCCAATATGCTATACCTGCAATACTGGACAACCCTTGCCGATGGTGCAAACCACATCAGGCGCGGCACCAAACTACAACAGTTTGAAATGATGAAACTAAAGGCCGATAGCATCCGCCTCATGACGGGTACCGTTGGCGGCAGAGATAGCCTCGGCGCTACTGAGCGTGTGCAGGCTTACAAATACGGCCTTACCACTAAAGACAGGATTGTCACCCATGCCGATCTGGTTAGTTTTTGCTACTACGAGCTGGGCAATAAAATTACCGATGTAAAAATTGATAAAGGCATCATGGTATCGCCCAACCCCAAAGAAGGTTTTAAAAAGACAATAGACATCTACCTAAAACCCGATGAAAACCTCAGGCTTTCCGCAGTAGAATGGGAAACGCTGCTTACCCTGCTGCAATCAAAACTGGTAAGCCGGAGCGTGATCAACTCCAATTACAGGTTGTTTATTCGTTAGTTAGTTGCCCAGGTAAGTTGTGAAACCCAGGCAGGCATTTTCCTGGCCTGGGCCAAGTACCATTTTCTGAAAATCGGGCTGTACTACAAATTTGGTATTGGTTGATGTTTGCAGGGGGATAAAGTATGATAGTATTACCTCCATAGCCTGCGCCGAGCGGGTGCCGGGTAAAAATTCCAGCATTTCGGCAGCGCTTAGGGGGCCTATGGTAATCACCAGTTCTTCCTCCATTTCATCAACTGTTCCGGCAATAAAATTTACGCCTAATTGGCAACCACCCAGGCGGCTTTCAAACTGCTTTGATGCCGCGGCCATTTCTTTATTAATGTTTAGCTGGTAATTAAGGCCGATATCCGTGTTGAACATAATACTCAGCACATTGCTGATAAAGGGCAGATTATTGCGCTGTTCATGTATCACCGGCAAAACATACATCAGTATCACCATTTGCGGGTTGGTGAAACATTTAAACTCCTCCCATTCCTTTAAAAAAATATTTACCAGGTCGTCGTATTCACTTTTTTTATCAAGGCGGCTTTCATAAAGTTCAACAAGGGTACGGATGTGGTAAAGCTCGGCCTCAAAAGGGGCGAAAAAAGCACGGGCCTGTTTTTCCTCATCGCGGCGCATGGCGATGTCTTTGATCATATCCTCCTCGGTAAGCATAATGCTCGAGGCGGGCGGCTGATGGAACAGGCCTTCGGGTAGCATATCATACAAACCCTCGCGGTTAATGCTGATGGCCAGCATCTCGCGGTTACGGTACATCGACTGGTAGGTACTTATATCGGCTATCTCCTTAGCATAGGCGCGTTGCTGCGGACCGGCAGGTAAAATGATCACCCTATCGGCAGGGGTATCTCCCTGTTCAATAATTTCGGCGGCAAGGGTTACGGCTTTAAAATCAGTATCTATCCGGTTAGTTTTTGTAACGGTCATTTTATGCTTTTTGTGTACTTCGTTAAAACAATAACGCAAATTTTCGGTAATTGATTAAACAAAGTTCAGATTTAATTATTGCGAACTTTTTTTGCTTTACAGACCTACAACTTATTATGGACGTTAAATCCTTTTTTATCCGTTATTTGCTGTTCCCCATCATTTTTGTGGCCGCTACAGCGGTTATGAGTATCATCAACAAAAAGAACCAGGTACTAAACAACAAAAAGCTCATTGTTATCATTTTGCTAACCGGCATTGTATTGGGCATACCGGGCTTGCTGGGCTTTTTAGATCTGCAATTTATGCCCTGGGGCTACATTATCTGCCAAATCTATTATGTAAGCGCAGGGATCCTGTTTGTATGGCTGGCAGGCAGGCATTACGAAACCGAACTGCTTGGAAAAAAGATCTTCTTTTTTATCTGCTGCCTCATATCATGCTTGTTGGGGATCTTTTTATTTAAGCTTGGGTTCGATTGGCTTAACAATCTTAAATACGGCATCTGGGCATCAACCTCGGTGCTGGTATTTTTACTGCCTCTGATTTTCTGGTGGACGTATATCGCCTTCCTGAGTATCCCGTTAGAGATTTACAAGGTTTGGCAATATCCTGTTTACCCGGCCGATATTAGCATGGAGCACCTTGATTTTAACCGCCTGCTGGTACTTGAGGTAAACCTGTATAAAAACACCGATGATGTTGAACCTTTAAAGGTAAAGGCGAAAGCGCCCCGCAACATGAACTTTGGGCTGTGGTTTCAGAAATTTATTGATGATTATAACCTCAAATTCCCCGATTCGCCTATCGAATACCTGCAGGATGGTGGCGGCAGTTACCGTTGGATCTTTTACATGAAGCCCTCTTTTTTTAAACGACGCAATTTTATCGATCCGGAGCTGGATATCGAACAAAACCATATTACCGAAACCTATACCATTTTTGCCAAACGCGTATCGGAAGTTGTGAACGCTCCTGAACGTACCGGCGATGATGCTGTTTACCTATAAATTATAACCTATGTTTTTGCCAATAAAACACCGCTCGGTTAACTGGGTTGACGGGATGAAGATCTCGAGTGACCACTTTGTAAAAACCGACAATTTTGTACACGACCTGGTGAGGGACAGCAATTCCATCACCCTAAATAATAACAATTTTGGCTTGCTGCCGCCGTTTAATGGGGAAAGTACATCGCTCGAGATCCAGATCACCGAGCGGGCATCTAACCATGTGCAGGTTAAAATAAAACAATGCAACGCCATTACCGCCGAAGGTTATCGCATTAACCTATCTACAGGCAATATGGGCGAAGAGCTTGTTTTCAACCATTATTTTAGCCAGGAACAACTAAGCGACGCGGTTGAAAATTACTACATTATCCTCACCGTTAACCCGCACGAACGTGTGGCTACAGGCAAACCGGACGCCGAGGAAACACCTCTTAGATACCCCGAGGTTGACAGCCAGTACAGCATAGCGGTATTGCCCGCCAGCCAGATCAGTTTCCGTAATAACCATTACCTGGAAATTGGCAAGCTAACCCGAAGCGCATCGGGCATGCAGCTGCAAGGCGATTACATTCCGCCTTGCACAGCCATTTTGAGTCACCGTGATTTGATCAGGTATTACGAAGCCTTCAGTAATATGCTGAACGAGTTTCAGCTTTTGTCATTTCGCATTATTGATAAGATCACCTCAAAAGATACCATATCGCCGATAGGCCGCAATGTTAAAATGCTTTGCGATAAAATGCTGGATTATATTGCCCGCATTTACTTTTCGTACCGCAATATCGCTTTCCAACAATCGCCGCTGGTGCTGGTGGGCTACTTTTCTGAAATGGCGCATATATTTTTCAGTTCGATAAAAAGCATTGCCGGTGCAGAGCGTGAAGAACTGCTTAAATATTTTTACGAATGGAAGGATGTTACCCCCGGCAACTTTGAAGAGCTGTTGGCCCGGCTGATAGAAGTGGTGTACAATCATCATGACATCCGCTCATCTATGCAGGTGGTTGATGAGTTTCTACGTGTGATCATCGCCCTGTGGAACAAGCTTAGCACCCTTGAATACGTTGGCCAGCGCAAGGAAAATATTGTGGTTGCCGAACAGCAGATTGTACAAGCCGTGCAAGCCAAACGTACATGGACGTTGTTAGATTAATGAAGCGGCCCCCGGTATTTAAACCTTGAACAATAAGATTTTCTTAATCAGATAATAGAATCGTTGACAGTGTGAGCTTCTGATTTATATAACAATCTCAGTGTTCGACAATCGAACACTGAGATTAGCTATTTCTTATACGTACGGTTGTTTATATTCCGGCCATAATAAACATCGCAGGGAATGTGGTGGCCTGGATAAATCTTATCAAGAATGCTGTATAAAACCGGATCGTAAGTTTTCAGATCGTCAGGAGACTGGACGCGAACGCTTCCGTCGTAAAATTCCATATTCGACCAAAACCACCACTGGGTACCTTCTGCCCAGTATTCGGCTACTGTATTGATGGCATATTGACCTTTATACAACCCCTTCTTTTTCGCGTTCTCATAAGCGGCGTTAACTTGTTTGATCATTTGCGGATCAATAATTTCCAGTACCGCCATAATATTGTGGCTAAACTCATGAACCATAATATTTTCGCCAAAATAGCGTGTGCCCGGATAGCCTAATAAATTCTCTTCGGCGCAGGAGGTTTGGATACCGCCCATTCCCCTGGCGCGCTGATCCCAATAGCCACGATCTGTCATGCTGGCTATGCCGCCGGGTTTATAGTAGGTTTCGCGCTCGCCGGGGGTAAGCCTGCCATCATCATAAGTCGGCTTTTTCCAGTCGCGGCATTCGGGCAGATCGGTTTGCATTTCCGATTTCCCAATAATGGATAATCTTGCGCCGAGCTTGATCATACCGGCACGGATGTCAGGTCGTTTAAGCAACATGTAATTGATAATGTCACGGGCTATTAATAGGGCATCGTTGGATACATGCTCGGACGAGATGATCGGGATACCGAAAGCATCAGCATATTTTTTATAAAAAGGATCGAAGCCATAACTTACTGGCGGCGTAGTGACAATAACACTATCGTAACTTGCGGCTAAAGGTTTACCTGTATTTATTCCCTGGGCTATACAATAAGTTTGGCCTAAAAGCCCGCAGGTCAGGATGACCAAAAATCTTTTTAAATGCAGAAGTAGTGTTTTTTTCATGCCGGATATTCGCTTTTCAATTATCAACTTTTATGCTATAAAATTGATGAATAAAAAGCTTCGTTTTTAAGCGGATATTTTCCTTTGATAACTATATCTTATCCTTACACATTTTGGGGATCTGACCTCAAGATATCAAAAAGCCGCCATTGCTATTAATGACGGCTTTTTGATGTTTTTAAACAGTTTCCAATAACCTATTTAAAATTCCAAAACAATCGTTTTTCCCGGCTCAATACACCGGGAAAAACAATTCTGTAAAACCTAATTTTTATAAAGCTTGATATTAAATACCGTAAAGTAACTGCCGGGATTACCGTTCCCGACAATGTTACCTAAAAAGCCTATCGATACTACCTGCGGCGAAGAAAGTGTGAACGTGAATGTTTTCACTTCCCTTGAGTTTGGACTTGTGCCGCCCACGTTTGCGCCGTTAAACATGTTTATTGATCCCAACGCTGTAGAAAGGTTTGCAAGTACCGGGATCCCATTACCTCCGGCAGCGGCAACACAATAAACCGATGAATTTGATTGCACTTCAGAATAAGCATCAAACGAAACTATGTAGTTACCGGCCGGCAGCGGTGCTGATGTTGCCTGGTACACAATACCGTTTACAACAGGCGTGTTGTTCCATGTTTCCCAGTTAATGGTTCCTCCGCCATCAGATGAATAACCGCCAATAGTGCCGTTATCTTTATTTTTAGCGGCCGCGTTGGTGACCCACGGCGCGGCAAGCGTACCCCATCTCCCATCAAACAAATCCCTTTGAAAAGGGCCGGCGTTTGAAAGATAGATACTGGTTACATCGGCTTTTACGCTGTGTTCCTGGTAATCTGTATAAAAAGTATCGATGGCAGTTTTATTGGGTTTAAAAGCGGTGCGATAGCTGATGGTGCCACCCGCCTTAAATTTAGGCAGCGATGTACTTAACGCTGTTGCCACCGATGTAATTACCGTATCGTGTTGTTTGTTTACCGCATCGGTATATTTTATCTGCATGTAAAGTACGCCGTCATCAGCATTAACATCAGCCCAGTTAATTAACGCCGAACCATCCGTTTGCAACTCGGCTTTGGCAATACCCCTGTTAATCAGCGAGCTTTGATACAGATCGCCATAAACATTGCCCGCCACGGTAACCGGGATGGAGATATGCCCTTCGTTATCATAAGTACGGATCTCGAAGCTCATAACGCCTTCGGGTAAATTGGGGATATACAATTTTGCTGTATCCACACCTCCGGTACGGGTTACCGCCGTTTCTATCGAATCCTGCTTGCTGTTCCAATACACGCGGTATTTCACAATTTTAGGATCGGAGGTAAAAAGGCCGGTCAGTAAAACTCTACTCCTGCCCGAAAAGATTTGTACCGAATCGAGCTTACCCGGATAGATGATAGGACCGTTAGGTTCGTATTTCTTTTTGTAATCATCCATTTTACTGCAGGCGCTCATTACAAACGCTGCGAGGATGAACAAACTGTATATTATAATTTTATGCTGTTTCATAATTAAAATCAAATTGAAAAATGCTTGTGTTATTTCCCAAATAAGGTAAACTCACTGATACTCATAAAGTATGAGCCTGTCCAGTTGCGTAAACTCCTGATCCTGATATATCTGTATCCAACTGTACTTGCCGGGAAATCATACGCCCATCCGGCCTGCGCGTAAGCATAATCGGCGGCGGTTTCAGTACCCGAGGGCGAACCTGATGGTTTTACCACGTTACATGTTACCAGTTTTGTCCATGTAGCATCCAGAGCACCGTTTACATTTGGCGCATTTGATCCCCAGATCTCAAAATCCCTTAAATTCCCCCTTACGTAATATACATTACCAACTTCAAGGAAAGGATTAAGTATAAAGCGGCTCAATACACGCTGTTTACCCAAATCAAGCGTAACCATTTGCGGGCTGCCGGCACTTTCCACCGTAAACAGGCAGTTTGGCCAGCCACCTGTAAAGTTGCCGTCAAAAACTTTGGTTAAATCTGTATATGAATACAGGTTTGTAGCATCGCCCGGCAACACATAGGCAGACCAATCCTGCTTCGAAAACTGTTCTTCATAAAATGGTGTAAGTTTTAAGAACAGCGTATCCGAACGGTTTAAAAACCTATCCCTCACAAAAAATGCGTATTTTCTTTCAATGGCGGGTTGGCCCCTCACCGCGGCTTTTATTAAAACACTATTGCTGTAAATATTATCCATGCCTTTCGGCTGCACATATTGGCCATTATTAGCCGTATCGGCCATGGGCACAATGGCCAGGTTATCTTTAGCCGCGTTATCACATACCACATTAAAGCCCCCAAAAGTAGCCGTTACCTTAAGCGACCTGAAGGCCAGGATATAAGGCGGCGTTAAAGGGTTAACGGTAACCTCAACCGCGGCCGAGGCTTTTTCGCTGGAGTTAACCGCATATAATTTCACCACATGGGCCAATGTATCTGCAAAACCATCAACAGTTATATTGTTAGTATAGTGTGATGCGATAACCTCACGTGTTTTACCCGGGGAGGTTTCATAAACCGCCTTTACATAAAAAAGATCGTTATCACCAGGAAGCGTATAGGTTAAAGTGGCCTGGCCATTTAAGTTTTGCACCGTTACGTTGCTAACAACACCAGGGGCATTGTTATTGGTTACAGTTGGTTTATTGAGAGTTTCCTGCTTGCAGCCTGTTATTGTTATTACCAACAACCAGATCAAGCAAGCGGCTTGTAATTTCCTTGTTTCCATTTTAATGTTTTTATTGTTAAACATATTATCGCCCCTCATCTACCAGTTAGGGTTTTGTACCAGGTTTTGATTAACCAGCAGATCGTTCTCCTGTATAGGCCACAGGTAATCGCGCGGGATCACAAAATGCCTCGAATAAATGGAGCGTTCGCGGTAATACAATTCCGGCGAGTTTTCGCTGATTGACCATCCTGTTACGTTGCCGTTAAGCTCAACACCGGCGGTTTTCCAGCGTACCAGGTCCCAGTAGCGGCTACCCTCAAAGCATAGCTCAAGCGCACGCTCGCGCTGAATAATGGAGCGCATGCCATCCTTAGTGGTGTACTTGGTTGGGTTAATAGAAAAGTTTGACCATGAAACCTGAACCGTTGGTAAACCTGCCCGCGCCCTGATCCGGTTTATATAAGTATATACATCCGCTACCGGGCCTTGCGCTTCGTTCAGTGCTTCAGAATAAAGTAAATAAAGGTCGGCAAGTCTCATTTCTGGCCATGGATAATTGAGATAGGTAACCGTTGCCCATTCGTAATGCCAATTGAGTGCCTTTTTCATGTAGAAACCGGCGATAGGTATTGGCGACGACTGGCCTACCTCGGCACCACGTGCTTTCATCCACCAGGTATCCACATCGGTTTTGGTTGGGCTGTTTGCCATGTACCATATGCCGCGGTCAAAACCCAGATCGGCGTAGTAACGCGGCTCCCTGTCAAAATTGAGGCGGGCGGTGGTTTCACCCTCCTTGATATTGAAACGATCAGCATGCGTACCAACCTTTAATTCAGCAATGTTGCTAAAATCAAGCGTTTTATCCTCATTAATAGGGACTCCGTTTTTGGTGTAAAACATTTTGGCCATTTTTATGGTAGGGCCAAGCAGCGGCCGGTTGGCCGATTTTGCCGCATCAGCATTATTAAAATCATACTGACCGGCACACATCGACTGGAAAAATGAGTTGGTGCCGATGTTGTTATTAGCCGTTAATCCCCAGATTAGCTCATCGTTCCATTTTTCGCTCATGGCATTCCTGATGCTCATCTGCGTCATGGTTGTATCGCTAAGTGGAATTGTTGGCGCAGGAAAGGTGTAAAGCTGAATATTCTGCGCTTCGCAAAAATCAATTGCTGCTTTACAGGCATCCGCCGCAAGCTGCCATTTTTCGGCGCTAAATGCGGGGTTGAATAGCTGTTCCCCATCTTTATTCTTGAACGAGCTGTAATCCGGGTTACCGTTAAACAAAGGGCTTGCCGCTGTTACCAATAACTTGGCTTTCATGCTTAGGGCCGCGCCTTTAGTAACACGCCCCAGTTCGCTGCCTTCGTTCCGGATAGTTAATGGAAGCTTTGCTGCAGCCAGATCATATAATCCGGCAATGTATTTCACTACCTCATCAACCGGACGGCGCTTTACCCTCACTTCATCAATCGGCGCATCAATAGGCAGGTTTTTATCAATGATAGGAATTGGTCCGTAAGCCCTGAATAATTGAAAATGATAAAAGGCTTTTAAAAACTGGGCTTCCGCTATCCAGCGTTCGCGGGTATCAACGTCCAGGTCGCGCACTTTGGTGAGGTCGCTTACATTTTCAATAAAAACGTTGCAATCGCGGATGGCTTTATAATTTGAAACCGCGTCCCTTGTACCATTCATATAATTGGCAATAGGATCTGACGAGTTTTGAAACCCGCGGGGCAACTGCAATACGTTGGTCGACCGGATGTGATTTGCCGGATCTTCTACCCAAACTTCATCACCGGCGGTAAGCCCAACGTTGTAAGTGGGATCTACCTCGGTAGGCAGATAAGAATAGCAGGTAAAAAGATACTTTTCGGCCTCGGTTTTTGAAACGAAGGCGTTGGCTATGGTAGATACGTTATCCGGAACTACATCAAGAAATGATTTTTTACAGGACGATACCGGCAGAATCACGGCTAAAGCTATAAGCAGCAGTACAACAGTACCCTTTGGCGTATAACCTGATGTTATATGTTTATTTTGTTTGATAAAATTACTTTTCATATCACTTGTTTTAAAGCTTTAAAACTCAACCCTTAAACCCAGGTTAAACACTTTTTGAACCGGGTATCCTAAGCCCGACGATCCCATTTCCGGGTCCCAAAGCTTAAAGCTGCTCAGGGTTAATAGGTTAAGGCCGTTTAAATAAATACGCGCGCTGTTTAAATGAATAAACTTGAGCTGGCTCTTGCTGAAATTGTACCCAAGCTCGGCCGATTTAAGGCGAACGAACGATCCGTTACGCAACCACCAGGTCGAAGTTTGGGTATTGTTACCCTGGATTTGGGTGCTGAGGCGAGGCCAAAAGGCGTAAGGGTTGCGGTTATCTTCCGACCAATGATCGTTGGCAATTGAGTTTAGCAACCCGCTTTGGTTACCAGAATTAAGACCATTGGTTTGTAACCCGTTAACCAGATAAAAAGGAGAAATATCTGCCGAATTGATCACAAATGATGAGCGGGCCGATCCCTGGAAAAACGCGCTGATATCAAAGTTTTTATAGCCTACAGAAAAACCGAAGCCGTAAATAATTTCAGGCACTTGCGGATAGCCTATCGGCACCACATCCGAACTGGTTATTTTGCCATCGCCGTTCATATCCCGGTATTTAATATCACCGGCTTTATAATCGCCAAAACTTTGGGTTGGTGAGTTGGCCACATCTTTATCGTCGATAAACAGGCGTTCGGCAAGCAGACCGTAAACCTGGCTCAGGGAGTTGCCTACCCTGCTCAGGTATTGTAAGTTGGCGGGATAAGCGGGCTCCTCGTTTTTAAGCAATTTACTTTTAGCATAAGTAAGCGTACCGCGCGATTGGATCCAGAAAGCGTTGGTAAAGTTTTTCTTGTAATCCATGGCTATATCCACACCCCTGCTTGATGATTTGCCCGCGTTTGAGGATATATTCGCCTGCAAACCCATCGAGGTTGGTATAGTGCTGCGCACCATCAGGATGTTATCGCGTTTTTGCTGATAGGCATCAACCGTTAAATTGAAATTTTTGGCAATGGTTAAATCCATACCAATATTGGTTTGCCTTGATTGCTCCCAGGTAATGTTCTGGTTTTCGTAACGGTAAGTAACCACACCCGGCCTGCTATAGGTATAATTAGTACCAAACTGGCCGTTGCTGAAGCTGTTTAAGTTAACATCCGATAGGTAGAAGAAACGATCTGTAGCCGAGCCTATCTGATCATTACCCACTAAACCATAAGTAAACCTGAATTTAAGATTATCGATGGTGGAAAGCAGCGGCTCAAAAAACTTCTCGTTTGATACCACCCAGCCTGCACCCACAGATGGGAAAAAGCCAAAACGGTGATTGCTTGCAAAACGCTCAGATCCGTTATAACCAAAGTTAAACTCAACCAGGTAGCGGTTATCATAACCATAAGTAAACCTGCCAGATACGCCCTGGTTACGAGATGGAAGCGATAACTGAAGCGTAGGCGCGTTACCGGTAAGGTAATTACGCATAGTACCGATAAGCAAACCACTAACTGCGTGTTTTTGGGCAAAAGTGCGATTATAGTTTATCGCCGTTTCGATATAGGTAATAGAGTTGGAAACGTTTAACGCCGGGTTTTGGTTGTAAGTTAAATACTCGGTAGGTGTAGCCCCAACGCTGCCCGCCGAACCATCATTCAGTAAACTTAAACCATTGAATTGGCCATTAAGCACATTAGACTGGTAGTAATAAGGGCTATACTGGCGTGAAACAGTAAAATATGAATAACGGGTAGTGTAAGCCATGGTACGGGCCGATAAACCTTGTGTAATAAAATCAAGTTTTTGGTTAAGATTTAGCTGAGCCGTTAAAGTACTGGTATTTGAGCTTTGAAAACCAGATAATGACTGGGCATATGGGTTTACATACAGGCCGCCGCTGGGTATAATAGCATTACCAAAAAGCGGGTGGTTTACATAGGGTAACAAATTACCGGGGTAAATAGCAGGGAACGCTACAGGGTTACTCCACAAAGCATTTAAAAAAGTGAAGCCACCGCCACCAACCGGACCATGGTAACTATCAAACTGACCTTTTAAACTTACTACAACCTCGGTAGTTTTGGTAAGGTTTAAGGTGGTGTTTGATAACAGTGAGTACGATTGCAGCTTGATATTATTGCTGAAATTGTTCAGGCTGTTTTCGGCAAGGTTGCCGTTGTCAATATTGTAGGTCATGGCTAAGTAGTACTTAGCTTTTTCCGAGCCGCCGCTGGCATTCATGTTGAACCTTTGGTTGCTGGTTTTGGTTTTTATCAACTGTTTGATCCAGTTATTACTTGGGTACAACAGCGGATCATCGCCATTAGCTGTATGGTCAATTTTGTTTTGCGAGTAAGGTAACGCGCCTAGTGGGTTACGGGTAAGCACAGCCTCGTTGGCCAATGTCATGTACGTGATATTATCGGCCAGATCAATGTTTTTGATATTGGATGATGTTGAATTTTCTCCGCGGATATTGAATTTAACCGCCCCTACATCACCGCGTTTGGTAGTTACCAGGATAACGCCATTTGCACCACGTGCGCCGTATAATGATGACGCGGTTGCATCTTTCAATACCGAAAAACCGGCAATATCATCGGGTTGCAACCGGGCAAGATCTGTAGTTGCCGATTCGATACCATCTATCAAGATCAATGGGTCAACCTTACCGGCGCCAAACGTGCCCACACCACGGATAAAGAACTGGGCGTTATCGGCACCAGGTTCGCCACTGCGCTGGTAAGCGATCATACCGGGAATAGTTCCGGCCAGTAATGTGGTAAGGTTGCTTGATGGGGCTTTAAGGTTTTTAGGGTTAATAGTTGTGATGGAGCTTACCAAACTTGTTTTTTTCTGTGTACCATAGGCCACAACAGCTACTTCATCAAGCGCGTTTTTATCGGCTCCCATTTCAACATCTACCTGGTATGTACCATCGGCAGATAGGGAGTATTTGGTAAGATCAAACTCCTGTGTTTTGGTACCTACAAACGAAAAAGTAATTGTAGTTACATCGCTCCCCTTTAAACTGAAGGCGTATTTACCATTTGCATCTGACTGGGTGCCAATGCTTGTGCCTTTAAGCTTTACGGATACACCTGGCAGGGTAAGCCCTTTTTCGTCGGTAACCGTTCCCTGAACCCTTTTGGGCGTTGTTACCGCAGCCGCGCGGGTTGGTTCTTTTTGGGGAGCTACAACCGGTTCAGTTTTTTCAATTACGATAAGCTGATCGCGCAGGGCGTATTTCAAATCCTTGCCTTTCAGCAAAACGGCGAAAACTTCCTCCAGTGGCGCGTTTTTGAAATTTACAGATACAACTTCCTTATCGTTTAAAAGCTTGTTGCTATAAAAAACGGTAAGTCCCGTTTGTTTTTTGATGGCGTTAAATACTTCGGCTAAACTGATGTTTGCTTTGGTGAGCGTTATTGGCCCCGTTGCCTGCGCTTGCACAGTGCCGTACCGGGTTACCAATAAAAGAAAAATAAAGGGCAGCAAGAGCCGCGGGCTGAATAAAATTCTATCCATATTTATTGGGTTTATGATTTGGTTTTCTTTAAGACCGCATCCGGATAAAACGGGTGAATGGGAACAGAAAAAAATGTGCATTTTTATCGCACAAGCATCAATTATCTATAATTCAACCCATTGCGATCGAATAAATCTGATTCTATAAAGGCAAAAGCTTCCCGCTTCGGTTAAAAACCAAACGTTAGGTTATTCAAGAAACAAATGGGAAGGTAGCTGAGGGGGCTCGCTACTTGATGTGCAAAACCCCGTCTTTCAAAACAGCGTTAACACCTGCTGATGTTTTGATGTTATGTATAAAAACATCAATCGATTTGTTTTTCTGAACAGCGCCGCTAAATGTTTCGTCGGCTTTAGCAGGATCATCAAAAACAACTTTAACATCAAACCATCGCAGCAGTACATCGCTTATATCGTGAAGTTTAGTATTGTGAAAATAATAAATATCATTCATCCAGGCCAATTCAACTGCCGGATCAAATGTTTGCGATGTAAATCCTGCGACAGGCGTGTAGACAGCCTGATAACCTGGCTTTAAAAGCATTTTTTGCTTATCCTGTCCGCTTGTCGACACAGATCCCTCAACTAATGAGGTCACTGTTTTATCGGTTTGATAAGTGTTTACATTAAACTCGGTACCTAAAACCCGTACATCCGTTAAACCGGTATGCACTATAAATGGTTGGGCGGCATTTTTGGCAACTTTAAAAAAAGCTTCACCGGTTAAATACACATCCCTGGTTTTATCAGAAAACGCGAAAGGGAAGCGCAGGCTTGATACCGAATTGAGCCAAACCTGTGTACCGTCTGATAGTACAATGCGGTAATTTAATTTTGCAGGGATAACAAGCGTACTCCATTCGGCTGTTTTATTGTCATCAAGTTGATAACTTAGCCCGTTACTGCCTTTTTTTAAATGGGCGAAGGGCACACTGATCGTTTTTTTGCTGGTATCCGAAAGATCAATATGCTGGCCGTTCGCCATCCTAAGCTCAATGGCGGGTGCTTTGGTATCTTTTTTGGCCACAACATTTTCTGTAACCGGCGTTTTTCGCCAGTAATATCCGGCGGTAAAAGCAATGAATAATAAAGCTGCCACAGATAGCCATTTGGTTATCTGCAACCTATGAGAACTGCCAGGTCGTACTGATTTTATTTCCGGCTCAATTTTATCCCAGGCTTTATTTTCGTCGATGTTGTTTAAAAAGTTTTGAGCTTTATCTGACGATAAAGTTTGCTGCATTTCATCCCATAGCTGCTTAACCCTGGGATCATTTTGTATAGCCTCATTAAGCAAACGGTTTCCTTTTTCACTTATCGTGCCCGCGATTTGCTCAATTATTAAGTCCTGAAAATACGCTTTATTGTATGTCATTATTTGTAAGACCCCATTATATAAAAAAGGGTGAACTTATTTGGCACTTTTTAATCCTTCTTTTAGTGTTTTTATGGCCAGTTTCAAATGAGTTTTCAACGAATTTATGCTGATGCCCATTTCATGGGCCGCATCCTTGTATTTTTTATTCTCGTAATGTACCAGGTTAAACGCCTGCAACCGCTGCATCGACAGATCGGCCAGCATTTTCTCCGGGTAAATTTCGGGGGCAGGCGCTTCTTCCTCCTCCTCTACTTCAGTAAGTGTGTATTTATAATCAACCAGTTTTTTTTGAACCCGTGTAGCGCTTTCAACTTTTTTAAGACAACGGTTACGGATTGCCGTGGTTAAATAAGCCTTCAATGACGAATTGATACCAGTAAATAATTGCTTTTCCCAAAGATCAACAAAAAAACCCTGAACAGTATCTTCAGCTTCCATTTCGTCCTGCAAAATATAAAAGGCTGATACATTAAGCAACTTATAGTATTTTTTAAATACAGCTTCAAAGGCCTCCTTGTCCCCTGCCCGTAATTGCTCAATAATTTGAGCATCGTTCAAAATTTCCATGAATTGGTTTTAACTGGTATGGTTTATAAGAAATAGAAGGTATCTATCAAAAGCTAAATTAACTTTTTTATTGTCAAAAAAACAATTAATAAAAATATTTTTTATTAAAAGAGATTAGGCGACTAAATCGGTTTTTATCGCTTAATCCATAGCTTTGATCTTAAATTAGCTTCAAAAAATTATCTACAAAAAAAAAACTGGTAAGAAAGATGACCGATTCGCAATAGCAAAGAATGGAAGAAAGTAATTTATTAATGTATTTTAAACAATTAAATCACTAATTATTCAGAATAATGTTATTGATTAGATTAGTAGCACCTGCCGCAAAAAGGTAACGGCTGTTTCTATTTTCCCCCAATATAATAGTATTGATAAAAGCCCCAACCTGCCGAATGGGTGTTCGACAGGTTGGGGCTAAGTTTTCGAGGCGAAACGTATTTTTAGCGGTGTGTTTTTAGTATTAAAACTAATGCAAGCTATTTTTCAGGCGTCCCCCATTTCGCCTTTAACAACTCAGCCTCTTTCGCGGTGATAGGCATAACGGTACCGTGGCGCGGATGGAAATCCATAGATACTTCATCGTCAATCAATTTAAAGTTTTCGAGATCGGTAGTGCGGGTGAACTGGTATTTACCCTGGGTGTACATATCGTACATTAAAATATATCCACTACCATCATTCAGTTTAAAAGTTCCTGCCCCTTCTACCGGGTCTTTAGTTTGCTGTACATATTGATCTCGCAGCACATAACCGGAAGTTAACTTATCTGATACGGCGATCTTTATCCCTGCACCAGATCCTTCTGTTTTAAAAAACAGGTAGTATTTTTTATCTTGATAAACGATGTCGCCATCAATGCAGGCGCCTCCGTCGGGTTTAAAAAACAGCTGTTTAGGTTCGGTTTCCAAATCGGTAAAATCTTTATTGGCGTAGGCATAGTATATTTTATCGGCCTCTTCGCCAAAGCGCATCGACCAGTATATCATATACTTTTTCACCTTCGGATCATATATGGTTTGTGGTGCCCATACCCTGTTTACCCCGTCAAACTTTTTGAAGGTTTTGGTGATATCGATGGTTTTAGATGTCCAATGTACCAGATCGGTAGATTTTAGCAGCACCATCGATGAATCGGGTCCCCAGCCAAATTTTTCGGTATTCATGTCTGTAGCTACCATATAAAAAGTTTTACCATCCGCAGCGCGCATAATGTGGGGATCGCGAACGCCGCCAGTAGCGCTTATATCTGCCGAATTTAATACCGGCTGGTTGTTATTTAACGCGTGGAAATGGTAACCGTCATCGCTCAAGGCAAAGCGGATAGCCTCGCCGCCTTTACCGCCGGTAAAATAAGTAAAAAGATAAGCGCTGAATTTTTGCTTAGGCTGTGCCACAAGCGTTCCATAAAAACCAAGTAAAATGCTCAATAAAAGTATTTTTTTCATGTATATAGGTTATTGTAAATTCTATTAAAAACCAATCATTTAGTTTGCCCTGCACCACCTGTATTGATCCTGACCACACTTAAAGAATAAGCAGGAACCGCGAACGACCAATTTTTCTGTAAGCTGATCACCGAAGATTTTGGCAGAATAGCCTCGGGAGTACTCACGTTATTTTCTGCCTGAATATCTCCGGTTATCGTGGTAAGCGTAGCCGAATCCGGTAATATACCGACCCTGGTCAGATCCGCAGTTCCCGAAAGGGATGCGTTGCCCGCGTTGGCTATCTTCAGAATAATATCACCGGTTGCGGCATCCCTTACGCATGATACGCCTGCTGTGGTATCATTCACAGCCTTATTACCTTTAAGCTTTATCACGCCCGGCAAATATTCTCTACCAGCATTGGCAGTAAATTGCTGCTGAACATAATAGTTAACTGTTGGAAAAACGTGGGTGCCATTAAAGTAAATAAGGTTAGGATTCCATGATGTATGACCTATCCGGGCGATAAGCGGGGCGTATGATGCCATCTTAACTACATCGCCGTTGCGTTCAAGATTAATCATGTAAACGGCTTCGCAAAGGGCGTTGAATAACTTGTTGCCCCATGAGGCATATTCGCCTATGTAAACTTTAGATCGCTGCCTGTTGTAGGCATCATAACGAGTGGTGTTTTTCAAAAACCATTGTGGCTTTTCATAATAATGCTCATCAACAATGCCAACGGCAAGTTGATCTGCCAGTTTCCAGCCTTTATCAAAGTCTTCGCCGTTGGGGCTTGGGCCTACTGTTCCTATTATCTTAATTTCGGGATGGGCTTTGTGTACCGCATCGTAAATCATCCTGAATCGTTCTTCAAACAGGCCTGTTATCTTATCTTCATTACCGATGCCCAGGTACTCGAGATTAAAAGAGGCCGGATGCCCTGCCGCCGCGCGTTTTGCGCCCCAGGCTGAAGTTGCCGGTCCGTTGGCATATTCAATCAGGTCGAGCACATCCTGCACGTAAGCTTTCATCTCATCCATTGGGATACCTTTTTGCCCGGTAGAGCCAATTTTCCAGGTACCACCCGAATTTTGGCAGCTCACACCCGCGGCAAGTACCGGCACAGGTTTAGCACCAATATCTTCACAAAACTGAAAATATTCAAAATATCCCAACCCTACCGACTGGTGATAATTCCAGATATTACGTTGATCCACCCGTTGTTCAACCGGGCCGATGGTATTTTTCCAGCGGTAAATATTAGCAACGCCATCGCCATGGGTAAGACATCCGCCTGGGAAACGCATAAATTTCGGTTTCAGATTGGCAACAACCTGTGCCAGATCGGCCCGCATTCCATTTTCACGATTTTTAAATGTCTCGGTCGGGAATAGCGACACCATATCTATACCGACTTTTCCTTTTGATTTTACCAGCAACACAAGTTTGGCGCTGTCATTATCAAAATTTACATTGATCTGTTCGGTGTACTTTTTCCAACCTTTCCCCGCTGCGGCAAATGCAGATGAACCCAATTCCTTCCCTTTCCTATCAACAAGCGCTACAGATACTGGTAAGGACTGCGCCGACATTACGTTTAAGAATACCGAAAAACGATAGCTTTTCCCTGCCTTAACCGGGATGCCATCAAAACCAGAATTTTCAAGCCCTACGCCTTTTTGCCCCTCGTCCTCAACATTAAGCATTATATAGTGAGGGTTATTGGGATAAACAGGAGTAGCGCTTTCTACAGAAATAGTTCCATAACCGAAGCCATCGGTTTGATATTTCCATGCTGTTAAAGGGTTCCAGTTTGCATTATCAGCCGGGTTGTACTCAAATGAACGGTTTTGAACCAATTCGGCATAAAGACCGCCATCTGCTGCGTAACTTAAATCCTCAAAAAATATCCCGAAAAGATCGGGGCTGATCTGTTTAGGTTTTGTGCCATTTACAGGTTTTGAGATGACATGTTTTTGTGCTCGCAGAACGGAGCAACATAATAGCAGGATAGAGACAAAAATTAAACGCCGTATCATGGGCACAAGTTAAAAAAAGACTTTATATTAATTGTTTTTTTAACAATTAATATTTTAAGGCAATTTCCCTGTTGTTTTGTGTCTACATGATCTGTTCTTTGGGCAGCCCCCTGTTTCGCCTGAATCTTTTTACCGGGGGCCTAAAAGCTGGGTTTTAAATAGAGCCTATTAAAGTATCGATACTCGCCAGATGATGTTCGTCATGCTCTGCCACAAATAACAAATGGTCTGTTACCCGCATTGGCGTTTTTAGCCGAGGGTGCAACGCGGATTTCAAGAGATCATCGGGCGACAACGAATCGAGCAACCTGATCGTGTTTTGCCTTAACCCTAAAAAATTAGCCAGTAGTTCTTCTAAAGGTCTATCATTGTGCCCTGCCAGGTCGGTCTTGGTGTTCTGTAAATCGGTGGCGCGCAGCTCCGTGCTGCCGTTAATTATATCATCCAGCCTGCCTTGCCAAAGTGGTTCCAGATCGGCCAGGTGACCAATATGCTCCTTAACAGACCATTTTCCAGAAACCAGCACAGCCTCCGGCAAACCTGCTACCCTTTTTTCCAACTTTAATGGAAATGCACTCAGCCGCGTTTTTAATTCTTGTAATCCATGAGTATTATGCTCAAAATCAAATTTCCGATCAAACCATTTATTCATAGCCTATTCAAATTTGCTTTATCTATTTACTTTATTTTTGCACCGCAAAGCGGCATCACTCAATATCTCTTTAACTTATGTAGATGGCTCTACAGCCGTTACTGCGATAGCCTTAGTTTCAAAGCTCTCGACTGCTTTTCTTTTATATTTGTAGCCAGCATGACGTCATCCGAAGCCATCTTATTCATTAAAAACGCCATCATCGGCAATGAACCTCAATATTGGGCCGACCTTGGCAGCGGAAACGGAGTTTTCACTACTGCACTCCAAACGCAGTTACCTCCAGGCAGCCACCTAATCCCTGTTGATAAGGAACGCCAAAACCTGCCCGATTTTGTCAAAGCCGATTTCGAAAAAGACGACCTTCCTTTAACCGGTCTCGACGGCATCCTTATGGCCAACTCCTTTCACTATATCAAGGATAAAACCAAACTTATTAAAAAACTGGAAACTTATTTTACCGTGACGCCTACTTTTCTTATCGTTGAATATGATACTACCCGCGCTAACCCATGGGTACCGTATCCTATCAATTATCAAAACCTCCAAAAATTATTCGACGGACTCGGTTACAGCCAGATCAACAAATTGGCCGAAACTCCATCAAGGTATGGTGGCAGCATGTATTCGGCACTGATCAAATTATAAATGTTATGTGTATTTATAACGCTTTTAGCGCATTTATCAGGTGATTAGTTAACGATCACATGCATTACCGGGCGCACAAACTTATGCGATAGTCCTGTTTGGCGGCAAACAATTATGGCAGCCAGGTCTACAACTTTCGATTTTAAAAACGCGTTACCGCTTTTTGTGAACCATAACCAGCTCAGGGCACCAACTGTAACTGCCCCGATTACAACAGTTGTTACGAGTAAAGTTTGATCTTCTTTATCGAATGGATTTTTCATAACGCATCATGTGGTGAAACTCGTTTCAAAATATAGGAAAGCAGGGCCGCGAACAGCACATAACCGGCGAAAATAAAGTATCCGGGCTGCAACGACGTGCCATTGGCTGTAATTACATTTAACGATTCGGTGTGGATGTTAAGGCTTGAAAGCTGGCTTTTAAGGATGCCATTCAATCCGATATAGGTCATCAACATGCCAACGATCATCACGTCCGACATATCCCATTTGCCAAGTTCAAACGTGAGGTATCGGACTACGCCGTTGCGACCCAATTTTTTCGGACTGAATACATAAATACCTTTAGCTATCAGACGTAACAAAGGTAACACCAGTATAAATAGCAAAATAAGCACCCCTACTAAAATGGCGTCCGGCTTAGGCTGCCCAATTAGTGTTTCAACAATTCCCAATATGCTTTTGCTTTGATAAAACAGCACCTGGTTTTTAAATTCCACATTGCCATCCAACAGCGCCAGGTGCAGTGATTGGATCCTGGCGTCTACCTCAACTACCGGTAAAAGGCTTCCGGTAACCAGCATCACAAACGCAAACAGCAAGGCAAAAATAAATAACGGCGTTTGCAAATGCACCTGTTTACGTAACGCAAACCAAAGCAACAAAGCCACTAATACACACCCCAGCATAATACATACGTATTGTACCAGCTGAATTTTTAACTCAGCGAGTTTTTGATCGATACGGTTATTAAAAGCTATAGGGTCAGAAACCTTGTACTTTTTATATACATATTTGGTAACCGCGTAATTGGCCACGCTTACGCTATCGTAAATCTGGCTGGTTAGTTGGTTAACCTTGCTCCCTGCTATATTTTTAAGGCGCTTTTCACTTTCAGGGCTGCTTATTTTAGCTACGATGGTTTTTGCGAAGGGTTTAACCTGCGCTTGTAATTCGGCAGAATCCACAAGGGTGTTGAAGGCTAATTTTTTAAGTTTCGCGCCCAGCCCTTTTTGAGGTTTGTTGATCTCGGCTACCGTTTTGCTTACCAGGCCATGCATTTCCTTTTCAACCATTATCAGCATATCACGCTGTTGTGCTTTTGTGATGTGATAATCCTGGATCTGGCTACTCAGCACTTCGGTAATACGGTCGCGCCACTGATCTATTGAAAATAAACCAAAAGTAACGCTGTTTGATAAGCTGTAATCCTCCTTAACCTGTTCGCGCTCGGCAGAAACATCGGCCAGTCGATAGCCCGAATAAGCGGCCCCGCCCAACAACAGACTGAGACCAACAAGCATGATGATATTTAAAACGGTGTATTTCATGTTAGTGGGCATCGTGTGGAGTGATATATTTCAAAATGGTTGATAAGATCAGCCCGTACAGTACAAAACTGATAAAGATGATGTAGCCGGGCTGTAGTGCCGTGTTGTTGGTTGTAATGAGTGTAAGGTCTTGCCCGCGGATATTGAGCATGGCAAGTTGTTTATCCAGCAAACCATTCAAACCAATATAGGTCATTAATACCGCTATTACGATCACATCGGCCATACTCCATTTTCCGGATTGAAAAGCGAAGTATTTGATCACCCGGTTTTCGGCCAGCTTTCTCTTGCTCAATAAGTGGATACCGGTAGATGACAGTTTCATAACCGGGAAGAGGATACTGAAACAAAGAATGAGGATCCCTACCGCGATAGAATCAATAGCAGGTTGTTTTACCAAAACCTCAACCACTCCCAAAATGCTTTTACTTTCATAAAAAAGCACCTGGTCTTTAAACGAAACGTGTTCGCCCAGCAACATAAAATCGAGCGTTTTTATGCGGCAATCAACTTCTATCATGGATGCGCTGAGCCCTACCGCCAGCAATATAAAGGCAAACAGTAACGAAAGGATAAATAGCGTGCCGTGAAGCTCGGTACGTTTGCGCAATATCCACCATAAACCCAATACCAGCACTATACAGCCCAACATTAAAAAGCAGTTATGGTACATTTCTACACGGATCTCCTGTAACAGATCGTCGAGCTTTTTATTTAGCTCCTCTTTATTGTGCACCTGGTATTTGCGGTACATGCCATCAAACAGTGCGTGATTAGCCTTTAATGTGCTATCAATACTTTCCGTATGCTGCAATTGGGTAAACTTACCCATTGCCAGGTTGCTCAATTTGTTTTTTTGATTGGGATTATCGGCTTTGGCTATAATTGAGCGCGCTAAACCTGGTACCTGGGCTTTAACCTTATCTGTTTTAACAAAAGTTTTTATGGCCAGCTTTCGGATCTTGCCAATAAAGCTTTGAGGCTTTTTCTCAACCATAGCCTCGGCCTTATTAATCAAGGCATAAAGCACCGATTCAACCTCGGTTTGTAATTCCTTCTTTTGCTTTGGCGTCAGTTTAAAATGTTTTACCTGACGGTTTACAATGCCGGATACCTCATCACGCCATTGATCAACAGATAATAGCCCGTAAGAGATATTATTGATAGTTGAGTGGTCGAGCTTAATGGTTTCCTGTCGGGCCGATAGCTCGTGCAGCCGGTAGCCGAAAAAGCCTTCAAGCCCCAACAGTACAAACAGGCCGAGAATCAGTAATAGTTTGGGTAGATAGTTACGTTTCGTCAAGGCTTAAATGGTAAAAAAGTTAGCATAATTACAGGTTCGGTTTAAACCTGTATAATATCATGCCATTTCACTTTTATACCTAAAGCCGGTTTTGCCGCCCCGCTTTTGTACTTTTTTCCGAACAGGGGGGCGGAATAATTTCATCCAGATTTGCAAGTAAATCTCTCGCTTCAATTAACCTGCTTTTAAAACAAATTCGCGGTAGCGTTTTGGCTAACGTAATAGGTAGCCAGATCAACAGAAGAAAAATCGCTAAATCCAACCTGCCGCAATAAGGTGACCAACTGCCCACGATGATAGGTAGAATGATTAATGCAATGTGCGAAGCTTTGAAAGTATCTTATTTCACCAATCCTGCCGTTTGGGTAGATAAAATTTATAGTTTTTTCAAGATCAGCCTCGGGGTGGCCATTTACAAAGTCCACTATTCCTCTACTGGCTTTCTGCCATATATCCATCAATTCGGCTTTGGAACCGGTAAATACCGACGATAGATAAACCGGGGTATTTACCCCGGTCCAAAAGTCGATCCAGATCTTCTCAGCACTTGCAATATGAATGGCAGTTTGTTTAACGCTGTTAAAACTGCTTGCGTTTACTTTGTCCCACTGTTCATCGGTGATACCGCTTAGCCAACTTATCGCTTTATTGTCGGCCCAGTTGTTGTAGGCCGCCAACTCTTCAAAATATGCTTTATTCATATTAAGCCTTTGATGATAAATTTGCCAGCAACTCGGGTAAAGTGGTAATGCCCCAGTGTTCAATGTATTTTCCATCTTGCAGGCGAACAATATCTATCACATCTATCTGGATGGCTTTTCCTGTGGCGGGTATCCCTAAAAGGTTTCCGGTGTGCGTACCGCTTATTGTTTTGCGGGTGGTAACCCAATCGCCTTCGGCTACTTGTTGGTGAATTGTTACGCTAATATTGGGTATGGCAGGCCTTAATATCTCGTTAAAAAAATAGCGCATGCCTTCTTTACCGCTATCCATACCCATCGGGGCCGATCGGTTCACAAAATTCTGGTGCATAAGCGCGTTGAAACTATTTTCATCCCATGCGGCTATCACTTCCTGGTTAAAGCGGCGTACAGCTACTTTGTTATCTTCCATATTTGTTTCCATTTTTTATTTATTTAGATGGAACAAAAGTAGCCTTGGTTGGTACCGCAGCGTTAAGGGCAAACGTTCAGGAATTATTGCGGCACGTTCAATTGTTGATGGCGGTATTCGCTCGGTGTGAAGCCAAAATGATTTCGGAAGGCTGCGGTAAAGCTGGAGTGGTTTTGATAGCCAACCTTCATATAAACGCCGGACGGGCTTTCATCTACAGAACGCAAAAGCTCGGCAGCCAGCTCTAACTTACTCTTAAGCAACCATTTTTGCGGCGTGGTATGATATAGCTCATTAAATCTTCGTTTAAAGGTTGATATGCTCATATGGCAAAGAAAAGCAAGTTCATCAACAGTGATCTGGCGGCCGGCATGGCTTTCCACCACCTTTTTGAGCTGCAATTGGGCTTTATCAGCGGTAATGATCTGTATTGCCCGAAACCGTTCGGGATCGGCATGCAGCAGATATAAAAGTAATTCTTCTATTTTAAGAAGGCGCACGGGAGCTGGTAATTCCTGACCGGAATTTACCAGATCTTCAACCGATGAAATAAATTGCGTGATAAACGCATCCTGTTTAAAAATAAGAAATGGCTGCCTGCCATATTTGGATACCGTGCTATTTAATAGATGTTCATACTTGATCAAAAAGCGGTTCAATATCTCATTGCTGAAATAAAACAGGATACTGCTAAAATGCTCACCGTTTGCAAGTAATTCAGAAGTTAAAACATTTCCGGCCGATAGTACCACCAGTTCGCCTGCATTAACAACAGCTGTCGAGTCGGGGTAAACGATTGTCTTGGTACCGCTAACCAGCAGGTTGATCATATTACAACCGAGGACGATCTTATTTTTAACAGAATCCTTCCCGGATGTATAGCAACGGATCACTACATCATTCACATCTTCGGCAGGCCCATCTAACAGATCCTCGGGTAAATTATAAGTTTCCATCAATAATTTTCATTTGCAAAATACTCCTGATTGCCGGTATCACTTACAAAAGTAATGAATTATAGAAGTTTACATGGAAATACGTGTTGGGGTCCGGGAAACCGCCTTTAAATTCAATAACGATTAGGAGGCACCTACGGAGCCAAAAAACATCTTTCATATTCGCTACAAACATGGTACTCCTACGGAGTTTGAAATATTCGCCATATAACTCCTTAGGAGTACCATGTTTGTAGAATACGTTTTTCAGATTTTGGCTCCGTAGGTGCCTCCTTTTTAAAAGCGATTTCCCTGGTGTTTGGGATCTACCGCTGCTCATTCACAGCCACCCGATGTTGAAGCCTCTTCAAAGCAGTCAAAAGCTTTAAAATGTTTTTGGTTTTCATTCGTCCTCAAGGGTATGGCAACAGTATTATTTTTAAGCGCTCCGGCGCATGGCAATGTTAACCCCACCCTTGGCCTCGTAGCAGAATTGGTAAAACAGGGCGAGCAGGTTATTTATTTCACATCCGAAACATTCAAAAAAGCCGTTGAGGCTACCGGGGCAACTTATGCGCCCTACGTTATTGATATGGATATTTTTAAGCCGCTGGTACCTGGCCATCCCCGCCCTTTACCGGGTGTTATAGCGCAGGCAGAACATGTTGTGGCGGATATTCTTGAATATATAAAAAACATCAGGATCGACTATTTGATCCATTCCATGGGATTTCCATTTGCTTCGATAATCCGGCAGATCCTTAAAGTTCCTACCATATCGTCTTTGGCTGTCTTCGCCGGTCTCGATCAGATGGAAAAACGGATCAACAGCGGTGAAAACTTTATGGGAAGCGCAGAAATGGACGCCGCTTATGAGCCGGTAGCCCGTTCAATTGAAAAACGTTATGGGATACAAATGCCAGAGCGGCCTCTTCAACTGCTGATGAACCGCGGTGATTTGAACATAGTTTATACCTCCCGCTACTTCGCACCAGAAAGCACTTTTTTTGACGACTCCTTTATTTTTGTAGGCCCGCCAATTTATGACCGCGGCCAACAAATGGATTTTCCTTTTGACTTGCTGGAAGGCAAAGATGTGATCTATATTTCGTTGGGTACAGTTTTTAGTAATTTCGATAAATCGATCTATCAGATATTTTTCGATGCTTTTAAAAATTCGCCTTACCTGGTGGTGATGGCCGCGCACCAGGTTGACCTTGCTGAAGTACCGGATAATTTTATCGTTAGAGATTATGTACCTCAACGCGAATTACTGCGATTTACAAAAGTAGCGATCACCCACGCCGGGATGAACAGTATGAGCGATCTGATCGATCAACATGTACCATTTGTTTCCATTCCATTAGGCGCAGATCAGCCACTGCTGGCAGCCAGGGCTAATGAATTAGGCGCCACTGTAGTACTCGATCACAAGCAATTAACGGCGGAAGAATTGCGTGAGGCGGTAACCGAGGTTACAAAAAGCAGTTATCGCGAAAACCTAGTAAAGATCGATCAATCTTTTAGAGAAGCGGGTGGCTATCCAAAAGCGGTAGACGCGATATTTAAATTGGTTAAAGGAATAAATTAAGCTTTGAACGGAGATTATTTATTGCAACTCGTACGCCTCGCGGATATAAACAAATAAACCGGGGCGTACATCATCTGCCGAAGTGATACGGATATGGTTCTCGAACTTTTTACCGGAGGCTACACTTTTTATTACCGGCTTTTCCGGGTGTGCTACTGCCGAATAAAACTTTATATCGAGTTCTTTTTTCATGGGCCGGATGATCAGGAAGCCCACTCGGCGGGTAAAAACGATACAATTTGGCGTAACGCCTACCAGTACATCGGGCCAATCTGCTACCTCGGCAAGTATCTTATCAAAGGCCAGCAGTAATTCGGGGGAACGGCCTTCAAACAAGCTGTTCAGGCTCACCCGTGCGCAATAGTGCCGGTAATCTTTCCAGGGTAATTCGCGGTCGCAATCCGGGCAGGTCCAACTCATGGTTTCTTTTTCCAGAAAGATAGCTAAAACTATGCCGTCAAATTTAGCTTACCATATAAGCCAGATTTGATGGCATAATTAGTCCAACCTTGTATTTGACCCCGATCTGCGTTTCCCTACATATACGCGAGCAACAGTGGTTGAAAATAACAGGATAAGATTGAAAAGTAAAATTACAACTCCTTCACCATCCAAATGGTGCAGGCAAAATGACCAGAGTTACCCAACGCTTTATCCAACGGCTTATAGCCGGCTTTTTCATACATGCTTACCGCCTTTGCCAGCTGAGGAAAGGATTCGAGGTATAAATGTGTATATCCGTTTGCTTTTGCGGCTTCGCAGCATTTATCCATTAGCATTTTACCAATTCCTTTACCGCGCGTAGCCGATGTAAGGTATAGCTTTACCAGTTCGGCGTAGCCTGCCGGTAAGCCGTTGGTTGGGTATATTCCGCAGCCGCCAATCAAAACACCATCTTCTTCGGCCACAAAATAGCAGCTGTTTGGGGTTTCTTCAAATAGCTGGTAAAGCCGGTCGGTGTCCGGGTCGGAATAAACAGTGCCCACTTTTGGTACGTCAAATTCCTCTAACGATTTACGGATTATACTTGCAAGCTCAGCATTATCGCCGGGCCTTATATTTCTGATCTGGATATTCATATCAATTATTGAGTTCATTTTTTTTAGATTGATTAGCGGCCATATGGCTTTTGGCCCGTTGATAAAAGCTCTGGATCTCCATTTGTTGTTCAACCTCGTCAAGAGCTTTCATCAGGTTATTTTGGGTATTGGTGAGTTCAGTAGCGGCACTGATCATGATCTCCCAGGCCGGCCTCATTTGTTCAATAAGCTGCTTTCCCTTTTCGGTGAGTTGCACCAGGCGTTTACGCTCATCGGCTTTATCTTTTGACGACCTGATAAACTTCAGCTTCTCCAGCTCTTTTAATAAAATGATGGTTGAGGGGTGACTGTAGCCAATTTCTGAGGCTACTTCAACTATGCTCAAAACTGGGTTAAAATGCAGCGTGTACATCACCGGGAACCATTTAGGTTCAAAGTCGATACCATGAGCTTTATAAATAAGCAAAGCATCCTTTCGCATTTGCTCGCTCAGGCGTTGCATCCTTGTGGCTATGGCCAATATGCCTGATTCCTCAATTACTCCCATATAAAGGTTATTAATTGTTTAAATGAAGGTGATAAAACAAATTGTCGGTCATCATGCGCGGAAAACCGGCCGGAATATCATTCACATCTATCTCCGTAAAACCGTTACGCTCGTAAAAGCGGTGCGCGGCTTTTAATTGATGTACGGTACCCAGGTAAACTTCAGTAATGCCTTTATCACGGCAGCTTTGCAATAGCGTATTTAACAATTGCTGCGCCACACCCAAGTCCTTACCTCTGTATTCCTTTTTTACGAACATTTTACGGATAGTACCCATTTTACTGTCCGAATTGATCAGTCCTATAGTACCCATCAGTTCCTCGCCATTAAAAGCACCCCAGAAATCGCCTCCGTTTTTATGATAATTGGTATCTATATCCAACAGATCGGGCTGGGCATCAATAGTGATGGTTAAATTAAATTCTTTTTGCTGGATGGTCAGGATCAGATCTATGATCTCGGCACAATGCTGGTTATGTATCGGTTTTATAATAAATTCCATGTTTGTGATTTTATCTACTTACAATAATACGTAGTTAACTACATATATTTAAACATTGATTATTTTATGACATTTCGGTTAAAATATCACTTCATTGACCATTGGCCTAAATTGTATAATTTATGTCCTTTGAGACTACTGAGAGATGTTTTAAATTTGACTTATGAATCAGAAGGCTGAACATCCGGAAAAGAAAAAGATCATCATCGTAGCGATGAGCAGCGGCATGTTGCTTAACTTCTCGGGGCCTGCCGATGTTTTTATCAATGCTGATAGGTACCTTGACGACCGTGGAATACCCGGTGGTTATGATGTAAAGATCGTGGCCCCTACCGCAAGCAAAAAACTGGATACCGCCGCCGGAATGAGCATTAATTGCGAATTATTTGTAGCAGATATACAAAGCCCCATCGATACGCTGATCATAGCAGGAAACGATTCCAGGGAAGCCAGTCAGCCAGATCTCACTTGCTTTTATGATTGGTTGGCCACCCGAAACGAACACAATACCCGCCGTATAGCCTCAATTTGTGGCGGAGCATTTGTTTTAGCGAAAGCCGGGATATTAAAGGGCAGAAAGGCGACTACGCATTGGCAATCGAGCGAACGGTTAAGTAAAACCTACCCTGAAGTTAAAGTTAACGCGAACCCGTTTTTTACCCGGGATGGGCATGTTTATACTTCAGCCGGTGTTTCGTCCGGGATCGACTTGTCATTAGCTTTGGTTGAACAGGATCATAACAAAGATTTAGCGATCAGTGTAGCACGTAAACTGGTTTTCTATTTAAGTCGCCCGGGATTTCAGTCGCAGTTCGGCAATTTGCTGCCTGTTTTTGAGCGGGAGCACATCGGCAAAAAAACACAGAACTGGATTGCCGGGCACCTGAATGAAAAACTCGAAGTGAACCAGATTGCCGATCAAATGAATATGAGCACCAGAAACTTCACCCGTGTGTTTCATAGAGAAACAGGAATGCCACCTGCTAAATTTGTTGAAAAGCTGCGGGTTGAAGCTGCCCGGAAATACCTGGAAGATTCGGATGTATCCCTTGAAAAGATAGCCGATTTATGTGGCCTGGGTGGCTTAGTTTCCATGCGGCGGATCTTTTTGAGGCACCTCAATACAACCCCGTCAGATTATCGCCGGGCTTTCCGCACATCGCTATCAGATGCCGGCATTGAAAGCCTGCTTGCGGCTGGCTCCCCGAGTTTAGCAAACCCGGTTTAACTAATTAAAACAACACCTCAACGGAACGCTATCTACACACGATCGGCGTAACAGACTATTCATGCCTTTATTTTTTAACAACATAAATTTTTGATAATATGAAAATCGCGATCAATGGATTTGGCAGGATCGGAAGAATGACCCTGCGCGCATTACAGGATAAAACCAATATAGAGGTAGTTGCTATAAACGACCTTACAGATATTGCTACACTTGTACACCTACTAAAATACGATACGGCACACAGCCGCTTTCCCGGAACTGTATCTGCAGAAGGTGACTATATTGTAGTTGGAACAAAGCGAATAAAACTGTTAAGCGAAAAAGACCCTGAAAAACTGCCCTGGACTGAATTAGGGATCGATGCGGTTATTGAATCGACCGGAAGGTTCACAGACAAGGCTTCTGCCGAGGCCCATCTCAGGGCCGGAGCGAAAAAGGTTTTGATCACCGCACCGGCAACCGGAGGCGTTAAAACTATCGTTCACGGTGTAAATAATGATTTGATAGGCGGCGACCAGATCTATTCAACAGCCTCGTGTACCA
The DNA here is from genome assembly GCF_039839285.1 of Mucilaginibacter sp. CAU 1740. NCBI lineage: Bacteria > Pseudomonadati > Bacteroidota > Sphingobacteriia > Sphingobacteriales > Sphingobacteriaceae > Mucilaginibacter > Mucilaginibacter sp. CAU 1740. The sequence continues at coordinate 251,653 of NZ_JBDOQS010000007.1, read as the reverse complement.
CTGGTAGTATCGCCCCGGTTTTGCATATCCTGGATAAAGAATACGGCATCGAATCGGGATATATGGTTACTGTTCATGCCTTTACAGCCGACCAAAACCTGCAGGACGCGCCTCATAAAGACCTTCGCAGGGCACGTGCCGCCGCATATAACATCATCCCTACCACAACCGGCGCAGCTAAAGCTATCGGAGATGTGTTACCGAACCTAAAAGGCAAACTGGATGGCTACTCATACCGCGTTCCTGTAATTGACGGTTCTATTGTGGATCTTTCTATCAATTTACAAAAAGAAGTTACAGCAGCCGAGATCAACGAGGTTTTAAAGCGTTATGCCGATAGTTCACTTAAAGGCGTTATGCAATATACCGAGGAGGCATTTGTATCTTCTGATATATTAGGTAACACACATTCATCTATTGTAGATGGTACAATGACCAAAGCTATCGGAAAATTGGTTAAGGTTGTTGCCTGGTATGATAATGAAGTAGGTATCTCCAACAGGATATCTGAACTGATCTCAGAATTGTAAATCAAAATAATTCACGCATTATAAATTTTTTAATAAAGAAAGCCCTTAACCTGGATAGTTAAGGGCTTTCTTTATTAAGCATGTACACTAAACAAATGGGAACATTAAGTTATTGCAAGTCCCACAATTTTAGTTTTTTCAGTACTGCTTTACCTTCGGCAAATACGGATACTCCGGTAGCCGCTGCATCCGGGTATATCATTGTCGAGATCACTTTTTCGCCATCATTTCCAAATACTTCTAATGATGATTTATCAATAAGTACCTTGATCTTTACTACGCCATTTATTGCTTTCAACGGAGCGGTTTGTACCAAATTCTCCGGCGATTTATTTGCCTTTTCTGAATTTGAGCAATCAATATAAAGTTGCTGTTTAGCAACGTCGTACCCAACAAGTACATTCCTTTCGGTACCGTCTTTCTCGGTTAAACTAAATCCAAACTTTTGCGCTTTCCCAACCTCAAATTCAGCATCAATCCAGTTGGCGTTGCTGTTGAACTTTCCATTTTCGGTGAGGCTTACTTTCTTATCATCAATAACCAAATTAGCCTTGGTCAGCACCCTGCCTTTTGATAATACAGGCAATTTACTGCTCACGATTGTAGAAGGATTTTGGAAAAGCCTCAAACCATCGGGTGTTGTTTTGATTGATAGATCATGCGGGATAGCCATCTGGCCTTTCCATGGGTAAGTTTCTTTCCTGCCATTTTGCAGCCAGCCTAAAAGGATCTTTTTATCTTGAGGTGCATCGCGCCAGGCTATAGCCGCGTAGAACGCGTCGCCATAATCAACCGTTAACAGCTTATCAGCGGCGTTGTCATTTTTAAAAGTTTTGCCGTCAAAATCACCAATGTAATATTGCATCAGCGGACCATGATCGCCACCGCATGAAACAAATAATACATATTTTGTTTTAGCCGGATTACCGTCAACAGGCAGCGGGATAAGTGAAGGACATTCCCAGCCATTTTTAGTATAACCGGCCGGGCCAAAATCGCTTAGTTTAGTCCACTGTTTTAGGTTTTTCGAGCCGTAAAACCGTACCATGTGTTCATCAACCATGGCAACTGTCATGATCCATTGTTTAGCAGGTTCGAACCAGAAGACGTTCGGATCTCTGAAATCGCGTTTGTTGAGGTCGATAACCGGATTGCCTGCATACATTTTGAAGGATAGCCCTCCGTTATTGCTGTAAGCGATAAACTGCGATTCTTTTTTTTGCTTTGGCTGATCAGCCGTAAAAATGGCAACCAGCGGCGCTTTGCCATTTTTGCCAAAACCGCTGGTGTTCTTCTTATCCAAAACCGCCGATCCCGAATAGATCCAGGTGGTGGTATCTTTAGTTACAACTTCGGGTATGGCTACGGGTAAATGTTTCCAATGTACCAGATCGGTACTGGTAGCGTGCCCCCAGCTCATATGCCCCCATTTATTTTCGAAGGGATTGTGCTGGTAATACAGTTGAAATTTTCCATCCAAAAATATTAGCCCGTTTGGGTCGTTTGTCCAGTTTTTATCTGGCGTAAAATGGTATGTTGGTCGCCATTGTGGAGTGGGTTCTGTTTTCTCTTGCGCAAATGCCTTTACCGACATTGCAAGGAGCGCCATACTGATTAATTTAAGTTTATTCATCTTTTTAATTGATTAGTAGTTATTTGTTATTCAGGTAACATGTCAGGTTTCACCTGGTTCGCTACCATTTTACTTTTCGTATTTTTAAAGCCATACCAATAAGTGGTAGCGGCAAAATCGGCAGTACCATTTTCCCAGCCTAAGGTTTCCAACGTGTACTTAAACGTTTGGGCAAACGGAACAGCATCAAGGTTTCTGGTGCGTGTAAATGTGTTATGGCCGAATGAGTCCGCATTATCAGCCCTTGGCGCGTTAGCAAATGGCGTTTGATAGAGCACCACCGGTGCCCACGAGGTATTGTAGTAATCTTCCGTACCTGTTCCGTATTCGGTAGGGAATTTCAGGTTATCAACCCAAAGTTTTTGATCACCCTCACCATACCATTTATGCATGTGATTGTACACAGCGAAAGAATCGCCCATAAAAACACCCTTACCATTAATAACGTTAAATTCCCATTCGCTGGGCTTGTCCTTTTCGGTTTGCTTAATGGGCACGTTATTTTGGCTTCTCCAATCGGCATGAAAATACATGCTCCGTTTGTCCCAATTCCATTTGCCTGTTGTGGCAGTTAATGAAACCTTTACGCCCACTGCGCCCAGGTTGAGCAAAGTTATTTTGGCCGATTTTTGATATGGCATAACCCAGCGGCTAATGATCTTCCCCTTCTGTGTTATAGTTCTGTACCAGCTTTGCAGCGGCCTGGCACCAACCCCACTCCCACCAAAATCACCCACAGGGCACCAAATGGTTTGCTCGCCATCAAAACTTACCTGCAATATTGTTGATCGCAGCGCCTGTTCATGATCTTCCGGCTTTTCCGTTTTGATTGACAGTTGTAATAAATGGATAGCAGAACTTCCCGACGGCAAATTAACAGATAGTTGTTTGGTTGGCTCTAAACTTCCTTTTAGCGATGTTTTAGGTAATGTAACCTCATCAACCGGATTTGCAAGTTTGTCATTAACCGATGTTACCAGGGCTTTGCAATCATCCAGTTGTTTCACAGTAAAAGTTTTTACCAAAGTTCCCTTTGGATAGTTTCTGTAGTTTATTTGATAATAGCGGGGTTGCTTAGTTGGTTCATTATCCTCAAAAGTTACTTTGCAATGCCGGGCATAGGGCAAGGGTAAATAAAGGGTGCTGCCGCCTTTTTCTGTTGGCTCATAACTGGAGTGTGGTGCTAACAAAGGCGCTGCTATTTGCAAGCCGCTTTTCATAAGGTCATAAGCCGGTATTGTGACCTCTGGTGTTGTATGCCTGTCGAAATAGATCCTTATGATCCCTGCGCGTTTAAAAGTGGTGAGCCAAAACCGCACAATGGCACCGGGACCGTCAACATCCATCATCACCTGTTCTCTGTGGCCGTTAACGGTATCAGTACGGATGTAATTGCTATGATCTTCATTGGCAAACCAACCCGGCTCATTTGGCGAAACCGAGGCACGATCATAGCTGCTGGCCTGCATTATGGTATAATAAGGGACTGGCCATTTTGCAGCTTCGTTCCTATCCGTTAAATCGTTAAGCAGTGATTTAACGGTTATTACACGCTGTGCAAAACCACTACCAACAATTGATATCAATAGAACTATCGTTAGCAGCTGATGCTTTAATTTCATTTGCTACAGTATTTACAATTGGTGCATTCAATATACAATAATTACAGGGCTACCATGTACTAAACAAAGCAGCCCTGTAAATTAACCATTACCAACCGGTATTTTGTTTATATAAACCGTGACTAAAATTGATCTGTGCCTGTGATATCGGCAAATACTCATCCCTGTTTTTGGTAAACTTAGCGCCAACCAGGTGTGGTGTGCGTTTGGTTTCGGTTGTGAAATAAGCGTTGATATATTCAGCAGCTATACCCCATCTAACCAGGTCAAAAAAGTGGTAGCCTTCCATAGCAAACTCCAATCGGCGTTCAAACATCAGGGCTTGCCATGCGTAGGCATTTGTCCAAGTGCAATTTACGCCGGGTTTGTAGGTATCCACGCGGTAATTTGAGGTGGGTGTTCCATCTTTTTGCTTTAATAAGGCTGTACTGTTACCTGCCCTCGTGCGGATCATATTGATCAGCGGCAATGCCTCAATTTCTCGTCCGGTTTGGATCAAAGCTTCGGCCTTCATCAATATCACATCGGCATACCTTATTATTTCCCAGTTTTTTGAGCTGGACATAAACGGCGGGAAACGGGTAAAAGAAGGATCGGTATAAGCCACAGTTTCTTTCATGCTTAACAACGGCCCATAACTTTGCAGGTCGCGCGCCCAGGCTGCCTGGTAAACCAGGCCGGTTTGATATTTATACGGGTGGCCGGGAATAGCAACGGTGTGGTCAAGCCTTGGATCGAACGAGCCTGTTTTGTAATCGCCGGTTGGTACTACGTCGTTATCATTAAATGTAGTAAACTGAGGTAAGCCGTTTGCATCGGTTTTAAAGGCGTTCACCATGTTGTTACTTGGCGAATGAAAACCGCAGCAACCATATTCTGCATTCATTGGATAATCAAGCACGTGCCCGGCATCTGTACGGCCGATAGATGAGTTATCATTTTTAGAATATTGTATGGCAAAAACACTCTCCAACGAGTTATCAGATTGCGGGAGGAAATTGGTAGCAAACTCTGGAGTAAGGCTATATTTACCGCTGCTTATTACGCTATCGCATAAGGTATTTACTCGTGTTAGCTTTGTTTTATCTATACCGGTAACGTTGTTTTTATCATCTTGTGTGTAAGCCTGGTACAGCAATGTTTTAGCCAGGTAAGCCTGCGCCGCTCCTTTTGTTGCGCGGCCAACATCTGTTTGTGTTACCGGAAGGTTTGCGGCTGCGTAATCAAAATCTCCGGCTATTTTATTCCATAACTGATCGCTGGTGAGCGCCACGTTTGAAATAGAGCCATAAGTATCAGCCGATTTTTGAATACTTTCATCTACATAGGGAATGTGATTGAAGAGGATCTTGAGCAGGAAATAAAAATGACCGCGCAAAAATCTAAGTTCGGCCTGCCTTTGTGTTTTGAGCGGATAGGCTGCATCTGTTTGCCCTTCTACCAGTTGCAGGGCCGTATTGCACCTGGCAATACCAACAAACAATTGATAAAACACAGCATCGCCCGAACCATTGGTTACCGTGTTATTGATAAATGTTTCAAACTGATGAAACTCGCCAACGTCGCCGGTGCCACCGCCACCTTTATAGGCATCGCCGCCACGGATGCTTCCGTATGCCCACATGCTGCTATAGGGAATAAAAAACCGATCGTTACCAAGGGCTGAATAAGCCGCTATCACCATAGCGTCAGTATTTGCCGGAGTTTTCAGGTCTTCTTGCGATACTACTGCCTGCGGTACTTCGTCCAGGTATTTTTTACAAGATACAGCCATTATACAAAGTATAAAAACTGTGATATATTTTATGATTTTCATGTTGTTGCTTTATTAATATGAAAAGTTGATGCCTAAGGTGGTGATGGTTGGGATTGGGTACGGATTGCCTGCCGTTTCAGGATCAGGTCCGGTAAATGATGAGGTTTTGAATGTTAGCAAATTACTTGCCTGGATGAATACAGTAGCCCGTTGCAGTTTGGCGCTTTTAAAAGCATTCCTGAGGTTATAGGATAACTGTACGTTGCGCAGTTTTAAATAGGAAGCACTTTCCAGGAAGTAATTAGACGGACGGGCCTCATCATTGTTGTTAACCAGTGTTAACGCCGGTATTGTTGAGCCTGTATTTTTAGGTGTCCAGGCATCTAAAGTTCTGGTACCCCAATTTGATCCCGAGGCGATGGAAGTAAAATCGGTTAGGTATTTGAAGGAATTGTTGATCAATCCACCTTTTACACCTTGAAAAAAGAATGATAACGACCAATCCTTGTAATTAACAGCGGTGTTTAAACCATAAATAAAATCGGGTGCAGAATCACCAATATAACGTTCATCGTCAGGGGTGATCTTGCCATCGTTGTTAACGTCTTTATAGCGGATACGACCGAGACCTTTTCCTGGCTGTGCAGCCGAGTTATTAACCTCATCCATCGATGTGAATAAACCTTCTGTAATGTAGCCAAACTGTGAGCCGGGCGAACGACCGAGGATGGTTTGTGTAGTACCATTACCAGGGAACCCATTAATGGCAGCCGCCGGAAGTTTAGTTATTTTAGCACGATAAAGTGAAAGGTTTCCGGTTACACTGAATGTAAGATCAGACGAGATCTGGCCTGAGTATGAAAGGATAGCATCAAGACCTTTTATTTTTTCGGATGCTCCGTTAAAATACTGGTTACCACCTTCACCCAAAATAGCCAGGTATGGTGGGTTGATCAAGATATCGGTAGTATTTTTATTATATACATCTAACGATCCTGATAGTTTATTGCCAAACAATCCAAAATCCAAACCTAAGTTTGTTTGGGTGGTTGTTTCCCATTTAAGGTTGGGGTTACCTGTTTGTATGGAGGTAAAGCCCGAAGGAAGTGTGCCTGAATTGGATCCGGTTATATCATAAGCACTGCCGCTGTCAGATCCACCCGGGCCCTGGTTGCTATAAATAGCCTGGTAAAGCGAATAAACCGCGTTGTTGGCAATATTTTGGTTACCGGTTTGTCCCCAGCCTAACCTCAATTTCAGGTCGGAGATCAACGGTACGTTATTTTTCATGAAACTCTCCTGGCTTATCCTCCATCCTACTGAACCTGCCGGGAAATAGGCATACCGGTTATTTTGACCGAATTTGGAAGAGCCGTCCCTCCTGATAGTACCCGATAGCAGGTATTTATCATCAAACGAATAGTTGGCTTTGGCAAAGTAAGATAGTAAGGCATCACCCGAGCCACCACCATGCGCCTGGATATTTTTATTACCTACACTCAGGTATGCGTAATTGATATCGGCAAGTGTTAAACCTTCTGCGCTGCCATTGTGGTTTTGATAGGTGTTTTTGATGTTCTCTTCGCCCAATAATAAGTTTAACCTGTGTTTTTTGATCGACAGATCATAGGTTAACTGGTTTTGCCAGGTTTGTGAAACCGCGTAATCGCTTGATTGGCCTGCAATTGTACGTGGGTCAGATAAAAAGCCAGCGGTATAAGGAATTTGCAGCGAACGGTAGTAGTTACCCGAAAGATCGACAGCGTAGGTGGTTTTAAAGTGAAGCCCTTTAATAACTTCAAAATCAAGGTAAGCATTACCGAATATCCTGCCGAACGAGTTGGCATTTTGTTTATTGGCCTCTATTAATCGGTATGGGTTATCCCTATCATCCATACCGGCAATTGGGCCGCCAAAACCTACTCCGTCAACAGTATGTACCGGGATAATGGAGTTTTCGATATATGATAAATTGGTGATTGAACCTGTCGGCAATATCTTATCCCTCATGTAAGTAGCAGATAAGGTTTCGCCTATTTTTAACCTCCCTTTAAAAAAGTTGTACTGGCTGTTGTAACGCGACGTGTATTTTTTACTTCCCGACTCACGAATAATCCCCTTGTTGTCATAATATCCAACAGAAAACAATGAATTACCTTTTTCTGTACCATTAGATAAACTTAAGTTATAAGATTGCAGTAGCGAGGTTTGCGATATGGCATCAAACCAATCGGTATTGGCAGATTTCATTGTTTTTGCAGCATCCAGGTATTCACGGATGATCACGTTATTTAATACTGGGTTGCTGTTATCTTTGTTCCAGTCGAATGTGTAAACGCCTCCAAATTCAACAGGTTCAACCGGTTGTCCGTTTACAAAGTTGGGGCCGAATTGGTTGTCATTTACCTGTGCCTGCCAGTAAGCCTGGCCATGCTGGTAAGCGTTAAGTTGCTTAGGTTTGTTGGTATAATATTGTAATGATGTTGAAGCGTCGAAATCCATACGCTGTACACCATTTTTGCCTTGTTTGGTTGTTACAATGATCACACCGGCAGCAGCCCTCGAACCGTAGATACTTGTAGCCGAAGCATCTTTTAATACCTGTATCGATTCGATATCATTCTGGTTTATTTCCTGCAAACCACGTTGGGTTGGTATGCCATCAATAATATACAATGGATCGTTATTATTAAGTGTTGTTGTACCACGCACCCTCACGGTTACACCGCCATTAGGCGATCCATCGGCAAATACAGTTAAACCAGCTACGCGGCCTTGTAAAGCTTTCATAGCATTACCTTGTGGGATATCCTTGATCTCCTTAACGTTAACTACGGTAACAGCGCCTGTTAAATCTTTTTTCCTTTCGGCAGTATAACCGGTTACAACAACTTCGTTCAGCTCGCTTGCTGAGGGTTGAAACTTAACTTCAAGCTTATCGTTACTGTCTGTAACCTTAATTTCTATGGCTTTATATCCAACAAAAGAAAAACGAAGTGTTTGCCCGGTAGCCGCTTGAATTTTGAATTTGCCGCTTACATCTGTAGCGGTAGATTTTTGCGTTTCAACCACAACTACCGTAACCCCGGGTAGTGCCTGAGCTTCGTGGTCTTTCACCACCCCGCTCAATTCGCGTGTTTGTGCATAGGCTCCACTTGTCAACAGGACAAGTAAGGAGCAAAAGAGTAATAGTTTTCTCATGTTGTTTTTATTGGTATAATTTGGTTTTTGAAATTTTCAAACTCTGAGCGACTGTATTCCGGACAGCCACCTTTTTGTGTCGCGATAAAGGCGCCCATCGCCGCCGCGTTATTGATATTGTTTTGAGTATTGTCGCCGGCAATTTTACCGGCAATAAAAGCGGCCAGGAAAGCATCGCCGCTGCCAACGGTATCCTTTACAGTTATTTTAGGCCCTTTAGCGTGATACGCTTCATTTAGGTTATAGCACATGGCACCATCACCTCCTTTGGTTACTAACACTTCGGAGATTTGAAACTTATCCTGTATAAAATTCACTTTATCATGTTCGGTGATATAATTACTACCAAACAGCTGGTTTATGCGAGTTAACTCCGCCTCATTAAACTTTACAATGCCGGCTTTCATCAGCAGTTGCTGAAGGGTTTGCTTATTCACATATGGTTCCCGAAGGTTGATATCCAAAACGTTGCATAACTCATTATCAAGCAATGCTAACAGTGTTTCGCGGGTGGTTTTATTGCGGGATGATAAGCTACCGTAAACAAAATAGTCAGCAGTATTTAGTTGCCCATCGGTATAGTCTCCGGCCGAAATAAAATCCCATGCAACCGGATACAGTATCTCATAAGTAGCTTCTTTATTGCTGTTTAGCTTTACCAAAACTTCACTCGTGGCATACTCGTCATCTGTTTGGATCAGCGCATCGGCTATGCCCCATTGCTTAATTAGCTTTAGCAGCTCAAGGCCAGCCAGATCATCGCCTACTTTGCTGATAATGCCGCTACTTACACCAAGCTTATTTAAATGATAGGCAACGTTAAGCGGTGCCCCTCCAGGTTGTGCGCCGCCGGGTAACAAATCCCAAAGAATTTCGCCAAAGCAAAACACCTGTGCATGTTGTGATCTTTCTGCGTTCATCATTAATGCATTACAATGTTTGTTTCTATCTGCTCAAGCGACCGGCCCTTTGTCTCGGGCATAAACTTCCACACAAAAATGAACTGGCATACCATCATCACACAGAAAAACGAAAAGGTAACAGCCCCGCCCAAGGTCTCGGCCAGGTATGGGAAGCAAAAAGCAATAATGGCGGCCATTATCCAGTGCGTTGAACTGCCCAGCGTTTGCCCCTTAGCGCGTACCTGGTTCGGGAATATTTCGGATATAAAAACCCAGATGACCGCACCTTGCGAAAACGCGAAAAAAGCAATGAAGATCATCATGTAAACAGGTATGGCAAAACCGTTGAACCTACCCGAGAAAAATGTAATAGCAACCAGGAAGAGCGAAATAATTAACCCTACCGAACCTACCAACATTAAAATACGCCTGCCTACCTTATCAATAATATTGATGCCAAGCAGTGTGAAAATAAAATTGATAACCCCTATGCCAACGGTTGATAGCAACGATGAATGCGCGCCAAGACCAGCCATTTCAAAAATGCGTGGCGCGTAGTAAATGATGGCGTTTATGCCCGATACCTGGTTAAAAAAGGCAAACAACACCGCCAGTATTATCGGTGTTTTATATTGCTCAGAAAACAGACTGGTATTTGAAGATGCCTCGCCAAGTTTTGAATTTTGGATCTCGGTTAAAGCCTGCTCGCAATCAAGCGGGTTAATAATGCGTAATATCTCGAGCGCCCTGGTAGTTTCTCCTTTTTTAAGGATGAGCCAACGCGGACTTTCAGGTATAAAATAGATGAGGATCAAAAACAATAAGGATGGAAAAGCCTGCACACCAAGCATCCAGCGCCATGAGCTTTCACCGCCCTGGCTAATAAGATAATTGGAAAGATAAGATACCAGGATGCCCAGTACTACGTTAAACTGAAACAAACCCACTAAACGCCCACGCCTATCGGCAGGTGAAACTTCTGATATATAAATAGGCGCGGTTACAGAGGAAATGCCTACCCCCAGGCCACCCAAAAGCCTGAATATTAAAAAGATGTACCAGTTATCTGCAAGCGCGGTGCCTATTGATGATAACAGGTAAGCGGCAGCTACAAAATACAAGGTATTTTTCCTGCCGAAAATATCTGAAGGCCGCGCACCTAATAATGAGCCTATCACCGTTCCTATTAAAGCTATAGATATAGTAAGGCCGTGTTCCATTACAGAAAGCTGCCAGAATTGCTGAATTGACTTTTCGGCACCCGAGATAACGGCGGTGTCGAACCCAAACAGAAAGCCACCAAGGGCTACGACCATGGACCAGGCCAGGACGGAGTTTTTCTTCATATATAATTTAGTCTTTTGGTTTACTGTCGCAAAGTAGCCCGGAGATGCTATGCACAGTCATTGATTTTATACCAAAAGACACAAGAATTGAAACAAATAACAAATACCTGAAAATCAATTATTTAAATACATTTGGAAATAACTTTTATTAATGAATCTATAATGGTGTTACATGGAATCTTTGAATTGGTTACATCGCCGAAATGTGTATTTTTAACGCATTGGAACTTAAATGAGGCCTTTCAACGGCTTTAACTATTGCTAAAAATTTACTTTTTGTGATAATTGCGCTTTTTGACATAGCGTATTTACGCCCGTAGCAGTTCAAAGGCTCACAAGGAAATATTTAGATTTTGGAGGATGAAATAAAGGGGTAATTGCAACCTGATAATATAAAAAAAGCCACATAGCACATTAATGCTTATGTGGCTTTAAACTGATAAGAAGGAGGGGATCAAGCTACTGGATTTCGTTTAAATTCGGTAGGTGTACAACCGTATTTTGCTTTAAATACCGTGGCAAAATAGTTGGGATTTGAAAAGCCGACCTGATAAGTGATCTCTGCAATTGAAAAGTTTTCGTTTTGCAGCAGGTATTGCGCCTTCTTTAAGCGGCGGGATAGTATATAATCGGTAATACTGCAGCCCAATAAAGCCTTTACCTTCCGGTAAAGCTGTATGCGGGAAATACCTATCAGCTTGCAAATATCATCCACGCTAAATTTATCGTTCGATAAGTTCTGCTCCACAATACCCGCAAAATCATTAATGAATTTCTTGTCGATACTTTTAGCCACAGATGTTCTTTCGCCAGTACTGATATCGCTGGTAAAGTGATCTTTTAAGATCCTACGGTTTTTGATAAGGTTTTTTACGTTGGCCAGCAGGTAATCGAAATTAAACGGCTTGGTGATATAAATATCGGCCATGGCGTCAATACCTGATATTTGCTGCTCCACACTCCCCTGCGCTGTTAATAAGATAATAGGAATGTGCGAAGTGCGCAGATCTGATTTAAGCTTTTCTGAAACAGCCTTGCCCGAAATGCCAGGCAATACGATATCCGATAAGATCAGATCAGGAACGTGCTCATAAGCCTGCGTTATGGCATCATGCCCATTATCTGTTGTGTAAACCTCAAAATACTCGTCGAATTTTGCGGCGAGGTAATGCAGTAAGTCCTGGTTATCTTCAACAATAAGTATAGAAAACTCTTTAGGCGAGCTTAGCAGATCGGGCTGTGTTAACGCGACTGAACTTTTAAGATCGGAACTATAAATTTCAGATCGCTTGCTTAAGTTCGCCCAATTGCCAGGTTCGGTAGTTTTTTCATCGGCCGATAGATGATCATCGCCCAATGGTAATACAACCGTAAATTTACTGCCCTTCCATTTTTCGCTTTGTACCTGTACACTTCCGTGGTGCGCATTAACGATCTCCCGGGAAAGCGAAAGGCCTATGCCAGAGCCGTTAGATGGCATGTGTGCGGCCTGGTAAAACTGATCGAAAACAAGGTTAAGTTCCTCGGGGTTCATGCCAACGCCTGTATCTTCAACCTCAATTACCACCTCATCATTGCGCTTAACAATATTGACCCTTACCTTGCCCTTTTCGTTGTTAAATTTAATGGCATTGGCTATCAGATTAAAGAAAACCTTATCAAGCATATTTACATCAAACCAGCATTTAATATCATTAACGTTAGATGATATACTTAAATGGATCTGTTGTTTTTGAGCATGCGGCCTAAAATTATCTACAATATCCCTTATAAAAGCTACGATGTTGTTTGCTGAGGCTTTGATGGATTGCTTATCGTATTCTATTTTACGGTAATCAATCAGCTGGTTAACCAGCCTTAAAAGCCGGTGGCTATTTTGATAAATAATGCGGATATCTTTGCCGCCCAAGGCCAAAAGCTTCTCGTTATTCATCATATCCTGCAGTGGCGATAGGATAAGTGTTAATGGCGTACGAAACTCGTGAGATACGTTAGTAAAAAAGTTAAGTTTAGCCTCGGTAGCTGCTTCTGCCTTTTCCGACATCACTATTAGTTGATTTCGCTGCGATAGGATCTCGTCGTTTTTTGCCGCGAGGCTTTTATTTATTTTCCTGTTTTCGGTAAGCGAGTAAAACGCAAGCCCGCCCAAAATAATTGCCAGCACAAGTGTTATTACAATAACATCTAAAACGGTTTGCTGACTATCATATATCCCCTGTTGTTCTTTTATTAAAACCTGCTGTTTTTCGATATCTTTTTGCTGGTTATTGATGCGCGCCCATTGCATTTTCATTAATTGAACGTTAGATGAATCGATCACTAACGATTGCAGGATATTTTCTCTCGAAAACGGCTCCTTATTCAATATCCTGAACGCGGTGCTCATTGCTTCCTTTCCACCGGTTGGATAAAGTACGCTCGCGTCGATAATTTTATCAGATACCATTCCTAAACCGCCACCGGTACCAGGCAAAGCATCTACACCTACTATCTTTACCTGGTGGCCAATATTCAGCTGACTAAAAATATCACGAACACCAGATGCCATTACATCATTATGCGCAAATACCGCATTTACCAACGGTAACTTATCTTTTATCCTGTATAGTTGTTTTTCGGCATTGGGTTTAAGCCAGTCGCCATAAACTTTTGAGATAACATGGATGTTTGAAAACTTCCGGATGCCGTCGTTAAATCCCCTATCGCGTTCAATGGCTGGCGACGACCCCGGCAGGCCCATCACTTCCAATATGGATACCGGGCCTTTAATGGTTGAGCCGATATACTCTCCTGCCATTTTACCCAGTTCATAATTATCCGCGCCAACATAAGCGGTGTATAATGGCGATGATGTTTTTCTGTCGATAATTATAACCGGGATACCTTTATTATAAGCCTCTTCTACCACAGGTGTAAGCGGCTGTGCTTCGTTCGGCGAGATCACCAACAGATCGATGCCTTGCCGCAGCATATTACGTACCTGTGCAATTTGTTTGGCACTGCTATTTTGAGCATCTGTGTAAATAAAGGTCGCGCCGGGGTGAAGCGAAAGCTCGGTTTTCATCTCCTCGAGCATGGTGCGGCGCCAAAGATCGGATCCAACACATTGCGAAAAGCCAATGGTGTAGGTAGATTTTATTTTATCATGTTTGCAGGCAACTAATGCGCAGCCTGTAACAACAAGTAGCAATATCTTTTTTACCCGCGCAATATAGTTTGGCTTACATCCCATGGTTTATGAAATAGAAATTTCGTGTTTATAATTGTAATGCGAAGGTACTACAGGTTGTATGTACCTCAAAGTTCTACGAATATAAAAAACATTTCACGTTAACGTAAACGTTAAAAGGATTTATAGGATACAAGCTTCAAATTGATTCCTTATGACGAACATTTCATATTCTCTGCATCCAGGTACCAATGTTTAATGATATATTGCAATTATGGCAGATTTTTTCACACTAATTAAAGACTGGATCATTGCCCTGGGCGAAAAACATGATGTTGATCCCCTGTTGCTGGGCTGTCTTTATTTAGTCAGCAAGGTAAGTCTTGTAATATTTATTGGGTTGGTAATTAAAAATCTGAGGGCAAAAAAAGCAATAGTATTGCCGTTGCTACTGGCCTCTGTTAGTTTCTGCATACCTTACCTTTACCTGGTTATTGCAGGGCGTAACATTTCGATCTGGGTATATGTGTTTATCGTGCTTGTATTTATATATGGCGGGTATAGCATCTGGAAAAAGATTAAATTAGTTTAATCACCAACTGCCGTTAGCCGGCGGCGTAAACTCAAATATGCCGCTATTACTCGGAACTCCCTACCTGTTTATAATACATTGACCAACGTAAGCCTGTTGTTAACTGATGCCAACTTCATCAAACCGAGTACGATACGGGATTTGAGTTTAGGTTGACCAATTTCTTCTTCATCAAACTGATCACGGGCACAAAACACCAAGACTTGTGTTTCCCCTACTCATTTAGGTACACTTGCAGCACTTAGCCGAATTTCAAACCAGCTACAGAGAATTTAAATCATAAGTTTAAACATATTAATTAAAAAATGTAAGAATTACATTTTTACGACAGATTTTCCCTCAATACAGAAATTTAGCTTAACTCAGACACAGGATTTCGTGTCGACTCCCTTGCATTTTTTTCAAAATGAAATCAGTATTAGGCTATTTTTTTAACATTTTTACAATTGCGATCGATTGTTATTATTTGAAACAGCAAAAGTTCAATATTTTAGCAATATCACTTGGTAAAACGTTTTGGTTAATTATATTTGTTAAAACCAGTTATAAAAATACGTTACTGCTTAATCGTTTAAGCTACCTTACTTAGTTCTTACGAAGCTCACGTAATCTTAATATATTATAACCAATATCACTTAACATGAAAAACCTGATTTACCTGTATCTCATCTTTCAGAAACCGATAATCTGACAAGGCTGCGCCATTAAATTTCACGGTGAAATTTTAGGCATCAAAAAGTTTATTAATTAACCTAATCACCAACCGGTGAAAAGAACACCTGTGTATTTGCCATTTTGATGGTGACACCCGGGGGTGCTTAACTATGCCCTGTTGTTAATAATAATCCTGCAGATTATTTGCTACTCCATGTTCTTTTCATCTGTAAATCAACACTATGAAAAGAAAACTACATTCTGCTTAACGTAACGGCGTGCCCTATCTGCAAACTCAATTGCAGGCATTTTGGCATGGCCCGTTAACTCAAACAATTTTTTTTCACAAACTAAAAAGATCCATTCATTATGCGATACTTATGGCTGTGCTTTGTGGTTTTCGCAGCGATAACTACAAATGCACTCACATGCTTGGCTAAGGAAAATGAGGGTAAAAAAAGTAAAGTAAACAAAGTAAAACGTGCTGCTTTACACAATAAATCCTTCATCCGCCGTGATACTACGGCTAAGGACACCTTATTAAAAGATAGTATGAATATTATTATCAGACATACGCTGTATAATAAGCTATCTGATAGTGTTACCAAAAAGCCTTACGACTTATCTAAGTTCCCCGCTGTATCCCTTCAGCAACTTTTAAAAGGGCAATTTGCCGGTCTTTATGTACAGGAACCCTCGGGCGAACCTGGCAGCGTGCAAAACATGTTTATGCACGGCGCACCTATGCCGCTCCTTTCCCAAAGGGATGTTTACCAATCGCAGCCATTGGTTGTGCTGGATGGTATCCCCCTGGTAACAGAACACCCCTTTGCATACGATATACAACTGTATGATTATACCAGAATGGGAACTGCAACCAACCCGTTTGCCCATATTGATATGAATAATATCGCCTCCATCGAGGTATTAAAAGACCTCTCGGCCACTGCCGTTTACGGGCCGCGCGCGGTGAACGGGGTTATCGTTTTAACCTCAAAAAAACCGGTATCGGCCAAAAGTATCACGTTTGATTCTTATATAGGATTGGCACAGCGCCCGGGCGTAACTACCATAAACGGTAAATACGAAAACGCTTTCAGGCAGCGCTTTTACGATCTTTATACCACCAATGGCAGGTACTCCGACGATGAAAACTACCCTATTTACCTTAGCGACTCGTTAAATAATGTATATAGCGGCAAATCAGACTGGAGCGACCTATATTATCGTAACGCAGTTGTTTACGGTATAAACTTTGGTATTTCGGGTGGTACCGATCGTGCTAACTTCCGTTTCTCGTTGGGGGATCTGAAAAACAACGGCGTTGCTGATGGAACTGTGCTAAACCGTTATAGCGCCATGTTCAATATCAACATGAAACCAATTAAATGGTTGTTGTTTTCGGCTATGGTAAATGCCAACCGGCTTGACAGGCAACGCAACAAATACCTGCGCGACAGGTTTGCCCAGATCAACTATTTCCCTGATCTAAGCGCCCCGTTGCCGCCAAACAAAGAGTACTATGCCGATTACCTCACCCAGTACAAAAAAGGCTTTGATAACAATAAAATAAATATTGTTGACGGCTATGCTAAAATAGGCCTCGATCTGGGGAAATTTAAATTCACAACAACCTTTAACGTTGATTATAATGAAGGCTACCGCGATGTGTTTTACGCGCGTACCCTTTTGCAGGGCAACAGTTACGCGTCTAATTACTTTGGTTACAGCCAAAGGATAATGGCAGATAACATGGCCAGCTATGATCTGACAATAAATAAGGTAAATAATTTTCATTTTGAGCTTGGGCAATCAACTCAGTGGGATACCTATAAATACAGCAACGCCTACGCCTACAAAGGTGTGAACGACTATATTAAGATCGACCTACTGGATTCCAACCCCAAAAATCCTGATGGATCGGACAATGGAAACTATCTTAATCCTACAGCATTTCCGCGGGAGTTAACGTTCCGTTTTTTGGATAAGATAAGGCATAACCTGGTTTCGTTTTATGCCAAAACCGATTATTCATTCAAAGAGAAATATTTCCTGTCTGCAACCGTGCGTGCTGATGGCTCATCAAATGCCCAGCCAACAAGCCGGTGGTTTTATTCGCCGGTATTATCCGCAGCATGGAGCATTAAAAAAGAGTTATTAGATAACAGCACCATTATAAACGACCTTATTTTAAGGGCAAGCGCAGGCCGGTTAGGCAGGCTTAACGCGTTTGATAATTACGCGCAAGGTCCTCAATATACGGCATCGGTAGGCTATACCGGCAATTTAACAGTGCCTGGGTACAATGCATTTGGTGTGCTTACCCGGCCTTATTCTACCGGCTGGGTTGGCTACGGCATCCCATGGTCGTACTCTGATCAATTGAATATCGGAACGGATGCGGGCCTGCTTAACAACCGCCTGCACCTTTCTGTTGATTGGTACCTGAAGCAAGAAAAAAACTTGCTGATAGGCATCCCGGCTTTTGCTGAATATGGTTACAAACAGTCGATAGAGAGTGGTATGGCCGTGAACAATACAGGCATAGATGTATCTATATCGGCAGATATTATCCGGAATACAAATTTTGGATGGACATCTTCCTTAAACCTCAACCATAACAGCAACAAGCTAAAAGCCTTGCCAAGGGGCTTAGATCAGATCATTGTTAATAACAAGCTATTAAAAGTAGGTAGCCCGGTAGATCAGTATTGGCTGTTGATCAATGACGGTATTTATAAATCAGAAAACGAAGTGCCTATTGTAAACGGCCAACCGCTCAAATACAAT
This sequence comes from Mucilaginibacter sp. CAU 1740, assembly GCF_039839285.1. Lineage (NCBI taxonomy): Bacteria > Pseudomonadati > Bacteroidota > Sphingobacteriia > Sphingobacteriales > Sphingobacteriaceae > Mucilaginibacter > Mucilaginibacter sp. CAU 1740. Next base: position 233,458 of record NZ_JBDOQS010000007.1, on the reverse strand, counting down.
GGCATAGCCCTGCATGCCGGCGACCCAAGGTGGCGCGACATCAATGGCGATAATGTTATTGACAATAATGATAAGGTGTTAAAAGGGCATTCGCTACCTAAAATTTCGGGCGGGTATGATAACAATTTCAGGTATGGCAACTGGAATTTAAATATCAACCTTTACTTCAACCTGGGCCGCGACCTTATCCACCAGGAAATGGCCAACCGCTTTGATTTTATCAACCGCGAAGGTAACAGCGATGTAAACTCGGTTAAGGAGATCACATTTTGGGAAAAACGCGGCGACTACAATAAATACCCGCTGTATAACCCATGGAGCACCGTTATCCCCTACCGTGTTGACCAGGACCTTTTCCTCGAAAACGCTTCATTCCTGAAACTAAGAACGGTTTCCATAGGATACGATCTTACCAAAGCCATGCGCGCAAAAAAGATAAAACTCACCAGGTTTTATGTGTATGCCACAGCAAATAACGTGTTTACCATAACTCCATATACCGGCCAGGATCCTGAACTGGTAAGCTACGATGGCTATGATACAGGTTATGGCCTGCCAATACCAAGAACCTACACCCTTGGGGTAAAAATGGAATTATAATATGAAGAACGATCACAAAAATCATGTTGTAAAAATGAAAAAGACATTATGTATCGTCCTGATCCTGTTTAGCGCGGCAATAACAAGCTGTAATAAAACATTGGATATCGACTCGACAAGGGTTGTGGGCGAAAAAAACATGTGGAATAAGCTTGAAGATGCACGTGCCGGCATATTGGGAGTGTATGCGCTTACCCGTGCCGCCTTGTCTGATAACGATAGCCACTGGCTTTATGGCGATGTACGCACCGGCGAATTTATCAGCCCCAACCGGCAAGATCTGAAAGCTATTTCAAGCAACCAGCTTAACGCATCGTACCCAACTGTAGAGGCTTTGTCCGACTGGACAAGGTTTTACGCTATCATCAACGCTGCCAACATTTTCCTTGAACGAGTAGGCGATGTAAAAGCTGCCGATAAGCGGTACACCGAAAATAATATGATAGTAGATGTTGCCCAGGCGCGTTTCCTGCGCGCTTTCACCTATTTCTATATTGTAAGGATCTGGGGAGATGTGCCCTTCATCACTGCCTCACACGATGGCAAGTTTGAGAACCAGCCCCGCGAAAGCGGCGATAAAATATTGATCTGGGCACAACAGGAAATGCTTAAAGCCGCCGCCGATCTGCCGTTTGTGTACAGCAATAACGATGTTCAGCAGCCAGGTAATTACTACAATGAAGATGCTACCCGCTGGGGTGGTGCTTTAGCTACCAAAAACACGGCTTACGCGGTTTTGGCCCATTTGGCAGCATGGCAGGGAAACTATACCGAGGTTGCAACCTACACCAAATTTGTAGAGGACAACTACGGCAAAAGCGGTATCAACTTTCAAAGCACTGAGGACCTGACCAAATCAAACGGCTTCTTTTTCAATAAAAATACCAGCCAGATGTTTGGTTTTAACTCGGATTGGGGACACGTTGAAGGCTCTGTAGCCGGTCACCTTGAAGAGTTAACCCTGGCCGAGCCTGTAGTGAATAAAAAAGTACCGGACATTTACATGCCTAAGGATACTATCCTTAAAATATTCAATTTACCTAAAGATGAACGTTTTAGTATTGATACCCTTGGTCAGCCACGCAGCGAAAGGTATTTCACCAACATCAATGGCAAGTACCCCATCTTCAGCAAAATAAAGGTAATCCAGGGTGGTGTTTCAGATCCTACTTTCCGCTACTTCACCAGCGCGCTGATCTTTACAAGAATCGAGGACGTGGTACTTCTCCGTGCTGAAGCCCTGGCTGTTTTAGGAGATGTGAACGGTGCGTTAAATGAAACTGTCTCTGTGATCTTCAGACGCGGCATAACAGATATAACCTTCGATAGCAACCAGGATATCATCGATCTGATATTTCAGGAACGTCACCGCGAACTGTTGGGCGAAGGCCAGCGATGGTACGATCTGGTTAGGTATAATAAGATCAAGCAAAACAACCCGGCTTTTCTCAAACTCATCAATTCGAAGGGGATCTACTGGCCGGTATCGCGCAAGCTTATCGCGCAGAACAACCTGTTAACTCAAAACCCATTTTGGAAATAAACTGACCATATATGAAAAAGTTAATAAAATATATGAGTGCCTTAGCGCCGGTGTTTATCGCAGTGCTGCTGCAAACCGCCTGCAAAAAGGATGGAGGTTATCATGACGCCACAGGCACAAGCTCAAAATTTGACGGCAACACTTACGAGTACCTGAAAAGTAAACCCGGCGTGTACGATTCATTACTGGCTGTAATAAACAGGATGGGGTTGCAACAAACGCTTATGGATAGCAATGTTACCCTGTTCGCGGTTACAAACCCAAGTTTTCAGCTGGCCATTAATAACCTAAATACTTTAAGGAGACAAAGCGACAAAGACCCCTTGTTTTTAGCAAAAATTGATGGTGTGCAGCTGGATACCATGGTTTCGTACTACATAGTAAGAGGTAAACGCACAACCGATTCACTGTTGCTACAGGATGGTCTTGACCTGCCCAGCGTACGTTTCGCGTACCCTATGCATGGTAAGGTTATCAAAATAGCAGCATCAGGCCTAACTGGTGGCGGCCCCGATGTTATTGAATTTAGCAATACTAAACGGAGCAAATTTGTCAGAAACTGGTCTACCACTACAACCGGTTCCAATAATATCAGCACAAAAAATGGTATTGTTCATGTAATTAGCCCCGATCACATTTTTGGCTTTGATGAATTTGTATCGCGCCTAACCTTTGTTCCGCCACCACCAAACCTCATGACCCTGATAGGCGGCAAGCTTACTGTTTTGAGGGATAACGCCGGCGGGCCAGATAATGGTGAAGGTTCTAAAAAAGTTATCGACGGCGATGACCATACCAAATTCCTTGCCGAACTACAGGGACGCTTATGGATGCAGTATGAGTTGAATGAACCTGCGGTTTCCGGAGTTTACACACTGGTATCTGCCAATGATGCTCCCGAGCGCGACCCAAGGGCATGGACCTACGAAGGATCTAATGACGGTAAAAACTGGACCGAGCTTGACAGGCGGAGCAACTTCTTTTTTGAAGAACGATACCAAACCAAAGTTTTCAGGTGCCCAAATACCACAGCTTATAAATTTTATAGGGTAGATATTACCGAGCTGCGCGATGGCGGCCTTTTCCAACTGGCAGAATGGACTATCAATAAAGTGAAGTAAAGATGGAAGATCAAAATATTAAAGCGATAAAAAAACCAAAAGACATGCGAGCATTCATAAAAATGGGATCAATGGCTCTGCTGTTTGTTGCAGCCGCGCTGAGTAGTTGTAAAAAGATGTACGGGATTCCGGATGAGAAAGATTATCTCAGCAACAATGTAAACTACGCCAATAAGGTTTTTGAACCAATTTTAGGGCGAACCACTTTAATGGGTGGTTTTAACGGCGATAACTCAACGCAGCCGCTAAAGTTTGAGATCATCAACGCCCGGTTTGGCGATGGCCGGCCGGTTACCGATCTGTTTCAAAAAAAGCAAACCTACGTATGGACGGCTCCTTACAACGGACTTGAAAAAAGCCTGAGCGAGATAGAAGCCAAACGTAAACTGGAAGAACATCCCTTGTTTGAGGTACGTTCATCGGGCGAGTTTATTATGTGGGGCTCATCAACCAACGAGCTGATAGCACCACGAGCTACTGACAGTACCAATTTCCCGCAAAACACGCGTTACTTTGATGTTAAAATAACCAATACAGGCGGCAGTACCGTAATTCGCGATTTGCAGGTAAGGCCATTCCGCGAACGCCCTTATGAGCCATCGGACGATTTTAACATTTACTCGGGTTTGCCTGCACCTCACCCTAAAACGCCTTATAACCCTGCCAGCCGCAACTATATCAGGCCGTTTTTAAATGATGTAATAGGTGCGCAAACAGATATCCCGCTGCAAAGTAACGATGATAAGAAAGATGTGGTGGTGTACATCCGTCCGTTTACCGGCGGAACCGGCAACTCGTTAAGGTTTAAATTCCTGAATAAAGATTCGGTAGAGATAAACCCGGCTTTATTAAACGAAACAACCTGGGATAAAATAGTACATGGGTTTAACATACAAAAAACCACAACCTATGTGCAATATGACGTTGCCTATCCAATTCCCCTGGTAGAGATACCAACGGTTTACGCGCCAGGAGGCACAAGGGACCACGCCGAATTTAAATACTCACGCATTGGTTTTGGCGGCGCCCGGGTGGTAGCAAGTTTCGGGATAGATTTCGCTATATACAAAAAAGGCGATTGGGAGATCGTATTCCACTTTTTGAAAGACAATCCAAAGTTTGAAGACGAATAAGCGAATTAAAACTTATCACGATGAAAAAACACATACTATTTTATATAGTGCTTGCCGTTTGCATAAGCTTCTTCTGCACAGAGGCTAATGCACAGGCGCAAAATATAACGATCTCCGGCACGGTGGTTGAAAAAGCAAACAATAAGATCCTGCCCGGCGTAAATATTTATTTGGGCAATAAAGGCCTAACAACAACCGACTACAAAGGAAAGTTTACTGTTACCGTACCTGTTAACAGTACCCTTCTGTTCACGTTTATAGGTTTTATTTCGGAAAAAGTAAAAATTGAAGCCGGACAAAAAAACATAACGGTAACGCTCACCGAGGATAAAAAAGGCCTTAATGAGGTAATTATTGTTGCCTACCAAAACCGGAACAAGGAATCAACGCCGGGTGCAGCTGTTACTATAACGGCAAAGGATATCCAGGACGTACCAACTTCAAACGTTGAAAACTTGTTGCAAGGTAAAGTAGCGGGCTTAAACGTCCAAAACAATACCGGTGCCCCCGGTTTCAGGGGCTCGGTTCAGGTGCGTGGTTTATCAACCTTAAGCGTATCTGGCAGTGGTAGCGAATCATTTTTGCAACCTACTTCTCCACTGTATATTATTGATGGGGTGCCGCTGGATGCTGATAAAGCTGCAGAGTTTGGTTTTCAAACGCAAGGGCCGGGCGTTAGTCCGCTGTCATTGATCCCGGTTGAGGATATCCAGAGCATCCAGGTAATGAAAGATGCCCAGGCAACTTCCATGTACGGTTCAAGGGGCGCTTATGGTGTAATTATCATTACTACCAAACGCGGAAACTCTAAAGTGCCAAGGGTACGTTACACAGGTAACTTCTTTGTTAATGCTACCCCACAACTACGTTCAACAATAGGCGGTAATGCCGAGCGCCAGGCAAAGATCCAACAGATCCTATCCAACGCTACCGTTATTGATGAGCTGAGACGATTAGGCCAAACCGGCTTCCTGGCCGATAGCTTGAACGCCTACTGGAACAACTCAACCAACTGGCAATCTATTTTTTACGGCACAACGCATAACCAAAGCCATAACGTATCCTTAGACGGCGGAAACGACCGCTTTAACTACAAGGCCAACATGGGCTACTATTCAGAAAAAGGGGTTATTAAAAACACCGGTTTCGATAGGTATAACCTGAATATGAATATGGAGTTTAGGCCTAATGATAAATTCAGGTTCTTTGGCTCGTTATTCGGTTCATTAGGCAGCCAGGCGAAAGGTAACGGTGTTGGTTTGCTGCAGCAAGGTGTTGCGCAAAACGGTCAGGCTTCTACCCTGTTACCACCGCCGTCCTTTTATCTCTCGCCCGATGGTGTTACATCCGCTCTGCAAACACAAAACAGTAACAGCACCAGGAATATCCGCACCAATGTTGATGGGCGCTACGAGTTTATAAAGGGCCTGGCGTTATCATCGAGTATCAGTTATGATTATACCTCCGATGCCGAATCGACCTTTACACCGGCTGCTGCCAATGCCCAGTTTGCACAGGTATATGATTATGCGGGCCGTAATTACACGTTATACAATCGTAACGCTATTACTTATGCCCAAACATTTGGTGCCGATCATACCATCTTCGTTAATACTTTTAATGAGATCTATAAGCAAGGCGGCCAAAGCGGTATCATCAGGCAAACCCGCATCCCTAATGATCAGTTGCAGGGCCCTGTAGGTTCCGACTCTTATAATTCAAGAGGTGGCGGTGTATTATCCAATTACAGAAACGCTACTATCGCATCCTTCGCGGGTTCATTTAACTACGATTTTAAAAAGAAATACGTATTGGAACTCTCATACCGCCTGGATGGTACATCATCAAACGGTTTAGAGAACCCTTACTCCAAAAACCCGGCGGCAGGTTTCAGGTGGAACTACTATAAGGAAAACTGGTTTAAAAATTGGGATTGGCTTACATCGGGTGGTTTAAGGTTAACCTGGGGACAAAACATTGTACCAACAGGTACTTTACAAAGCATTTATGGTTTGTACAACCTTAACGGTAATTTCAACAATAACCCTACCATTGGTATCAACTATGAATTTATACCTAACCCGGCCTTAAAGCCTACTACCACTACCCAATATAACCTGGGTTTTGATATGACGCTTTTTCAAGGCAAAGTTGATTTCACTTTTGATACCTATTACAAAAAGGTTGATAATTTATTGTTCGATAGGTTTTTGTCTAACAGCACCGGCTTTCAGAAAAAATCAAGTAACGACGTATCCATTGCCGATTTTGGTTATGAGCTGATGGTGACCTTCAGGCCGCTAACCGCCAAAGATTTTAACTGGACCGTATCATTTAACGGTGCTATCAACCGCGATTACCTGCTAAGGTTACCTGCTGAATACAACGGACAGTATATCAAATTTGACTATAACAACCGTCAGCACATCGTTTTCAGGGTGGGTAAAAATACCTTATCAAATTACCTGCTAACTAACCAGGGTGTTTACGCAACCGACGCCAACGTACCTGTAGACCCGGTAACCGGGAAAAAATATCAAACAGGCGGGTTGGCCTTTAAAGGCGGCGATCCGAGGTTTAAAGATGTTAACGGCGACTATATCCTTGATGACCGCGACTATGAAATAACCGGTAACTCGCAGCCTTTAATTACAGGCGGTATGTCAACAAATATCAACTACAAAAACTTCGGGTTAAATATTTACGCAACCTACACAGCTAAAAGAACGATTTTGAATAATGCCCTGTCAGACAGGCTATCCATCATGCGAGATCCATACGCCCTATTGGCGGCTGTACCGCTGAATGACCTGGATATATGGCGAAAACCGGGCGATCAATCCAAATACCCTAACCCCTACTCGTTTTCGAGGTTTAACCAGATACAGCCGCTCCGTTCCGATCAGAGCTTATGGCAGGAAGAGGGCTCATACCTCAAGATCAACACGGTTACGCTATCCTACATGTTTGATAGGAAGGTTGTGCGGCAGTTTGGGTTTAACAACGTGAGGGTTTATTTCTCAACCAATAACCTCATCACTTTTTCGGGATATCAAGGACCTAACCCCGAGAACGTGACCTCACTGGGCCGGGATATATCAAGCGGTTACCCGGTACCACGCACATACAATTTAGGTTTAAATATCGAACTCAATACAAGTAAATAAAACTCAAGATCATGAAAAAAAGTGTTATATACATTTTAGCGGCGGCAGCAAGCTTGTGTTTACCATCCTGTAAAAAGTTTCTGAACGTACAGCCCATCGATAAATTAACGGGTAATAACTTTTACCAGTCTAAAGATGATGTGGTGGCCAATATTTACGATATGTCAAGAGCGTTTTTTGGCAAGATAAACGAAACGCATTTTATCGGCGCTACGGGCGAATATCGCTCGGGCGAGGTTTTGTACGAACCCCAGTCAGATAACGGGCCTGCGCGTGCATATGTAGAAGTATTGGGCCGCAATGACCTGATCAGGCTTTTGGGGGGAAATCAACCCTGGGATTTCTACAATTTTTATCGTATTACCGATTGGACAGGCTATTACCAGGTGATACAAAGCGCCAATATCCTTATTTCAAAATTGGAAACCGGGGTGCCGGGCGTAACCGAGGCTGAGAAAAAGCAATTTGAAGGCGAAGCCGCTTTTATACGCAACCTCGCATACTTTTATATGGTAAGGCTTTATGGCGATGTACCTTACTATACCGATGCATTCCATTCAACAGCTTTACCGCGTGAAAACATGGTATCTGTTTTTAATAAATGCATAGCCGACCTTAAAAAATACAAGGATGGTTTACCCTGGACCTATTCAGATCCGGCTTTAAAAGGTGTAAGAGCGAGCCGGGGCAGCGTTATCGCGCTTATCATGAATATGAACATGTGGAACGCCGGCTTTGATAAAGCTAATGCAAACAAATACTACCAGGAAACCGCCGATTACGGTCAGGAGTTAATTAAAAGCAATGCTTACCGGTTACTGCCTATAACTGAATGGGCAACGGTTATCAAAGGACGATCAGACGAGAGTTTATTTGAATTTTTCCGCAGTATAAACTATGGCGATCAAAACCTCAACGTTGCCCCTATTGGTGATATGTTTTTGCATTATCCATATAAAAGGCCGGAGTACACGCACCGCATAAGCTTTGCCTATTTCAGGGCCGAGTATATGCAAAAACTATATTCAGGTACATCTGATAAGCGTGCTACTATCTGGTTTAACTCAGACATCTATGCCGATAACGGAAAGTTCATGATGTTAAAGTTTGCTCAAAACTCATTTGCAACCGGCGAGGAAGATGCTAACCCTGATAACACCTTTATGATATTCAGGTACGCCGGCGAAATACTGCTCTGCGCAGAAGCGCTGGCCGAGCTGGGGCAGGATGACCAGGCCATTGCTTTACTGAATAAAGTACGGGCACGGGCCGAAGCCTCACTTTATACCGGCGGCGGCGGTCAGGACCTTAAGGATTTCATCTTTCTTGAAAGATCGCGCGAGCTGATGGGCGAAGGCCACCATTATTTTGACCTGGTGCGCACCCGCAGGATCATGAATGGCGAATGGAGTTACAATGTATTAACGCTGGATAAATTTAACCGCGGCGCCTGGACATGGCCTATCAGCAGTAACGCGCTTGCCAATAACCCTTTTATGTCGTTAAACATGTACTGGGTTAACGGAGGTAATTAACCAATCATTAAAAAGAAATGAAGAGCAATATGAAAAATATGATTATTGTGTTTGCCGGGTTATTACTGGTGCTTACCGGCTGTAAACGCGATGAATACTATAAAGACGGAGGCAAGGCCAAGGCCGATTACCCCGCCAATATGCTGCAATATTTGCAGGATAAACCTGTGCCTTTTGATACCATTGCGCAAATCGTAAAACTGGCCGGCCTGGAAGAAACCTTCCGCAAAACGGATTTTACCTTTTTCGCGCCCGATGATGATGTGATCAAACGAACCATCGGCAACAACAAAACAAGGGGATCATTAAATAAATTTTTGTTTGATCAGGGCCGTGATACAGTAAAAAAGCTATCAGATATCGATTCGGCCATATGGAGAAAATACCTGCAACGCTATATGTTTAAGGGCATTAACCGGCTTAAAGATTATCCGCAGATAGATATCGACCTGCAAAACCAATATCCGGGCGCGCTTTATTACGCTTACAGCGGCGATGTTGTGAATATTGGCGTATTGTATGCCGATGCTAATAACATTAAATATATCGGCCCGCGTACGTTGATGATCAGTTATATCTATGACATCAACAACGCTCAGAACGCGGTTTTTCGCAATAAGGTTTCCTCATCGGATATTAAACCCACCAATGGCGTAGTGCATACCCTGCAATATAATGAGGCCTACTTTGGGTTTAGCCAGGATGATTTTTACCAGGAGATCTACTTCGCGGGGCTTCACCCTTCCGATTAAAACATTATCAACAATATTTTTTCAATGGCAATCAATTGAAATATGAGAAGAATTAACTACATCATCATGCTTATCCTGCTTGCATTCGGCATGGAGGCATGTAAAAAGGATAAAACAATTTACTCCGAACCATACGGCGACGGAAAGCCGCCTTTAGGTGTTACTCTTAGCCGCGATGCGGTACCTGTACCTGCAGTTGGCGCGGTGGGCACCGAGGTAACATTTAAAGCCACCGGCCTTGTGGCTTATAAAGACAAAATAAAGTTTATGTTTAACGGCGAACCCGGCCAGGTTACCGAAGTAACAGCATCAACCATTAAAGTAAAAGTGCCTGCGTTTGGCAGCACCGGCATCACCTCGATAGCTATTGACGATCAGTTAGTGCTCGGCCCGCTGTTTAAAGTATCCGGATTGATCAATATCGATCCTTCTTTCAGGGCTACTGCAGGCGCAAACAGTACTGTGAACCAGGTTTATCCGCTTGCCGATGGCCGTAACCTGATATTGGGCTGGTTTACCAATTATGATAACAAGGGCATCATTACGCCGCTTAACCGTATTGTCAGAACATCGGCCGATGGCGAGTTTGACCGTACTTTCCGTACAGGTAAGGCAGCAAACGGATCATTGTCAAGGGTTATTGAGCTTGGCGGCAAATACGTTATAGCAGGTGGTTTCAACGGCTACAATCAGCGTACCGAAAATATCAGCAATATCACAACTTTAAATGTTGATGGCAGTGTTGATACCATGGGCGTAAAAACCTATAGGCGTCCATCGCAAACAGATACCACCAAATATTTTCCGAAGTTTAATGGCGGTACTAATGATTATATCTCAAAAGTATATAAGCATCAAAATAAGATACTGGCAACCGGAAGTTTCAGGTACTATGTAAACCGGGTTTATACGCAACATAATCACGATTTTACCCGCGATACGGTGATCCTTGACAGTACCGAGATACGGCAAATAGTTCGTTTAAACCTGGATGGATCGCTTGATAAAACATACCGTTTTAATACAACCACAAATAAAGGTTTACCATCGGCAAATGGCCCTGTAGATTCATACATGCATACCGATGCCGATCAGTTGGAAAAACTGGTACTGTTTGGCAGCTTTACCACATTTGACCAGAAAACCGCGGGGCGCCTGGTTAGGTTAACCGCCGGTGGTAGCATTGATGATTCGTTTAAAACAGGTACCGGTGCCGATAACAGTATCTCATCCCTAACCTATAACCCGGTAACCAAAAAGTATCTAATAACAGGCATATTTAGAAAATACGATGGCAAAGAGGCTATTGGCATGGCGCTCATTAACCTCGATGGCACACTCGATCAGGCTTTTGTAGCCAAAACTTTTGAAGGAGGCTATCCCGGTTTTGCAAGGCAGCTTAATGACGGGCTGATAGTAGTAAGCGGCAGCTTTAAAAAGTATGATAACGTTACCCGCAATGGTTTCATGGTACTAAATACCAAAGGCGAACTTGCCGGTAATTATAATACCACCGGGCCGTTCTCAGGTTTCTTAACTGATATTATCGAAACCAAATCAACCGATGGTAAACGGGCCCTGTTGCTGATAGGTGGCTTTGACCGTTTTGATAATATACAGGTTAGCAACATCATACGCGTAACCATCGAATAAATTTATGACAACCTATAATTTATAAAGAAATGCAGAACAGGAAAAAATATAAACAGATCATTTTTTCGATCATTTGTGCATTGGCTGTTGTTACAATATCCTGTAATAAAGATTTTGTGCGTACCCTGCCCAATAAAGATTATGCAGATACAGCCAGTGCATCCTTCGGTGCGCGTAAGGTTTTGTACCTGATTGTTGATGGCGCAAGGGGTTCATCGGTAAACAGCGCCAACGTTCCCAATATAAAATCGCTATTACCCAATTCCATATACAGTTGGGTTGCCTTAAGCGATCCGGATTCCACGCGCGACGTGAGCAACTGGGCCAATATGTTAACCGGTGTACAAAAAGAAAAACACAAAGTATTATCAGATGATGCTACCGGGAACAACCTAACAACTTATCCCGTGTTTTTTGAAAGGGTAAAAGAAGAAAAACCAAACGCAAAGATCGTTTCTTTCGCTTCTTCGGCCACATTCAAAAACAAGTTAACACAGGGCGCTACAACAAGCGAGCTGTTCAGCACTGACGAGCAGATAAAAACCGCTGTAGTTAATAGCCTGAATACCGATACGGCACAATTGATAGTTGGCCAGTTTAACGATATCAGGGAAGCAGGTGCAAGATACGGGTACGATAATTCGTTTTCACAGTATAAGGGCGCGATAGAAAAGTTTGACGGCTATGTGGGTGAGATGATAGATGCCCTGAAAAAGAGGAAAAACTACGCCAACGAGGATTGGCTGGTAGTAATAGCATCAAGCGGTGGCGGTAAATTCAATATTCCGGCTAACGAGAATGATAATACCGTTTTCAGTAACACTGCTGCCAATACATTCACCATTTATTATAACCCCAAATATAAACAGCGGGTAATAGGTAAACCATTTACCGGCAACAGGTATTTGGGCCGTACCGTACGTTTGAAAGACACCGGCGTAAGGGCTGAAATTGACACTGCCGATATTTTTAACATTGATGATACTACCAAGTTTACCATCGAACTGAAGGTAAAAAAGAATGAGGATAAATTCTTCTGGCCAAGTATTTTGGGTAAAAGAGCGGAATGGTCATCAGGGCACCCGGGCGTTGGATGGGTAATTTACCTTGAAGATGCTTACTGGTATTTCGAATACCGGGGTACTAAGGATAATGATTATCACCAGTGCCGCGGCGGCGATCTGCCAAAAGGCCAATGGGAAAACCTTTCGGTTAAATGCGAAATACGTGCCGGCAAACGGTATATCAGAACCTACACCAATGGCGGTTTTAATAATGAGATAGAGATAACGGCTTCCGGGAGCCTTAGTAACAACAGCAAACTAAAGCTGGGTTATTTGAACGGTACAGGGCACGGAACGCCTGATGTATATGTAACCGATATCAGGTTTTTTAAAGTTGACGTACCAGATGCTGTAATAGGAAATTATGCCTGCGAAACATCTATCAGCGAAGGCCACCCCTACTACACCTTTTTAGCAGCATACTGGCCGGGCACAGATGGCCAGAGCGACAGGATCAGGGATGTTGGCCCACAGGCCCGCGATTTCAAATTAAAAGGCAATTACCAATGGGAAGATTTTAATGACCTGATCTGCCCACCGCCGGCCGGCGCGCTTGCCCAGTTTGTTCCGCAAACGGTAGATATTCCGGCACAGATCATAAACTGGTTCAGGATCCCTAACAGGCAAGCCTGGGGACTTGATGGCCGCGTTTGGCTTGATCAATAGATGTTAACCATTATAAACTAAATTATATGATGATGAAAAAATACAGATATGTTTTGCTTATCGGGTTAATGATCCTGGTAGCGGCAGCCTGCAAAAACAACGCGCTCGACGACCTGAAGCCAATTCAGAATACAGACAGGGATATTTCGGGTGCGGGCACCAACGCCGGTGGTGTAACAGCCGGTAACGAGATAGTTAAAGTGCCATTTAAGATATCCTTGTCGGGACCGGCAACTAAGGCTTTTCAGGTGGGAATTACGTTTAACAATGATACAGTTACCAAACTGATAGCCAACGGCACCCTTAAAAACACAGTGATACTGCCTGCGGGTGCCATTGATTACAATAGCGTTATTAATGTAGCATTTGGTTCGGATACAGCAAGCTCGGTTGCCAGTATCAGGTTATCGGCCATCGAAGCTAACTATGGCAAAAACGTTGCCTTCGCGTTTAAGCTTACCGCCCCAGGCAAAGGCAACCAGATAAAAGGCGGACAATCAAATATCATGGTGGTGCTTGATACCAAAACGCTTATAAAAGAAACTGATATCCATTACATATCGCTTTTGAACGGCGGCGGCATTATGAATGTGGATTATCAAAAAAACTACACCACATCGCCGGCCGGTATTACCATTCCTTTAACTGTAAACCTTGCGGGCGTACCAGCCGGAGCCTTCAATGTGCACGTAAAATTGAACATGGATACGATAGCCGATCTGGTGAACAAAAAAGTGTTACCTGCCAACACCATAGCACTTAATGCAGATCAATTTTCTTTGGATACTTTGATCAGGGTAAACTCAAACGCCAGCACGGCAATAATACGTTTATCAATAGGCTGGCCGGTTTTCGACGCCAATATAGCTGCCAATAAACGCTTTGGCTTTGTAGTGAGCCTGTCAAATCCAACAAAACACATCCTGCACCCAACAAACAGCAAATTGATAGTTTTGGTGCAGCCGGAGGTTAACCTGGATAATAATTCGTACATAACAGGTAATGGTACAGGTTTAAAGGCTGAATATTTTTCCAATAACCAACTGCTTGATTTTGATGGCAGAAAGCCTGACCTTGTTCAGATAGAACCTACTATTGATTGGCCCAACGATGGCGTTTGGCAGGCCGCGATCCCAACCATAAGCCACGATAATTTCTCCACCAGGTGGACCGGCGAGTTCCTGGCTCCTGTTAGGGGCGAATACGTATTCTGGCAAAATGAATGGGACGACGGATCGAGATTATTTATTGACGGCAAAGCCATTATTAATGATTATACCACCGAGTGGGATAAAGACAGCCGTACAGCCAAAATATTTTTAGAACGGGGCAAACGCTATAAAATAGAAGCCAATCACCGTGAAAACGTGGGCGGCCAGCGCGCCCGTTTAACTTTCGAAGTACCGTCGGCCGGTATTAATGGCCGTAGGATAGTACCACAAAGCCAATTATTCCCTGCACCCTGAGCGAAAACAGATCATTGGAAAAAATTAAAAACATGAAAAAAGCATTGCACATTATATCGGTATTTTCAACAGTGGCTCTGTTGTTTGCCGGGTGTAAAAAAGATAAGCCCGCGCCCCAGCCCCAACCAGATGAGCCACTGCCTTTAGTGGATTTTACAGCCGCGCGAACAGATAGCGTTGATTTTTTGAGTTATCAATTTACAAGTGCCGTTACCAATTATAAAGACATTTTATGGCAGTTTGGCGACGACAGTACATCAACAGAGAAAGCCCCCAAACACAGGTTTGCTTTTGATGGGTTGTACCACGTAACTTTAACAGCCCGAAATTCGCAGGGATTTTCATCAGCCCGCGAGATCATATTAAATGTTGCCGATCCTAATTTTGACCGCACCAAGGTTGGTGAAAGTTACTTTAAAACCATAGGCGGCACGCTCACCGTATCGCGCGATAACGGTGGCGGTCCCAATGCAAACGAAGGTTCGTTAAAAGTGGTTGACGGAGATGCGAATACCAAATTTCTGCAGTCAGGTTTCTCTGGCGATCTGGTAATGAAGTATGAGCTAAATACCCCTGCCGTTGCCGGTGCTTACACCATGACATCGGCTAATGACTCGCCAGATCGCGACCCTAAAGGGTGGATCCTACAAGGATCGGAAGATGGCATCCGCTGGATAAACCTGCACAGCAAAAACAACGAAGTTTTTGCAAACCGTTTTCAGCGCATCATCTATCACTTTAACAATAATGTAGCTTATAAATTTTATAGGATAACTATTAAGGTTAATAATGGCAGCCGTGATTTTCAAATGGCTGAGTGGACGGTTAATAAAAAGCAGCCGTAAGGGCTGCTTTTTATTGATACGGTCGCGATCTTATTTGCCAAAATTAATTAATGTTGGGGCATCATTCACAAATTCGTCCAGCACCCCATCGGCTATCTTGATCGGGCCTTCCGTTCTCGTTACTCCCGGCAGGGTGCGAATAGCCGCCGCCTGGGCAGCAAGCAGTTTCGCGTTAGCAAAATATGACCCGGCTGCTGCGCTTTTATTATTTGCGGCTTCAAGCCCGGCAGCAGTTAATTGTAATGCCCTACCCCACAATTGCATAGCATCAAGCCATGGGCGTGCCTCGCGGGCAAACGCGGTATCTATTACTCCCGACCGGATAATATCTGGCGCACCGGCAAACTCTGCCGCCTGTTGGTTTAGTTGAGTAATTGCGCGGTGACGTGTAGCATCGTCGCCTACGGCAATTGCATCACGTACGCCATCCAATAGCATTTTTAAACGCGGTGCCTGTGGCTGCCATGGCTGGCTACCAAAAGTGGGTGCCATATGTTGTGTATCGAAGAAAATAAGCAGCGCTGCTGTTGCCTGCTCGTCACCACCCGTAAGTGCACGTGCCGCATAAAGCAAGGTGCGTTCAGCATCATAGGCTTTATCGTTCCAGCTGAAGGCAGCTACTCCGGTTACTGCAACCCGGCTTGGTGCTTCCTGGTTCATCGGGTTTGAAAGAATACCCGTGAGTTCATCGGATAGTCCGGCTTCCCTGCGCGCGTAAGGTGCAAGCAGTAACCTGCCGGTTGTTTGTGCATAATCATTTACAGGATAATTATCCCACAGCAATGTTTTGCGGCCGAATGCTTTTGTAGCCGCCTTGGCATCCGAGATAGCTATAGCAGGCGGTACTACGTCGGTACCAGTCCATTGCACAACTATTTTGGGGTCGAGATTTTTCCTCAAGGCTGCCTTGTATAAGCTTTCCTTAGCGTCGTAATATTCGGTTGGCACCATGATTAGCGGTTTTGCTTCAGGGTCGTGGGCATTTAGGCTGGCCTGCACGGCATTTAAAAACTTTGATTGGGCTGCACCGGCTGCTTCGGCACTGGGTGCGCCTAAATTTGTTTTATCTATTTCGCAATTCCATTTGGTATATTCAATATCATCAAGTGCCACATAAAAGTTATGTACGCCGATAGAGCGCAGGGCATCGAATTTACGTTCGATGGCGTGAAGGTCGGCCGTGTCTGAAAAACAAAGCGATGGCCCGGGCGAAATGGCGTACACAAAATTGATGTGGTTGGTATGGGCTACCGAAACCAGCTTGCCCAGATCGGTTAAAACTGCTTTAGGATATGCTTCTCTCCATCGATCACGGGCATAAGGATCATCTTTAGGGCTATAAACATAAGTGTTAGCTTTAACAGTACCCAAAAAGTTAAGGTGTTTTTTCCGGGCTTCCATAGACCATGGCGCGCCGTAAAACCCTTCAATAGTACCACGAACCGGCATTGCAGGATGATCCTGAATGACAATTTCTGGTATAGCTGAGTTTTTAATCAACTGACGAAAAGTTTGTGCTGCATGAAACAAGCCATCAGCATCCTTACCGGCAAGCGTAATTAATGCACCTGTCCCGGTTGCTGTGCTTGCAATTGTATAGCCTTCGGCATGGCTATCTGCCTGAGCGGAATTTCTTGAAAGTGCCGAACGCAGAATGCTTGCATCACCATTGCCAATAACAAAGTAAAGTCCATTTAAAACGTTGGGCAACTGTTGAGCGGTAACAATATTTTCAACTCCTGATGATTTAAGGATACTGCGAATAAGTGCCGCGATTTCGGGATCGGTGCCTTTTGCCTCTATCAAAACAACCGATTTGGTTAAAGGGATCAAGGTATTTCCCAACTTGATTGATACAGGTGTCGGGAAAATGGCCGGCAATGTTACGGGATGCGTAAGCGCGGTTTCGTAGGTTTTGGGGACAGTGGTCTGCGCGTTAGCAATGCTGAAGCTTAGTATTGATAAACCTAAACAGGTCAATGTTTTTTTCATCGAATTTAGTGTTATAAAAATAGCGCCGGTTGAGGGGCGCTATTTCAGGTAGTTAGTTTTAGTTTATAGATGCGTTAGTACTATCGCAAAAGGATATATGTACCTTATTCTAAAGTCTTCACACCTTTAATAGTACTTGCGGTATCCTGGTGCAGATCGAATACAGTTACGTTATTCTCACCCTTTTGCAACCAGTTGGCAGGGCAGTATAAATGAAACTGCGGACCAACATTCCAGTAACGGCCCAGGTTATGCCCGTTAACCCAGATCACACCTTTTTTAAAGTTGCTAAGATCAAGATAGGTATCCGCGGCTGCTTTTAACTCAAATTTACCTTTAAAAAATACACCATCGTGAAAGCCGTTCGCATCGCTCGATTTTAGCGCGGCGATAAACTTATCGTCCATTGGCAGTTTGTAAACTTCCCAGTTGGTGAGTGTCATGCCTTCTAACGTTACCCTATCAGTAATACCCTTACGATCTACCATATATTGCGCGAAGTTGATATGGCCCATGTTTTCAACCAGGATATCAAGCTGCGGGTCTTTCACGTCCGAAGGCGGCAGTTTAACTGTCCATTTTCCGCCATCGCGATAAACGGTATCAACCAATTTACCATTCAGCAGTATAAGGGCATAATCATGCGGCTCGGTAATGGTAAGGGTTCCGCTTTTACGGCCTATTAATTTGGTGCGGTATAAAATAAAACCGCTATACTGACCAAGGGCTTCCATCGGCACAGGCTGAGGTATTTTAACGGCTTCCGGTAACTCGTTCCATACACTGTTAACAGGTTTCATATCAAATGCTGCAACCTCTGTTACCGGTGTTGGTTTAGGAACGTTAGGAATTTTATATTTTACGTATTTGGCGATAACATTACGCAATGCATAAAATTTTGATGTTGGTTCACCACGCTCGTTAACCGGCGAATCATAATCATAGCTGGTAACATCGGGCTGAAACTGCACTGGCGAAAAAGCGTTAGCCCCCGCATTGAAGCCGAAATTAGTACCGCCATGTACAACGTATAAATTGAATGATTTTTTATGCTCCAGTAAATAAGTTACTTCCTTCACTATACCATCATTCCCGGGCTTTTGCCATTTCTCTTTCCAATGAGTTAACCAGCCCGGATAGCTTTCACTACTAAAGGATGGCACATTGGGATTTTGTTTTGCAGCCTGTTCAAAATCGGCATCACTCGATCCGCTGTCCAATCCTATAGCAGCGCCATCAACCCCGCCTGCTTCAAGCATAAAGGCTGTTGGGCCGTCGGCAGTGTAAAAAGGTACATCGATACCGTTTTTCACCCACATATCTTTTAGGGTTTTAATATACTCCCTGTCGTTAGCATAGCTTCCGTACTCATTTTCTACCTGCACCATTAATATGGGGCCGCCATTGGTGCATTGTAATCCGCGAACTTGCTCAGATAAAGCATCCACAAAACGGGTAACCTCGGCCATGTAGCGCGGATCCATACACCTCAGTTTAATATCGGGGATAGATAATAAATAAGGAGGCAAACCACCAAAATCCCATTCGGCACAAACATACGGACCTGGGCGAAGCAGTACCCACATCCCTTCGGCCTGGCATAGTTTTATAAATTCGGCAATATCCCTGTTTTCTGTTTTAAAATCGAATACGCCTTTTTGCTCTTCATGATAATTCCAGAAAATGTAAGCCGCTATGGTATTACAGCCCATGGCTTTGGCCATCTGGATGCGGTGCCTCCAATACATTTTAGGGATCCTGGCAGGGTGCATCTCGCCGCTGATGATCTGGAAAGGCTTTCCATCAAGCAAAAAATCAGATTTGCTTAACGCAAACGTATGTTTTTGCTGAGCACCGGCAGTAATTGATGATAAGATAACAAGAACAAACAGGAGAACTTTTTTCATCATAAATGTAATTATAGGATGTTAAATAACCGGGAAGCATGATTTACACTCCCCGGTTAAAATTAATAATTTACCAGCCCGGATTTTGAACTAATTGTTTATTCAGGTCCACCTCGTTTTGAGGGATAGGCCATAAATAATCGCGATTTACGTTAAACTGCCTTTTTTCAACCAAAACGTGCTGACCATAATCAGCCCTCGATGAATTGAAATAGTTAAGGATACCGTAAGCGTTACCCGGCATTACCGTTTCTGCCGTTTTCCACCTGCGGATATCAAACAGGCGGTTATCTTCCATCGGGAACTCCACATGGCGTTCGCGCCTTACAGCAGCCCTTAATTGCGCCTGGGTTGACGCTTTCGCCGCGGTTAATGCAGGCATATTAACGCCGGTACGCTGCCTTACTTTGTTAATAGCATCGTAAACCGTTTGATCTATTGTACCCGCTTCTATCTTGGCTTCGGCATAATTCAATAACACTTCGGCATAACGAATCAATACGATATCGTTATAGGAGTTAGCATCATAATTGCCTGATATTACCGTTGGGATGTATTTTTTATAATAGTACCCGCTAAACGAAGCATTGTTTTTACCCAATGCATCAATCGAATTTGTGTTGGTGATATCTATGGTGTTGCCATTAACCACAGTTCCCGGCACAACTACTGTTAGTTTAAGCCTCGGGTCGCGGTTATCAAAAGGTTTTGCCGCGTTGTACAACGGCGAATTATCAATGGTGTTACCATCTGTACATTCATAATCATCAACCAGTTTTTGCAACGGTACCACCTGCGACCAACCGCCAACAGTAGGCCCGCCAACCCAGGTAGCTGTACCGTTAGCATAGGTATTGGCAATGTACTGACCTGCAAGTATTATCTCCGGACTGGTTTTGTTAGTACCATTGAATAAACTCAAATAATCAGCATCAATACTGTATTGGTTTAGGTCCATTACAGCTTTCGCAGCAGCGGCGGCTTCTGTGTATTGGGCGTTATAGAGCAGTACCCGTGCTTTTAAAGCTAAAGCCGCTCCGCGGGTAATCCTACCCTGATCGGCAGTGGCATAACTAAGCGGCAGATAGTTAGCTATGGTATCCAACTCGGCAACTATAAAGTTAGATACGGTTGCTTTTGGTGTTCTGCTCACATTAAATTCGCTGATAGCTTGTACGTGAGTAATTAATGGTACATCCCCATACATACCTATCAATTGCTGGTAAGCGTAGGCCCTTAAAAAGCGTGATTCGCCAACCAGCCTTTTGTGCATATCATCACTCATGCCGGTTACCTTATTAATATTATCAAGCACGTTGTTTGCCGCGCCTATCATGGTATAAAAATTTGACCAGTAATGACTGAAAACTCCATTGCTGGCTGTACCAGTGCCATTACCTGCATACTGTATATCATCGGGCCAATTACTCCATGAATAACTATCGTCAGTTCCGCACGATAAAAATATCCTGTCGGTAAAATCACCGAGATAACGGTAAATATTGTTTACCGCTTGTACGGCATTGGTTTCTGTTTTCCAATAGGTTGTACCCGACGATGCATCTAATGGCTGTTTATCAAGCAGGTCTTTTTTACAGGCCGAAAAACCCACAGCCACAACAGCCAGTAGTAATATTATATGTTGAATCTTTTTCATCTCTGTTGCTTTAAAAATTTGCGTTAATACCAAAGGTGTAAGTTTTAACCTGCGGATAATAGCGGTTATCATTTGGCGATTCAGGATCGATATCGCTTGGCAGGCTACTGAAAGTGAACAGGTTTTGCCCTGACACATATAACCTTAGTTTTGAAAGGCCAAGCTTGCTTATCAACGTTGGTTTAAATGAGTAGCCTAACTGGGCGCTCTTAACCCTTAAGTACGATCCGCTCCTGATCCAGAAGGAAGAAGCCTGGTAGTTTTGTGTTGAAGTAGTTAACCGTGGATAGGTAGCATCGGTATTTGTAGGTGTCCAGCTATCCTGCTGAACGGCTTTGAAGTTACCATCGGTACTTGTTGGCGCCCTTTGCATTACCAGGGTGCTTACATCAACCTTTCCAACACCTTGCAACAAGGTAGAAAAATCGAACCCTTTATAGCTTGCGCTTAAATTAAACGCATAGGTATAACGTGGAATGTTGCTCCCTAAGTAAACACGATCTTTAGAATCGATAACCCCATCGCCGTTCTGATCTTTATACATCAGATCGCCGGCTGCGGTACCCGCGGTTTGGGTAGCATGCCCTGCAACTTGCTCGGCTGATTGGAAAATGCCTTCAACCTTGTAGCCATAGTAAGCCCCGATAGGAATCCCGGTCATGTATCCGAAGGTATTGTTGTTGTTATCGGTTGTGAGGTAATCAGTTCCTTTAAGATCGGTGATCTTATTTTTTACATCTGAGATATTGGCACCAACCGAATATTTAAAATCTGAACCGATGGTTCCCTTGTAATTCACACTAAACTCATAGCCTTTGTTGTTCATGCTACCGGCATTTTGATAAGAGGCAGTAAAACCTACGGTAGATGGAATAGGAAGCGCGTATAATATATTATCGGTGGTTTTGTTATAGTAATCAAAAGTGAACGTCAACTTGTTATCTAAAACGCCTAAGTCAAAACCAATATCGGCCATTTTGGTAGTTTCCCAGGTAAGGCCGTTGTTTACATAAACGCTTTGGCTGGCTGCCGTATTCAATGATCCGCCAAAAGGATAGCTGTTATTGTAACTAAAGGTTGATTGATATGGATAGTTAACTACAGCGCTTGTTGTTGAAAGCGGGTTATCGTTACCCAATTTACCCCATGATCCCCTAAGCTTCAGATCCTGGATACCCGAGAGATCCTTCATAAACTCCTCGCGGGCAATGTTCCAGCCTGCCGAGAATGATGGGAACCAGCCATAGTTTGATCCTTTAGGAAAACGTGACGAACCATCACGACGAATATTGGCCTCGAACAGATATTTATCATCGAACGAGTAATTTAGCCTTCCAAAATATGATACAAGCAGGTATTCTGTAGCTGTACCAGTGTTTGTAGATGTACTGGCCGAACCGGCGTTGATCTCAGACAGATCGCCATCGGGAATATCTTTTCTAAAGGCTGTTAGATAATCATAATTTTCGCTTAAGCGTGAGGCGCCCGCCAATACGCTCAGGTTATGCTTGCCAAAGGTTTTCTTGTAGTTGATCAAACCCTGGTAATTTTGAAACCAATAACCGGTGTACTGTTTGGTGATATCGTTTTGCCCTAATGTCAGCGTGTTTTTGGTGTCATACTGAATATAGTCGAAAGCTTTATTGTGCAAGCTGTTATATGAGCTTTGGTAGTTATCGGATGCGGTACCGGTAAGGGTAAGCCCATCAATTACCTGGTAGTTTAACTTGAAGTTGCCGATGAAGAGGTTCTTTTTGTAGCTGTAAAGCCCGCCCTCATCTTGTAACCTAAGTGGGTTTTGGCCACCGCGTAAAGTAGCCCATGTGCCATCGGTATATTTGTCAACACTTAAAGGGTTGGCAATAGCAGCCTGGCCAAACTGATACCATGCAGATCCTGCAACGCCTTGCGGCTCCTGTTGTTTGGAGATATTGGCCGATATATCGGCACTAAAATCAAGGCGCTTGGTGATCTTGGTGTCTGTATTGAGCCTAACAGTAAGCCTGTCGTAATTCATTTGTTTGATCAAACCATCCTGGTTAAAATAGTTGGTTGAAAAACGATAGGTATTTTTTTCACCGCCACCTGCAACAGAAAGGCTGTGCTCCTGCTGGAAACCACTACCTGTAAGAATATTTTTTAGCCAGTAATTATCTGGGTATAAATTCTGGTCGCGGTTAGGGTTGTTGTATTCTGCAATTTGTGCATCTGAATATACCGCGCCTGCACCCGAATTGGTGTACATGAGGTTAGCCAGGCGCATAAACTCCTGTGCACCTACAAATTTGGATATCCGGGTTGGGTTTTGCCAGCCAAAGTAATCTGAATAATTTACCGCTGTTTTGCCAGATGAACCGCGTTTGGTAGTGATCAGCACCACGCCGTTAGCGGCCCTTACACCATAGATAGATGAAGCCGCAGCATCTTTTAGCACCGATACCGAGGCAATATCATTAGCATCAACGTTATTGATATCCGTTTGCACACCATCAACCAATACCAATGGGTTACTGTTGTTCAAGGTACCTATACCACGAATGCGGATAGTGCCCTGATCTGCACCCGGCTGTCCCTGGCTTTGGGTTACCGTAACACCAGATGCAGCGCCCTGCAAAGCAGCTGATACCTGGCCAACCGGCTTCCAGTTAAGATCGTTGCCGCTAACCGAAGACACCGAACCCGTTAGGTTTACTTTTTTCTGCGTGCCATAGCCAACCACAACAACCTCGTTTAGCTTGCTCATATCAGGCACCAGTTTAATGTTCATTGCCGACCCCGATGTTGCAGGCAACTCGGCAGTAGTAAAGCCAATAAATGAAAATATCAGCACTGCATTGCTGTTTGGAACATTTATTTTAAACTTACCGTCGGCATCGGTAACAACAACTGCCGTTCCGCCTTTTACCTTAACGGTTACGCCCGGCAAAGGGAGGCTTTTATCGTCAGTAACCTGCCCGGTAATAGTTACGTCGGCTTGTGTTACCCGCAGCGTTTGGTTACCGGATGCTCCCTGAAGAATGATAGTTTTATCAATTACCTTATAACTTAATGAAAGGTTACGAAGGCACTCTTCAAGTGTTTCGGACAGCGAAGCACCGTTAAGCTTAACGGTAACGGTTTTATTATTTACATCTTTCGAATCGTAAAAAAACACGTAGCCGCTTTGTTTACTAATGTTGTCAAGCACGTTTGCAAGCGAGGCATTACGCTCATTCAGGTTTATTTTTTGACTAAAAGCTTTGGCGCTACACTGCAGCAAACCTGCTATTAAAAAAATGGTGGTCAGTTTCATAACCAGGAGAATTTTTTTGGGCAGCCATTTTTTGGACATGGCGATAGAAAAAGCATTATAATTCATACTTTTGATTAGTTGGGTTAATACACGATTAGGTTCAATTATTCGTATTTCCGTAAAAGGAAGGGGTTAACTCAAGTATTTCGTACCCTGATTGGCGTCGGGGTACGTTTTTGAATTAACAGCCTTTTTTGATTGCCGCTAAGGCGTGAGGTGTAATTCTGTTTTCATCGTTAGTTTTGTTGGTTTTTAAATTATTGATGGATATATTGTTCAGGGTGTAATTACTATAGTACGGCCTTGTATGCGGTAATTGATCTTTTTAAATGCGAGCAGATCGAGCATTTGCGATGCATTCACATTGCGTGAAATCCCCCCTGAAAACTCTCTTTTAGGTACTTCGCCTTCATATTTCACATCTACATCATACCATCGGCAAAACTGGCGCATCACATCATAAATACTGGCATCATGAAAATAAAACATCCCGTTTTTCCATGCTACCGCCTGATCGGCATTTACTTTTAGCACATCAAGCTGCTCGCCGGCAAGGCGTGCCTGTTCGCCGGGTTTTATTATTTTGCTTATTTGATTATGAGATATTTTCACACTTCCTTGTAAAAGTGTTGTGCGGGTAACGCCCTCATCGGCGTAAGAATTTACGTTAAAATGGGTACCTAAAACTTCAATTACCTGCCCGTTAGATACCACCCTGAATGGCTTGTTCCTATCATGGGCAACTTCAAAATAAGCTTCGCCGGTAAGTTCCACCCTCCTTTCGCTGCCATTAAACTGTACCGGAAACCTAAAAGTAGTTGCGGCGTTGAGCCAAACTTTGGTACCATCAGATAAAGTAAACTGGTATTGACCTCCCCGGGGTGTAGTAGCGGTGTTAAATAGATGTTCCTGAGCTTCATGTTCGCCAGGCCGGGATGAGTAAGTAATACTTCCGTCGGCCGTTTTATTGATGGCGGTACCGGCATCGCTGGCAACCTGTCCGTTTTTTGCCCCCGAAAGCACCACCTTGTTCCCATTTGATAAGGTAAGTGTAACCTTGTTGCTGCCAGGCAAAATATTGGCAGCTACCGCCGCTTGCGGAGCATTAACGGTACGCGCTGTTTTATTGAAATTAATAAATTGATAAGCGCCAACAACAAGGGCTACAGTAACAGATGCGGCGGCCAGCGTATAACGCCTGCGACGCATTTTGCGGATATTATGATTACCTTGAGCGTTTTGTGTTAGTGAAGCGATACTTTCCTGTTGGTGAAGGGTGATCACATCCTCATCAATTTGCGGCGATGGCTCATCAGCTCGGAATGATAAATACCATGATTCTACAATGGCCTTCTCTTCATCAGAAGCATTGCCTTCATCATATCGTTTTAACAGATCTTCGAGGTACTTTTTATCCATAAGCAGGGGAAATTCCTTTTAATTATGTCAACGACAATTGAAAAGGCGCTATGGAGTAGAAGAATTATAAAAAAAATGAAAAAAGATAGGTCCCTAATTTTACCCTTAATATTTTAAGCGAGTTTTGAACCTGTTTACGTACAGTAAGTACGCTAATATCAAGTTCGTTTGCTATTTGTTGATGCGAAAGGTGTTGGTTGCGGCTCATCTCAAATATCAATCGCATTTGGGGCGGTAGCTTTTCAACCTCTGCCTCTATAATTTCGGTAAGTTGCTTCAACCTGATATTGTGATCTGCAGCCGGGGTACCGTTATCAATAAATGACTGAAGCGAATCAAAGTAATTGTATTTTAACTTGTTTCGCCTATAAACATTGATCACTTTATTGCGTACCGCCGTGTAAAGATATGCTGATAAACCAACCGTAAAATGGATGGTTTCCCGGTTATCCCATAAGTAAGAAAACAGTTCCTGCAGTACGTCCTGAACTTCATCGCTATCCCCTAACCTTTGCCGTGCATGCCTGTAAAGAACCGCATAATACCGTGAGTGAATTTCGGTGAAAGCACCAACATCGCCCTGTTGTAGCTTAGTCAGTAACTCTGCATCGGTAAATGAACTAAAAACACTCATTAACAATTAAAAGGGGATTCTAATTTTCAATATTAAGGAATTATTTCCTAAGATGAGCAATTTGTTAACCTCAATGTGTCGTTTTAACAATTAATTTTGCGCTGATGCAAAAGATAAAATCATTGATCGCCCACGCTCCCGTATCTCTTGAATTACCGGCATTAAAAGTTGTGTAATCTCACAGTATTTATCACCCGTTTTCATAAATTAACGATATACCGTGAGCATCAAAACCAATACATTAATTAAGCTATTAAATATCAACAACTTAAAATTGCGGCATAATAATAGTACTTAGGCGGCAAGCAAATAATCTATCAAACAAAAACCAAACTATTTACAACCATGAAATTCACAGTAAAAGACGGAACAGAGATTTATTACAAAGATTGGGGCACTGGTCAACCTATCGTATTTCACCACGGCTGGCCGCTATCAAGCGATGATTGGGACGGGCAACTAATGTTTTTTGTTGAAAAGGGCTTCCGTGTTATAGCGCACGACCGCCGTGGCCATGGCCGTTCAACACAAACAGGTTCGGGACATGATATGGAACACTACGCATCAGACGTAGCCCAACTAATGGAACACCTCGATATTAAAAACGCGGTACACGTAGGCCACTCAACCGGTGGTGGTGAGGTAATTAAATACGTTGCCCAATATGGTAAAGACCGCGTGGCTAAGGCTGTTTTAATAAGCGCAGTTACGCCGTTAATGTTACAAACTGAAAACAACCCCGATGGCGTTCCGCTGTCTGTTTTTGATGAGATCCGCCAGGGTACCGCTTTTAACAGGGCGCAGTTTTTCCAGGATTTTACTATTCCGTTTTATGGCTACAACCGCGAAGGCGCTAAAATTTCGCAAGGCGTGCGCGACAACTGGTGGCGTCAGGGCATGATGGGTGGCGTTAAGGCTCATCATGATGGCATCAAAGCTTTCTCAGAAACTGATTTTACCGAATACCTGAAAAGCGTTGAGATCCCGGTACTGGTATTACATGGCGAAGACGACCAGATAGTTCCTTTCCCAATTTCGGGTGCAAAAGCCGTTAAGTTGTTAAAAAACGGCACGCTGATCTCGTATCCGGGTTTCCCGCATGGTATGCCAACTACCGAGGCTGCAACTATCAATGCCGATATTTTGGCTTTTATACAAGCTTAATTACCTGTTAAATTGGTAATACATAAAAGGTATCCCTTAAATGGGGTACCTTTTTATTTATCCGGTTTGATTAACACACAACCCGATAAAAAAAGTGATTTTCACGCATATTTTTCACCCATTACATCATAAACATCAGCCTCATACTGATTATCTTACATGATTATTAGGTTTGACTGAATGATCCGTACACTTTTACTTTTTTTACTGGCATTGGTGCCCGTTACAAGTTTCGCTCAGCATTTTACGCTGATAGTGCTTAAAGAAAATAGCCAACCGGCCGATGGTGCCACGGTTAAGCTCGTACAGAATAACAGACAGGTAAACCTTGTAGTAAGTAACGCCAGCGGTCGGGCCAGCTTTGAGAACATTTCAACAGGGGCATTTAGTTTCACCGTAACTTATACGGGTTACAGGCCGCAAACCACGCGCAGCTATACTATTGCCGAAAATGTAAAACAGGATACCATCCGGATGCAGCCCTTTGATACCCAATTGAAAGAGGTAAGCGTTACTGCTAAAACACCGCCGGTTGAAGTAAAACAGGGCAAGGTGATCGTTAATGTAGATGCATCTGTTACCAACGTAGGTGCTACGGTGTTGGAAGTGCTGGAGAAATCGCCGGGGGTGATGGTTGATCGTAACGGGGGCATTTCATTACAGGGCAAACCCGGGGTACTGGTGATGATAGATGACAAGCCAACCTATCTTTCAGGTGCCGATCTGAATAACCTGCTTAGCAGCATGAGTTCTACCCAGGTAGCACAGATAGAGCTGATAGCCAACCCCACCGCCCGGTACGATGCCAATGGGAACGCGGGGATCATCAACATTAAAACCAAAAAA
Organism: Mucilaginibacter sp. CAU 1740; assembly: GCF_039839285.1. Classification (NCBI taxonomy): domain Bacteria; kingdom Pseudomonadati; phylum Bacteroidota; class Sphingobacteriia; order Sphingobacteriales; family Sphingobacteriaceae; genus Mucilaginibacter; species Mucilaginibacter sp. CAU 1740. The sequence continues at coordinate 205,002 of NZ_JBDOQS010000007.1, read as the reverse complement.
AACCGACAGAAAGGCTTTAACGGATCAGTTTCGGCAACGGTGGCACAGGGTGTTTATTTCAAAACCAATAATACGCTGGTGCTCAATTACCGTGCAGGCCGCGTAAATACATTCTTTAATTATAATATCAGCGATCAAAAATATCTTACCAATCTGTACGCGCTGCGCAAATACACCAACGCAAGCGGGGCGATCACTTCAACGCTGGATCAGCCATCTCACTTTACCGGCACGGTGCTCAATAATACAGTAAAAACAGGGTTGGATTATGATGTTTCGCCCAAAACTACTCTTGGCGTTGTACTTGGCGGAACCATTATTCACCGTGAGGGTAATAATACCGCCTCGGCGCGCTGGCTTAACTCAACCGGCGCGGCAGATTCTGTGATCGCTACCGATAACGCCAATAATAGTCGCTTTAAAAACGGGCAGGTAAGTCTAAGCCTTCGCCATACCATCAGCAAAACGCAGGATATCAACGCCGATGCCGATTGGTTGCACTATAATATTACCAGCGACCAGAATTTTAACAATCGCCTGCAAATCACAGGTGGTTATAACGAATTAACGCGTGCCAAGATCCCTACAGGCATCAACATATTTACTGGCAAGGCCGATTATACACTCAAAACCCAAAATGATGGCCAATGGCAACTCGGCTGGAAATCGGCACGCAGCAGTACTGATAACTCCGCCGGGTATCAAAATTTCAGCTCGGGGCAATGGACAGATGACCTTACCCGCAGTAACCATTTCCTTTACAACGAGAACATCCATGCCTTGTACTCGCTTTGGGAAAGCAAGCACAAGGCCATATCGTACCAGGTTGGTTTGCGTTATGAACATACTGATTATCATGCCCATCAACTGGGCAACTTGCTGCAAAAAGATTCGGCTTTTTCGCGTAACTACGGCAGCTTTTTCCCAAGCGGTTATTTTAGTTACCAGGCCGATACTGCCAACAACTTCACTTTAACCGTAAGTCGCCGTATTGACCGCCCAGCTTATCAAACACTTAACCCGTTTTATTTTATCATCAATAAATACACTTACCAAACGGGTAATCCATACATTTTGCCGCAATACAGCTGGAACCTGGAGCTGAGCCATCAATACAAAAATCTGCTTACCACTACGGTATCGTATAGCAACATCAACAACTACTTTTCGCAGATATTTTTAAGCGATCCTACACTTGCAGGTATTTTATTGTACACGCAGGGCAATGTGGGGCGCACATATATAATTGGCTTATCTGAGGCTATAACGGCATCGCCCGCCAACTGGTGGACAATTACGGCCCAAGCCTTGTACAATTATAAAAAGCTAAGCGGTTTTAATGGCAATCGTTACACATCCGATATCAATCAGCTTAACCTTAATGCCAGCAACCAGTTCACCATTAGCAAACGATTTACCGGCGAGCTATCTGGCTTTTATACCACCCGTGCCCGTAACGACGTGCAGGAACTGCTATACCCTACCGGGCAGCTATCTGCGGGACTCGGGATGTCGATGTTTAAAAAGAAAGCCAACCTGAAGTTGAGTATGCGCGATATATTTTACACCAATGCTATGGAAGGCCTAACGCAATTTCCGAACGCTACCGAATATTTTAAGATAAAGCGGGATAGCCGTGTAGTGGTGCTCGCGTTCACTTACCGCTTTGGCAAAACCTACAAAACGGTTAAACGTAATAATGGCGCAGCCGATGAAATGCAGCGGGTTGGGAACGGGTAACGAATCGGAATATCGCATTCGCAATTGTTTAGCTTGTAAAACCGCTTGTTAAATAGGCTTGCACCTGCGCTATACCTCCAATCAAAGCTATATAACCATCCGGCCTGATCAGTACGGCACCTTCTGTTAAACCATAAGCGTTAATAAGCGCCTCATCCTGTTTTTTGATCAGCCTTACCCATGCCGGTAATTGAACATGGACTTCGACCCCAAGTAATAACATTTTCCATTCAGTTCCTCGCAGATATTCCGACAGCCATTCTCCATCTGTCAACTGAACATCAGGCGCACGATCTCCTGCCTGTAAACCGGATATTGTTATAATACTTGCGCCGTTAAGGGAATTTTCCCTGTAATTTAGCTTCAGTTGTGTAGTATCAGCAGAGCCCAGGCTTTCAAAGCCACTTTTGCCGCTGGTTGCACCGGCCATCATTACCTTTTGCCTTTGCGAAGTAGTTTCCAGTAGCCAGTCGGCAATAGGGATCCGCTCCTCTTCGTAAGTGTTTAATAGTTGATCATCAGCATAGCCTTTAATTACAGCCGCCAGTTTCCAGCCTAAATTATATGCGTCTTGTATTCCTGTATTCATGCCCATCCCCCCGGCAATTGAATGTACGTGTGCCGCATCGCCTGCTATAAAGGCATTGCCTACCCTATAAGTTTCGGCTCTGCGCACGTTTACCCGGTAAACAGATTGCCAGGTGCTGCCCGTAAAGGTTACCCCTTCCATTTGCGTACGTTCTTTAAAAAGTTGGTTGAAGGCCTCCAATGTTGGAGTTGGCACATCGCCATCCGGATTTGGCGGCACTACGGCCTGTAATTGCCAGGTATTGCTGTTTTTAAACGGGAACAGGGCGAATGCGATACCATATACGGGGCTTAACCAGTTGTACCAGGCATCGGGTTTCAGGCCAGCAACAGTTACATCGCCCACCCAAAGCTGCTCCTGCTGATGGGTTTCACCAACAAAATTGATCCCCAGTTTTTTACGGGTAGCACTTTTGCCGCCATCGCAGGCTACCATGTACGTGCAATTTAGATCTTGCTTGCTGTTGGGGCTTTCCAATTGGCAGATAATACCGTTGGCATCTTGCGTAAAAGTTGTCAGTTCGGTAGCCCATTCAACCTTGCCGCCAAGGTGTTGCAGTTTGTTACGCAGGGCATTTTCTACCGCGGGCTGTGGTAGTAATAAAGTTTTGGGGTAGCGGGTGTCGTTTCGCGGAAAACCGGTACGGGGCGTTTCGCCCAGTAACTGGTTCCCGGCAAATTTGCGGTATGGGAGTTCGGTTGTGCCCATGGCCATCAGCTCTTCGGCAATCCCTAAGTCGTTTAATATTTCCAGGCTGCGTGGTTGCAGGGCTTTGGCGCGCGAGCCTTGCGGTGCGGCGTTAGCGCGTTCAATAATGCGGAATGATATGTCGCGCCTGGCCAGTTCGCAGGCCAGGGTAAGGCCTACCGGGCCTGCTCCTATAATTAATACATCAGTATGTTTCATAGCGGTGTTTTTTGTTTCCACAAAGCTACCGGCCATGTAAAGCCCCTAACGATAACAATTGTTAATTAATCATTTTCTGTTACGGATGCGGCTAAGTGATACTGAGGTAATACCCAGAAACGAGGCGATATAATGCTGCGGGATCCGCCTGATAATTTCAGGATGATGGGCCAGCAACTCCCGGTACCTTTTCTCAGGACTATCTTTAATGTGGGCTACAAACAGTTTCTGAAAATCCATTAACCGCTGCTCAATATAATGGATGTATGATGCCTTAGCCAGGGGATTGTTTTCCCGGGCATTTTTAAAACGCTCCAGAGGCACACTGTACACCACGGTTGGTTCCAGGGTTTCAATGCTGTACCAGCTGGGCTGGCCAAGGGTCATGCTCTCGAACGACGACGCGAAACTCCCTTCAAAAAGGAATTGGAAAGTAACCTCTACCCCATCGTTATTGAACCAGCACCGGCAGCATCCCTTATCTATATAAAAAAGCTTTTTAGCCTGGTTTCCCTCACCTATCAATAGGGTTTTGGCAGGCAGTTCTTCCCTGGTGTAGGCACTCTTAATACGATCTACAAAATCAGCTGCATCGGGCATCTAACAAATATAACATCACTGTTCTTAAATAGCCTAATGATTATTACAACAGCGAACCGCCGATTTAACATAGGCACCTTGCAACACATAGGTAATTTTGAACGAACGGGCAGCAACACAGGGGGTAACAGGGGTTAACAGAAATCGGGGTTAACATTAACCCAATTACCTATAAATCAATATTTTAAATAAAAACAGACGTTAACCCCCATTTGTCAGTAAGGCTATCCCAATAATTAAGTTAAAAATCTGAAAATAAACTACTTAATCTTTTACAACAGACAACACCTGCAAAAATACTAAAAATATTAGTAAATAAGTAAGTAATTGCCTATCTTTACTTTTCTAAATTACCAAACCTTATGCAAACCGAAAATGCTTTACCGGATTTAACCTCGCCATACCAGAACGTGCTCAATGTATTGAGCTTACCAAAGATCACCCATGCCGATATTGAACATCTTAACCTTGCTGAACGCGATTACCTTGGAGAAATTTCGACCGAAAAACTGCGGCATTTAAAAGGCGAAGAACGCGACAGCTTTATCGAAAAAATAACGGGGATAGTTGACAAGAACACAAACGACCAGGTTTGGGAACATAACCATCAAGTAATTGGCCGGGCCATCGCGAAACTGATTAGCCAAAATGGATGCATGCCCCCTAAATTTATGATAGCCCGCGAAACCGGCCTGAGCAGGCAAACGGTTGCCAGGCACATTGCAACCTATAAGTCACATCCTCAATACCTTGCCGAGGTGGAACAATTTAAATACATGACCCCATCGGTATTGGCCAGTGTTTGCAAGCAGGCCTGCAGCGGCGATGTAAAAGCCGCCCGGCTTTATTTTGAAATGGTTGGCGCGATAGAAAAACAGCAAGCCCAAACCGTTATTAACGAACAAAACAACTACATCCAAATTAACAATACCATTATAAGTCAGCAAAACCTGAAAAAGCTGAACAAAGAACAACTGGATCAAATTGAGCGGATGATTAGCGGTGTTGGGGAGAGTTGATTTGGAGCGCGGATTTACTCACCCCGGCTTTGCTTCGCTCGCCACCCCTCTCTACGCTGCGCGTAAAGAGGGGACTTTTCTATTTATATTATATTTTTTCAACCCTCTTTGCGGCTTGCCGGAGAGAGGGTGGTCCAGCGGAGCGTAGATCGGGTGAGTAATTGCGCGGCATGTTATCTTCCCTATTTGCCACCCAATACATTTTGCCCAAAACCATAAATGTGATATATTTAAGCATTGATCAATACCTTATCAAAAAGTAGTTATGGTAATTACTATCAAAGATGAAACCTTCGCAGGCAAAATTCTGCAGGAACTCGACCTTGAATTTGAAACCAACATGGTTACCGTGCGAGATATCATTACCTCGCGGGTAGTTAAAGAGGTGCACCTGTACAACAGCAAATTGCCCGAATACTTTAAAGGGCTTGTTGAACCATCAGACGCCGAAAAAACGCTTAACGGCTTTAAACTCAAAACAAAAAAACTCATCGACGCCGAAAAGCAGGTGTATGTTGCGCTGCATGCTTTTCAAAACAATTCGTTCTTTGTTTTGGTGGATAATACACAATCTGAAGATCTTAACCAGGAAGTAGCGCTGAGGGCCGAAACCAGCATCAGCTTTATCAAATTAACACCATTGGTTGGCGGCTGAGTATGGGCATTTTTGATAAGCTAAAAAACGCGTTTAGCAAAAACGCGCAACCGGTGAATGATACTCCCCATCAGGCCCTTAATGAATTTGATGAAGTGATCAGCAGTTCGCATGCCGAATATGCTAAAACCACCGAGTATTTTTGGAATGTAAAGCTGAATACAATTTCTGTTTACACCAATACAGTTGCCCTTTGGGATGATCAAAAGAAAATAACATTCATCACTTATTGCATCCACAAGCTTAACGTTTATTTTAAAAATCGTGGACACTCTTATTCACATTCCGATAAGGCATATCAAATACAAGAAGTTCAAACCGCGTACTTAACGCAGTTGTTTAAAACAAAACTGCTTATTGACGATGATGGCCTGGAAAGTATCATCCAAGGATTTAACGAAAATAACAATTGGGATTGGTATTCATTTAACCGATGGCCTGTTTCGCCAATGATTAACCAGCTTAACAATCAATATGGCAAAACAGGTGTTTCCGAAAAAATGGCCAACTCGTTAACCGGTTTAAAAGCCAAAATTGAGGAAATTAACAATACCTATTATCAAAAAGACAAGCTGAAAATCATTGAGAAAATAGATCAGTTGATCTTTAGTTCGGCTGGGCATGTGGCAAAGATCAAACCTACATTCTTTTTAGGCGAAGACAAGTTTTCGGCATATGCCAATAACATGGTGCAAGCTATGCCCGAAGCCGAAAAACTGATCTGGTACCAGTTGATAGCCAAAGCGATAAAGGCTACCGGTTCCAAACCAACCAACAAATATTTGCAGGAAACTAAAAACCTGTTTAAAGAACTCGGCGCGGATAAGTTTAAGACCGTATTAAACAACTGGTTTCAGTTTGTTATTGATTTACAGGAAGAAACTATCACACATACCCACACCTACGATAATAGGGTTTACAACTACACCACGGCTACTTTTTTAAGCGCCATCAATATGGATGCTATAAAAGGTTTTGTGTGGATGGGATCAAATTTTCATGATAACGCAACGCTGAACAATATGGCCAAACTGGCCGAGCGTTGCTACCGCAAGTTGCCCGGTGTTGGGCCGGCGGCGGCCTCGGTTGGTAACGCTGCCTTGTTCGCGCTTTATAAATCGAAGGGGCTTGATGGTATAGGACATTTGTCGCGCCTTAAACTGCGCATTAAGCAAACCAGCACGCAGCAGCTGATAGAGAAGTACATGGTAGAAGCGGCCAAAGAACGCGGTGTTTCTACCCACGAAATTGAGGATATGTCTGTTGATGATCACGGGCTTGTTAACGGCACCCGCGAATATCAGTTTGAAAATTTCAGCTGTATTTTGAAGATAACAGGTGCCGGAAAATCTGAACTTAACTGGTACAAAGACGATGGCACCCAGCAAAAAACCGTACCTGCCGCCGTAAAAGACAAGCATGCCGCCCGTTTAAAAAAAATAAAAGACACCCAAAAACAGGCAGACCAAACAACCTCGGCCCAGCGCGACCGGATTGACCGCATGTTCAGGAGCGGGCGCAAATTCACTTACGCCGCGTTTAAAGAGTTTTTTGTTGATCATGGTTTGATGTGTTTTTTAACCCGGCAAATTATCTGGGATGTAACCCAAAATGATCAACCGGTAACCATGATTTACCTGGATGGGCAATGGGTTGATATTGAAGGTAATCCTGTTATCCTTACCGAAAACGCTGAGCTATCTTTATGGCACCCCGCCCTGGTACCGGTTGCCGAAGTAAAAAAATGGCGCGATTTTTTAACGCGGCACCAGATAAAACAGGCTTTAAAGCAAGCCTTTCGCGAGGTTTACCTGCTTACCGAAGCCGAACTCAATACCCGAACATACAGCAACCGTATGGCTGCTCACATATTAAAGCAGCACCAGTTTAACACCCTTACCAAAGCACGGGGCTGGAAGTATGCGCTGATGGGCGCGTTTGATAATGGCCGCGATAACGGCACAGCCGAAATAAGCTTACCCGAGTATGGCTTAAAAGCGCAATACTGGATAAACGAGGTTAATGCCGACAATGCCTTTAACGAAACCGGCATCTGGAACTATGTAGCAACCGACCAGGTGAGGTTTATCAATAGCGATGGTAACGTTGTTAACCTGGTAGATGTGCCTACCCTGCCCTTTTCCGAAATAATGCGCGATGTTGACCTGTTTGTTGGCGTAGCCAGCGTAGGCAACGACCCTAACTGGTACGATTCGGGCGGGATACCAAGCCTGAACAATTATTGGAGAAGCTACGCCTTTGGCGACCTATCCGAAGTGGCCAAAAACCGTAAAGAGATCCTCACCGGTTTAATTCCGCGATTAAAGATCAGCAAGGTTACCGAGATCAGGGATAAATTTGTTGTAGTAAAAGGGAAACTGCGCACCTACAAAATCCATATCGGCAGTACCAACATCCTCATGGAACCTAACGATCAATATCTATGTATAGTTCCGGACAGAAGCCAGAAAAGCCCCGCCGAAAATTTATTTATACCCTTTGAAGGGGATTCGGGGCTATCTGTGATATTGTCTAAGGCGTTTTTGTTGGCTGATGATGACAAGATTACTGACGGGACTATTACCAGTCAGATCGGTCGGGGTTGAGGGCATTGCTTTTCAGGAGCTTAAAACATTCAGATAGCATGCAGACATTTACTCACCCGGTCTACGCTTCGCTGAACCACCCTCTCTCCGGCAAGCCGCAAAGAGGGTTAGGAAGAGTATCATAAAATAACACTAACAAGCTCCCCCTCTTTACGCGCAGCGTAGAGAGGGGTGACAAGTGTAGCGACGTCGGGGTGAGTAAATATGCGCGCGATAAGTTGCGCTTGCCAATTCATGAATCATTACCCTACACCAATACTCACCAATTCCCAAAAACTTCCTATACCATCCCCCCAATTCAAAAATTACAATAGAATTAAATTAAAACATCAGATGTTTAATTTAACATCATATATTTGCATTGTTAAATCACTTAACAATGGCAGAAAAACTGAGCAACAAAATTATCCGGCTTATCAAAAACGATATTGCGGCCGGAAAATGGAAAGAGGGTGATAAAATGCCTTCGGAGTTTGAACTGATGGAATTATATGCTGTTGGGCGCTCATCCATTCGTGAGGCTATCAAATCGTTAGCTGATGCGGGGGTATTAACAGTGCAACAGGGATCAGGAACATTTGTAAATGCCATATCCGATTCTGAAAATATAGACCAACGTTTAAAACGTGCCGCATTTGATGATATCAACGCCGTGCGCCAAATGCTTGAGTTGGAAATAGCTACACTGGCTTCAAAAAATCGTACAGAAAATAACCTTCAGGAAATTAGCTTACGGCTTCAACAACGTAAAGATGCCATCATGACCGAACAGCGACTGCCCTGCATTGAGGCCGATCTGGCTTTTCACTCCGCCGTTGCAAAAGCTTCTGGAAACAGCGTACTGGCCGATCTGTACCACAGCTTCACCGTAATAATCCGCGACTTTTTTGAGAAACGCGAAAAGCAAGGCATAAACCACTTTGCCATGAGCCACTACCTGCATGAGGCCCTTTACAATGCTATATTAAAAGGCGATGCGGAAGCCGCACGCCAGGTAACCACCGAAATTTTAAAGAATAATTATTAAAACCATGACTATATTAACTTTCACACTGATATTACTGGCCGGGGCCTACCTGGCAGGGCTGGTAGGTTCATTAACCGGCCTTGGCGGCGGCGTAGTTGTAATACCTTTGTTAACCCTGGTATTCAATGTAGATATCCGCTATGCCATCGGCGCGGCGCTGCTTGCTTCTATCGCCAACTCATCGGGCGCAGCAAGCGCTTATGTAAAAGAAGGCATCACCAATATCCGTTTAGGCATGTTCCTGGAAATTGCCACTACTGTTGGGGCGGTTATTGGGGCGGTGCTGGCGGTGTATACCCCTACCAACACCATCGCCATACTTTTTGGTTGTATCCTGCTTTTTTCGGCAGCCATGACCATAAGGAAGAAAAATCAGGTTGCACTTACAGAAGGGAGCAAAACTTCGCAATTTTTAAAACTTAACGGCAGTTATCCAACCGCTGATGGCCCGGTTGAATATAAACTTAAAAATGTTGGCGCCGGGTTTTCTATCATGACTGTGGCCGGAGTGCTATCTGGCCTGTTAGGAATTGGCTCAGGAGCGCTTAAGGTATTGGCCATGGATTCCACCATGCACATTCCTTTTAAAGTGAGCACCACTACCAGCAATTTTATGATAGGTGTAACTGCTGCGGCCAGCGCGGTAGTTTACCTGCAACGCGGCTATATGGATCCGGCTATCGCTTTCCCGGTAGTACTGGGCGTATTGGGCGGCGCTTTTACAGGCGCGAAACTATTGAAACGGCTCGACCCTAAAGTGCTGCGCTACATTTTCTGCGCGGCCATAGTTTTTGTAGCCGCCGAAATGATGTATAACGGATTTCAACACAAATTTTAATTGAGAAGATCATGAACACAAATAATAAAACTAAAAGCCTTGGGGATCGTGACATCGAATTGCTTGTAGGCCGCCTGTTGCGTACCGGTGTAATAACCGCGAGTTGTATCGTATTGCTCGGCGGCATCTGGTTTCTGATTCAGCATGGTTCGGCACCAATTCCTTCATATCATCACTTTGCCGGTGAGGATGCTAACTACACCACCTTCGGCGGCATTATTTCAAGTACTTTTCAGTTCAATGCCAAAGGGATCATACAGTTTGGGGTGATGGTTTTGATAGCTACCCCGGTTTTGAGGATAGCGCTGTCATTATTTGGTTTTGGTTTAGAGAAAGATTGGCTTTATGTAGTTATCACAACTATAGTGCTTGGTGTGATGCTATTCAGTACAATTGGCGGGTTGAAAGTATAAGGCGGGCATTTATCGTGACGCTACAAAATATAAGGTAAATAGATAATAAGCGCGCATACCACAGCGCCGCCGCAAATTATCAATACCGCGCCAGATGCTATATCTTTTACCTGGGCAATTAGTGGGTCCTGTTCCCGGGTAACACAGTCGGCCAGCTTTTCGATAGCGGTATTGAAAAGCTCGGCCATCAAGGCCAAACTAATGAGGATAATGGTGATGAGCCACTCTGTCCGGCTGATCTTTAGCAAGCAGTTTGTGATAACTACAGCAATAGCGGCGATGAGGTGAAAAAACATGTTCTGATCGCCCTTGAATGCTACCAATATCCCTCTAACCGAATATTTATAGCTTGCCAAATGTTTTTTGATCTTGTTCATGCGGGTTTGTGTTATTTAAAAACGTGCGCTAAATAAACTATACCATAGCTGGCCAGGCAAACCATCATTTTTAAGTTTGGTCGGGTAATGAGGTTATGTTTTTCGGCTTTACCGGGTAAAATATAGCGGCCTAAGATCCAAAAAACGGCCGACAAACCGATATCCATAAAATCAAACCGGCCGTTTGTAATATGTACCAACTGTAACAGTTCAAGTCCCACACAAAATAGAAGCGGGATATACAGGCACTCTATCCTCCTTTTATAAAATTCAAAATAATAAGTGCGGGAGGTAAGTGTAATGCAAAATACCCACAATGCTTCGGGCAAAGAGTAAACTACAATATCACTTAAAGGGAGCATTTGTAGTACCCCGGCCTTTAATTTTCTATAATTATTTATGGAGATCAGCCTGATGAATACCTCGGTCACCAATGTTTTTTCTGTTCGATAAAATAGATAAATGAATAAGCTGATAAGCAAGGCAAGGGCAATGAGTATATAGATCTTCCTCATTTTTTTTGATAGATTAAAAGTTTAAAATAGGATAACCAAAACGGGTACTCTTTTAGCAACGTGAAGTTTTGGGCGGGAATAACATCTCCTATACGGAAAAATGATTTGAAATGAAGTCTTTTCGCGATGGCGCTAAAGGCCCGGTCGATATAGTTAAGCCAGTTATCGGGCGTAAAATGATTAAGGATAAATACCTTCCCTTTTGGTTTCAATACCCTCATCACCTCTTTCAACAACTGGTCGGGATCATCCACCACCGCTATAACGTGCGAAAGAACAACATAATCAAACGTATCGGCATCAAACAACAAGGCAGCACCATCCATCTTCAAAACCTGGATATTCCCGGGGCAGTTTCGTTGGGCTATTTTAAGCATTGCCTCGGATGTATCTATACCAGTAATGTGGTGCTTTTTATACAACGAGAAATGAGCGCCGTTACCTACGCCTATCTCCAATAGCCTGCCATTGGGCAGAAGATTTATTTCGCTAAATAATTTTTCCTTTTGAGGTTTAAGGAAAACATCCACAACGGGATAGAAAAAGGAGAACCTATTGTAAAAGATGTTGGTTTGCTCACTCATAGTAATTATAAATTATGCTCCCTATCCCCTTTTCACTAACCCGGCGTTGGATGAATTTGTAATAAGGTAAAGGTTCGGCATGTTTAATTGCCGTATTAATGAAGCAAAATTACTAATTTACTTTTAATTTCAAAGTTCTTTGTGTTCTATTTATCAAACGATAAACTTTTCTATAAGTCTTAGCTATTTCTCGGCCTATTCCTGAAAAAAATTCAGATTAATTAATTTCTAATTCAGAATTAAATAAAAATTAATTCCTGAAAAGAAATTTGTTTTCGTCAAAAAACCACCAAAATAGATACCAACACTGAAACGAAAACAATAACACATCTATCACAAGCTTCCCCAAAATCAAAACACCCAATTAACATCATCAAGTTTAATTAAAACACATGCCTATGGATAAATAGCTAAAAACCAAACAACTCCAAACTGCGGCTATAAAAAGGTTTGATGGCCGCCTTATTGTTATAAACCAAAACCAATTAAAAGCCGTTATGGCACCAATTATTACCTTATGAAGAAAAACTTAATTATCATGATGGCAGCTGTACTGCCGTTAAGCTTCAGCTGCACAAAAAATAAACTGCAGGTTAAACCAACCGATGCATCCGGTTCAAAAAGCGAAATTTTCGGATCGCCGGTGGGCGATGTGGTTGGTAAGATCACCGTGGGCTACCAGGGATGGTTCTCTGCCGCCGGTGATGGCTCGCCGGTAAATGCCTGGGGGCACGATAACCTGGAAATGTGGCCCGATACCAGGGAATATGCCAACACTTATTCGGGTACTCCGTTTAGCCAGGCCGGTGTAGGACAACTTGGTTACACCGGTAATTTAGGTAATGGACAGCCCGCTAAAATGTTCTCCTCCTACGATCAATCAACAGTTAATACCCATTTTCAGTGGATGCAGCAATATGGCATCGACTGCGCCGCGCTGCAACGCTTTGCCAATGAAATTACGCCCGGAAGCAGCATTAAAGCACAACGCGATGGCATGGCTACCAAGGTTAAAACCGCGGCACAAACCTACAGCCGCAAGTTTTATATAATGTATGATGTATCTGGCTGGGGCAACCTCGCCGTTTTAAAAACCGATTGGACAAATACCATCGTAGGCAGCCTTAACCTACTCAATTCAAGCGCTTATGCCAAACAAAATGGTAAACCGGTAGTGTGTATTTACGGCTTGGGCTATGCAAGCCACCCATCAAGCGTAACAGACGCGCTCGATCTCATCAATTGGTTTAAGGCGCAGGGGTGCTATGTAATTGGTTCTGTTCCGGGCCAGTGGCGTACCGGCACAGGCGATTCGAAAGCCGGTTTTATTGATGCTTATAAGGCTTTTAATATGATATCGGGCTGGGCTGTTGGCAGGGCGGTTGATGCCAGCTATGCGCCATGGGTAACCGGCGACCGTGATTTTTGTAACGCCAACGGAATGGATTATCAACCCTGCGCATATCCGGGAACGGCGTTTTATAATACCAATGGCGCGGCATCACCCCAAAATCAATTCCCGCGTAACCATGGCGATTTTTTATGGGCGCAATTTGCCACGTTTAAAAACGCTGGCGTACCGAGCGCCTACATAGCCATGTTTGACGAGTTGAACGAAGCTACATCTATTTTTAAAGTAGCCGAAGATGCCTCGATGATCCCCACAGGAAAATACTTTTTAACGCTTGATGCCGACGGCACCCACGTATCATCAGATTTTTACCTGAGGCTGGTGAACGACGGCGGTAAAATGCTAAAAGGACAGATTCCCTACACCACTGCAGAGCCTACACCGTTTAATGGAGTTATTTTTTACGAGGGCAACAATTATGTTGGCGGGATGGGCCAGCCCCTACAGGTGGGCACCTATACCCTATCACAACTGGCAGCTAAAGGCGTCCCTAACGATTGGGCATCATCGGTAAAAGTTCCGCCAGGCCGGACTGTGATTTTATATTCCGACGATAATTTCAGCGGCACTTCATGGACGATAACCGGCGACAAATCAAACTTAAGTACTTTAAGTCCAAGCGCTAATGATGTTATATCATCGGTAAAAGTTCAATAGAAATATATAGCAAAAAACGCGGCCTGGTTACAGATAACCAGGCCGCGTTTACATTTTATTAAGGTTACTTTTTAGCAGCCAGCACTAATAAGGGGATATCAAGTCTGCCCGCCATTTCTTCGCTGTAGCTGCTTTTTATCAACCGGTAAATAAAATTATGCGGGCGGTGAACCATCACCAGCATATCAACATGCCCATGCTCGCAGATCCAGCTTAGCCCTTCCTCTATATGGCTGTTCTGCACACTACGATAGTATATTTGCGGGTAGTTTGCTTTGTTGGATATTTCGGTCATGAAATGGGTTATCGCTTGTTTAACTTCGTGGCTAACCTGTTCCTCCTCGTGGATATGAGTAAGCAGGATCTCGGCACCTAACACTTTAGCGAAAGGGATGAGATCAAACAGGCTTTCCATGTCCTCATCAGGATTGGCAAAATCCGTAGCGAAAGCTATTTTTTTTACAGGAAGAAGCTTTGTTTCGGGCGAGATGAGTAATAGCGGTTTGGTTGTAGCTTCGATCATATTTTTGGCGTGGTTACCTATTAGAAAACTACTCATGCCGCCGCCGTGCGTGCCCATTATCACCATTGATATGGGGTTGTTTGCCGCAAACCCATCTACAATATCGGTAACTACCCCCGATTCGTTAATGACAGATATCCCCGGCTTAAACATGTCGGAATGAGCCATGGCTTCGAGGTGTAGTTTCTCAATTGCCAATTGGCTTGTGCTATCCTGAAGCAGCATTTCCAAATCATCCATTGGCCATACCACCAAGCCCGATTGAGGTATTTCGGCAGGGACAATAACAGCGTTACACAGTACAACATCGGCTTTGATCTGTTTGGCCAGGTGATAGCCATATTCAGCGGCATGCCTTGCATTGGCTGAAAAATCGGTAGCAACAAGCAGTGTTTTCATGTTTAAGGTTGTGATTATTTGACACCACAAAACTGGCTGATTTTGCCGCGTTAAATAATGATGGTTAAACGAATTGTTATTCTCCCTCGTATATCACACCAGAAGCAGGCGTTTCTTTAAGCTCTATCCGCTTTAAACCGGGTAATTCGGGAGTTAGCTTCCGCCACATCCATTTAGCCAAAAGCTCGGCTGTTGGGTTTTCAAGGCCATCAATGTTATTCAGCAACGTATGGTCAAGTAAACCTATCACCGGCATGGCAACATCTTTCAAATCTGAGAAATCCAAAATCCAGCCCTCCTTTTCCAAAATTTCACCTTCTATATAAAGTGTAAGGTGATAGGTATGCCCATGCAGGTTGCGACATTTATGCCCTTCGGGTACATGCGGTAAAAAGTGCGCGGCATCAAAAGTAAAATGCTGATAAATGATCATAAAGTTATAATGAATAATAAAGCCGCAAGGTTACGCGAAGTTGATTTACTGCGATATGATGAGGGTTTTGAAAAATTAAAACCCTCATCATTGATTATTTAAATACTTTATGTAGATGCATTTTTAGCCCATACAACAATGATCAACATCAGCACATAGGCTGCTTAACATCATGCAACCACCAAGGTAGCCCGCATAGTTTTGAGCCATAATTAAATCTGATATATTATGAAAACTTTAAAACTATGCGTACTGACCCTGTGCCTGTTTTGTGGCTTAAACACTTTTGCACAGCAAAAAAATGAGTGGGATATCCGCTTGCGCGCTATCGGCATATTACCACAAGAAAGCGCTAAAATTGGTGTTATTGGTGGCGATATCAATATCAGCAACGCCTATGTGCCCGAACTGGATATCACCTATTTCTTCGCCAAAAACTTTTCGGCCGAACTGATCCTCGGTACCTCAAAGCACAAAGTAAAAACGCAGGGTTCAAACCTCACAGCTATTGGTGGCGGCTCATCTGCCGATGTTAACCTTGGCAAGGTTTGGTTATTGCCCCCAACCTTAACCCTGCAATATCACCTGCCTACAGGCACAGCATTTAAACCTTATATTGGCGCTGGGGCCAACTACACTATATTTTACAATGCCGATAAGGGGCCGGTTGTACAAGGCATAGATTATCAAAATAAATTCTCGTTCGCGGCGCAGGCAGGTATTGATTACGATATCAGCAAAACAGTATTTCTTAATATCGACCTAAAAAAGCTTTTTCTTAATACAAACGCAACGGTGAACGCGGCTAATTTAACACCTGCGAGCAACCAGGCGTTAGCACCGGTATTGCAAAACATTGCTGCGGATGTAAAGATCAGGCCCTGGGTACTTGGCATAGGCGTTGGATATCGGATAAAGTAATGTGATAAGTTTATAATAAAACTATTAAAAGGCCGGGCAAATACAGCACGGCCTTTGTTGCGTAAAGGGCAATTTTTTAATTAATGATACAAATCAATAAAAAAGGTGACGAAAGTCATTTTTTTTCAAACAGATGATCGGTACCATTACAACATGGAACAAATCAGTATAAAACAACCCACCCTCCTTCACCAGGATTGGCTGCGAAGACTGGATTTTTATCATTTTGAACTATTCATGCTGCAAGAGCAACTGGATGAAATAGCGGAAGAAACTACTGATGCTGATGTTTTGGAAAAGGCCGGGTACTTTAAAAGCCGCATGATCATCCGTAAAAATCATATCGAAAAATTAAGAGTCATCATCCGTGAGAACGATATACGCTTAACACAGGAAATGATGTGTGAAGATACCATCGATAATACCCTCAAAATTTTTGACACGCTAAATAACGAATGTGTAGCGCTACAGGAATCAGTAAACGCGCTACGTCGGGATTTTGACCTGTTTGTGGCCCAATGCGCTTAAATTGATTTCTGCTTTTACATCCACCGCCTATCAAAACATTCAGTTTAAAAAATGACGAATATCACTTTTTAAACTGAATATCATTATTCCCTGCCTGCCGCAGCTAATTGATATTTGTTTGCCACCTGAAATGGCTACCGGTTTATATGGAAAGTGCGGCATTGCTGAACGCGATTATTGAAAATGCTATAGATGGCATCATCACCATTGATGAACGTGGATTGATAGAATCCATTAACCCTTCGGCCTGCAAACTTTTTCAATACACCCCGGCCGAGGTAACCGGTAAAAATGTATCGGTACTGATGCCTCCGCCCGATCAGCAACAACACGATGAATATATCAACCGTTACCAGCATACCGGCCGGGCGCATATCATCGGCATTGGCAGGGAGGTTACCGGTTTGCGGAAAGATGGCACCGTTTTTCCCTTTCGCCTGGCAGTTAGTGAAGTAAGATATTCCGGGCGCAAAATATACACGGGTTTTATTCATGACCTAAGCCGCGAAAAGGAAGCAGAAGATCGCCTGAAAGAGTACGCTGCCCATTTGGAAGATGTGGTGGAAGAGCGCACCCAATCGCTCCGCCTATCGGTTAAAGAACTGGAGATAGCAAAAGAGGAAGTAAGCATCTCGTTGGAAAAAGAAAAAGAACTCGGTCAGCTAAAAAGCCGTTTTGTTTCGATGGCATCGCACGAGTTCCGTACGCCTTTAAGCGCTGTACAGCTTTCGGCCTCGCTTATTGAAAAATACGCAGGGCAATCGCCAGGCAAAAATATCAGCAAGCATGTAAGCAAGATCAAGAACGCGGTGGGTAATCTCACTACCATTTTAAATGATTTCCTTTCGCATGAAAAGCTGGAAGCCGGTCGCGTTGAGCCATCTATTACCACCTTCGACCTGGTTAAACTGGCTGAGGAGATCACCGAAGAGATGCAGCTGATAGCCAAAAAAGATCAGAACATCATTTACCAGCACACCGGCAGCAACAGCAAAGTTAACCTGGACCTTAACCTGCTTAAAAACTGCATCATCAACCTCATAGCCAACGCCATCAAATACTCGGGCGAAAATACTTTTATCGAGTTTAATACTGAGTTGAGCAAAAACGGCTGCAGCATCACCATAAAAGATAACGGCATAGGTATCCCCGAGGCGGATCAGAAACATTTATTCGAAGCGTTTTTCAGGGCGCACAACACCGGCAGCATTCCGGGTACCGGGCTGGGGTTACATATTGTTGCCCGCTATGTACGCCTCATGAACGGTAACGTAGCTTTTAAAAGCAGTGTTAATAAAGGCACCCTATTCACCATTTCATTCCCCTAACAATGAGTAAAAAGATACTAATTATTGAAGATAACACCGATATCCGCGAAAACGTAGTTGAGATCCTGCAACTTGCCGGTTACAACGTGTTGGAAGCAGCTAACGGCCGCCACGGCGTAGAATTAGCAACCAATCACATCCCCGATATTATTTTATGCGATATTATGATGCCAGAGCTTGATGGCTACGGCGTATTATACATGCTGAATAAAAACCCGGCAACGGCTGCCATCCCTTTTATATTTTTAACAGCCAAAGCCGAACGGCTTGACCTGCGTAAAGGCATGGAAATGGGTGCCGACGATTACCTGACCAAACCTTTTGATGATATAGAACTGCTGAACGCGGTTGAAAGCAGGTTGAAAAAGAAGGAAGCACAGCAAACTTTTTACAGCAGATCGCTGGATAACCTGAATGTGCTGCTGGCTAAAAACAAGGGGCTTACCGAGTTAAAACGGGTAATTGAAGAACGCAAATCCCGGCAGTTTAAAAAGAACCAGGTAATTTACTACGAGGGCGATAAAGGTAACGGCCTTTACCTGGTGATAAAAGGCCGCATCAAAACCACTAAAATGGCCGAAGATGGCCGAGAACTGATGACCGGCATCTACACCGCCGAAGAATACATCGGCATCCACTCCTTTTTAGCTAACGAACCCTACAGCGAAACAGCTACCGCACTGGAGGATAGCCTGCTCTGCCTCATCCCAAAAGATCAGCTGGATGAATTATTGAATTTATACCCCGATGTAGCGCGCGAATTTATCCGCCTGCTGGCCAACAACATACGCGAAAAAGAAGAACAGTTACTACAGCTGGCCTATCATTCGGTGCGCAAGCGGATGGCCGAGGCGATGTTGAGGCTGCAAAAACAATACACCGATGATACTGAAAGTTTCAAGATCTCACGGGAAGACCTGGCCGCAATGGCTGGTATGGCAACAGAAACAGTAAGCCGTACCTTATCTGATTTTAAGGATGAAGGCTTGATTGATAAAAAAGGGAGTGTGATAACTATTTTGGATATAACCCGTCTTACAAAAATGAGAAACTGATCAACATCACTTTTCGGGCTGACGCGGCTCATTCATAGGGCATAGTACCGGGCTTAATTTTGTTTACATTAAATTATTGCGAATGAAAGCGGTAGCCTACAGTATTAAACCCTTCGAGAAGGAATTTTTGGCCAAAGCCAACCAAAAAAAGCACGATATTACCTTAATATCAAATTCCCTAAGCGCCGATACAGCTGTGTTTGCTGAGGGAAAAGACGCTGTAATTGTTTTTACCAACGATGATTTGTCGGCCCCGGTTATTGAGCAATTGGCAGGCTATGGTGTTAAACTGATCATTACCCGTTCTACCGGAACAGATCATATTGACAAGCAGGTCGCCGCCACCTATGGCATCAGTATTGCCAACGTTCCATCCTATTCGCCCCAGGCTATTGCTGAGCATGCCGTAGCGCTGGCTTTCGCGCTGAACCGGCAAATTATCAGGGCCGATAAGCATAGCCATTATTTTGATTTCAGGAACGACGAACTGATAGGTTTTAATTTTGCAGGTAAAACTGTTGGGCTAATAGGCTTGGGCAATACAGGCAAAGCTGCCGCGAGGATCTTTAACGGGCTTAGCTGCAATGTTATCGCATACGATCCTTTCTTTCCGGCGGATGCAGAGCATATTACATCGGTAACTTTAGATGAGTTGCTGGCTAATGCCGATATCATCTCTCTTCATTTGCCGCTTACAACTGCCACTAAACACCTCATCAAAAACGACACCATCAACCGGATGAAGAACTGCGTGATGCTGATCAATACATCGCGCGGAGCGCTTATCAGGACTACTGATGCCATAGCTGCCCTAAAAAGCGGTAAAATCGGCTACCTCGGCCTAGATGTTTATGAATTTGAGAAAGGATTATTTTTTGAAGATCATGAAAATGACGAGGTGAAAGACCCATTGCTGCATAGTTTATTAAACTATCCTAACGTACTGATAACCCCTCACCAGGCCTATTTAACCAAAGAAGCCCTGCAGGAAATAGCCGATAAAACCATCCGCAACCTCGACCAATGGCAGCAAAATAAATGCACCGGCGACAACTGCGCTTGTGCCAATAGCTGCCGCGTTACCCTGCCAACGGCCATTAAAATTTAATCTTATGGAACAATCACTCACTGCCAAATACAACGTAGCCGCGCCACGCTACACCAGTTACCCAACCATGCCATACTGGGACAACGCTGCGTTTGATAAAGGGGAATGGATAAAAACAGTAAAGCGTTCATTCGATGAAAGTAACGCGCAGGAAGGTATCAGCATATACATCCACTTACCTTTTTGCGAAAACCTGTGTACCTATTGCGGCTGCAATACCCGCATCACCAAAAACCACCGGGTTGAAGAACCATACATTAAAGCGCTGCTACTGGAATGGGCGATGTACAAAAATATTTTTGGCAAAAAGCCGGTTATCCGGGAGATTCACTTGGGTGGAGGGACGCCTACATTTTTTAGTCCGGCTAATTTGAAAGCTTTAATAAGTGCCATTTTGCTGCACGCTGAAATTCATTCGGACGCTTCCTTTAGCTTTGAAGCCCACCCGGCCAATACTACAGTAGATCATCTACAGGCTTTATATGACCTCGGCTTCCGGAGGTTGAGCCTGGGCATCCAGGATTTCGACCCTAAAGTTCAGTTTATCATTAATCGCCAGCAAAGTATTGAACAGGTGCGCGCGGTTACCGGTCAGGCCCGGCGCATCGGCTACACCTCTATAAATTATGATCTCATCTATGGCTTGCCTTTACAAACATTAGCAGGTTTGGCAACAACCCTACAGGAGGTAGCCGCTTTAAAACCCGACAGGATAGCATTTTATAGCTACGCACATGTACCATGGATAAAACCTGGTCAGCGCCGATTTACTGAAATTGACTTGCCTGATGCAAGGTTAAAAACTAAGCTATATGAAGTTGGCCGGTCGCTGTTAAAACATTATGGATATCTTGAAGTTGGAATGGATCATTTCGCCTTACCGGGCGATGAGTTGCTGCTGGCCGAGCAGGCGGGTAACCTGCATCGAAATTTTATGGGCTATACGCATCAGCATACTCAATTACTGGTTGGACTGGGTGTATCATCCATCAGCGATTCGCAGTATGCATTCGCCCAAAATGTAAAAGTTGTTGAAGAATACCTGGAGCTGGTAAAAAACGGCGAACTGCCTGTTTTTAAAGGCCACCTGTTAACTTATGACGATATGGTAGTACGCAGGCATATCCAGGATATTATGTGCAAAGGACAAACCAACTGGAACCATCACACTGAACCATGCGAAGCATTACTTGATGGGATTGAAAGACTGCAACCATTGGCTGATGATGGGTTGATAGAACTTAACTCATGGGGGCTAAAAGTAACACCCCAAGGCAAGAATTTTTTACGCAATATTTGTATGGCGCTTGACGCCAGACTTTGGGCTAATAAACCGGCTACGCAGTTGTTTAGTATGGCAATCTGATATAGATTAGCATGAGCGCGTGGCCACAAAGAAAAGCGGGTGAGAAGTAACCAACAAACGATAGTGCTCACAACAAGTATCTCGCTATAAACTAACGCGGTCGCCCTCTTGGCCGGGCGGGGCCAGGCACTTTTGTCTTGACACAAAAGTGCCCAAAAAGTCAAGTCAGCAGGAGGCTTCTTTGCGCGCTTGCCTCTGCACTATCCCTACGCTTGCCTTTACCCTGCAAACCGGGCAGAACCACGGGCTGCTAAATTTTGCCCCACTGCGTTCGCTCGTAGCCCTACGCTTCTGCAAAAAGTAGCTATGCCCTCCCATCGCTCAAGGCCACCATCGTTCTGCCCGCTTTCACCCGAAGCTTCCCTGCTGACAGAGAAACATCCTTCTACTAACATATTATGAGGTAACTGACATATTCTTTTGATCAGGTAGGAAACCAAAAGCTTTGCGTCTTCGCAACCTTTGCGCACTTAAACCTCAAACTATTCAACCCCAAAAAACTTTGCGTCTTCGCGCCTTTGCGTGCCTAAAATCTTAAACAATCCAACCAAAAAATTTGCCTCCTTCGCAACTTTGTGTCCTTAAAATTCATCGACACACACCAACCGAAGACGATTGCTTAGCAGGACTTAAATACGGTATATCCAAATTCAATCCCCTCAAAATAAACCAAAAGCCCAGGCACACCATCAAATAAGGCATAGCGCGATTTACCCTCCGCCTAACAACCGGCCCCACAAAGCCTGAGCTGATGGTAGCCGCCAGCATCAACGGAAATGTACCTACGCCAAACCAAAACATATAACTTGCCGCGTTTGCGGGCGACGAGGTATTAACAGCACCAACCAAGGCCAGGTACACAAAACCGCAAGGCAAAAAACCGTTAAGCAATCCAATAACCAAATGCCCTGCACGGTGTTGCAAAGCATATTGCAAAAGCCTGTTAACCGGCTTTAATAAGTGAGGTGTAAACTTTAAGCCCGTTATTTGTAGTTTAAACAAGCGCGAAAAACCGGCCGTAATGATCAGCATACCGCTGATCAGGCTTACACCTTGTTGCAAATTGTAAAGCCATAGCTGTTTACCTACAAAACCAATCAGCAATCCTAAAAAAGTATAGGTAATTACCCTACCTGTATTGTACAACAATTTATCAGCTACAACATACCACCAGCGGTTTTGCGAAACAGGCACGGCAAAAGCCAGCGGACCGCACATGCCTATGCAATGCACACTGCCAAACAGGCCAATAAAAAACGCGATCTCGTTGTTGCTCATTTTATAAATACTTCCTTATGGTACAGGTAAGCTTTATGGCCGCTCTCCCACTCCAGCGTTAATTGCCACGGGCCTTTGGCCATACCTTGCAAATTGATATCTGCGGAGTTTTTACCCGTGTTATCGAGTTTAAATAATCGGTCCTGCGTTTTATCCGAAGGCCTCATGAAGCTTATTTTTCCGCTCATAGGCCCCGCAAATACAAATCGGAGTTGCTCGCCGGCTTGTGTTATTACCGGTTCGGCATGATCTTTTATTACCTGTTCTTCACGGTCATGGTCATGGTTAAAGCTCATCCCTTTTTCGTAGTATTGGTGATCGTAATCATCAACCGGTACGGTAAACATATAGATACACATGCTCAGGATGAACAGCATAAAAACCACCATCCCTGCTATAATTCCTTTTCCCCAATTCATTTGTTTAATCATTTGTTGGCCCTATAAAGTTGGTGCTTACTGTTTGGATCATCTGGTGGTTAACTACCAGCTTTAAGCGGATCCTGGTTTTGGCGGTATGGATCTGCGATGCCGGTAGCATCACGAAAAAGACTGTCTTTTCTGTTCCGCCTTTGCCGATAACACCGGGTGCCTGAATGTATTTTATTTTGACGGATGGGTCATCGGGTATAATAGTTATTGTTTTGTCCTTATCTGTTTTATTGATGATCTCGGCGTTATAAATATTGCTGATGTAACCGCCCGGCTGCTGCTGATAAAGCATCCCGGCACTTCGCATAACTGTTAAATCCATATCTGTACGGCTGAAGATAAAATAGCTTAGCACGCTTGTTAAAACGGCTATCACCGCGGTATAGGCCATCATCCTGCCGGTAAAAGTTGGTTTCTCTTTAAGGCGGATCATGTTTTCGGAGAAGTAGCCTATCAGGTTACGGGGCTTGCCTATTTTATCCATCACCTGGTCGCAGGCGTCGATGCAGGCTGTGCAGTTGATGCATTCTATTTGGGTTCCCTTACGGATATCGATACCTGTAGGGCAAACGGCTACGCAAAGGCTACAGTCTACACAATCTCCTTTCAGGTTAAAGGGATCCGCTACTTTACTTAGTTTGCCCCTTGGTTCGCCGCGTACCTCATCGTAAGCCACTACCAGTGTATGCTGATCTATCAAAACGCTTTGCAACCTGCCGTAAGGACAAATAAGTGTACAAACCAACTCACGTACCTGGCTGTAAACTAAATAAAACACAATGGTAAAAACCCAGATACTGATAAAGCCAACCCAATGCGCTGCTACAGGCTCGGTAATTATCCTGATCAAATTTTCGCTGCCGACAATGTAGGCGAGGAAAGTATTGGCTATAAGAAACGAGATAAGCACAAATATGGCATGCTTACTTATTTTTTTGGTGATCTTTTCCCGTGTCCATCCCCCGGCATCCAGCTTTTTGCGTTTGTTGGCATCTCCCTCAATCCAGATCTCTATCTTCCGGAAAACCATCTCCATAAAAATGGTTTGCGGGCATATCCACCCGCAAAAAATACGGCCAAACGCAATTGTGAATATCACCACGCAAACCAAAAACACTAATGATGCCAGCACAAACAGGAAGATATCCTGCGGCCAAAAAACCCGACCAAACAGTACAAACTGCCTGTCGATAACATTAAGCAGCAACAGCGGCCTGCCACCCACCCGCAAAAACGGCCCGGCGAAAAAGAATAACAGGTAAAAGTAACTTAGCCAGCTTCGCCATTTGTAAAACCTGCCTTTACGCACCTGCGGGTACATCCATTGCCTTTTCCCGGTATCCTTTGCCGCCAGTAAGCCGTTCATGATCGTTATAGTTTTGCTGTCGCTTTATCTTTTGTGCCGATGTTATCTGTTTCCTTTTCGCCCTGCGGCTCTTTTGCTCCGGCGGGGTTAGTACCATGCAACGATTTGATGTAGTTGGCTACATCCGAGATCTGTTTAGGCGATAACTGTTTTTCCCAGGTCGGCATACCTTTGGCCTGCACGCCGTATTTGATGGTTTTGAATACGTCGTTTATTTTACCGCCGTGCAGCCAATAATCGTCGGTAAGGTTGGGGCCAACTACGCCCTGGGCATGATCGCCGTGGCAGGGCACGCAGCTTTGTTTAAATATGGCCTGCCCCGAAGCTAAAACGGTAGCATCTGTTACCAGCTTAACTGTATTTTCATCAACACGGTTGGCGGCTTTGCTCAGGTATTGTTGCTTGGCGATATCGGCCTGCGCCATTTCGGTTTTGTACTCATCATATTGCAACTGACCGAAGCCAAATACGTGATAAGTTAAAATGTACCCCACCGCAAAAATAATGGTGATATAAAACAGGTACATAAACCAGCCCGGTATGGGGTTATCCAACTCCTGGATCCCATCGTAATCGTGCTCAATAATTAATTCACTTTCTTCGGATAGCGGCCTCAGCGAGAGCAGCTTATTCCAAACCTCGCCTTTAGGTTTTTTAGCTTTTTTGGCAGGCTTCAGTTCGGCAATGATCTGCTCTTCGGTATACCCTTGTGATTTTAGGGTTAAGCGCGTTAAAGCTTTGAGAGCGCGTAACAGCACCAGCATTGACAAGATGAATAATGCCAGCATGCCTATAATGGCCCCATACCCTATTTCGTTCATGAGTTTTGCCGGGATCAGGCCATCGTCTTCGGCCATGGCGGGTTGTACCGATACTATCAGTACAATTAAAATTAGCAGGCGGAAGTATTTCATAAATTGTAGGTATTAAGTGATTCGCCTTGACTATCATTTAAGGGCAGTTCGCTCATATGGTCTACATGTTGTTTCCTGAGCCTGAAAAGCAGAACGGCTACTACTATAAAAAATACGAGGAAAATACCGAGCGAGAACAACAGGTACGCCTGGGTACCCGAAACGTTTTCTGTGAATTGTTTAAACATGGCTTTTTATTTAGCAGCAGTTTTATTTGCTTTGATATCGGTGCCCAAACGTTGCAGGTAAGCTATCACCGCAATGATCTCTTTATTGTTTTTAACCTTGATGTGATCATTGTACAGGTTATCGGCAATTTGTTTTTCTTGTTTGGCGAGGTCGGCATTGGCTATTTTTTCATAACCTTCGGGATACGGAACGCCGAGCGTGCGCATGGCTTTGATCTTAGCCGCGGTAGTAGCCGTATCCAAATTTTGGGTTAATAACCAATCGTAATTAGGCATGATACTTCCCGGCGACATGAGGCGCGGATCCATCAGGTGATTGTAATGCCAGGCATTGCCGTACTTGCCACCCTCGCGGGCCAGATCCGGACCGGTACGTTTCGATCCCCATAAAAACGGGTGATCGTACACAAACTCACCTGCTTTGCTGTACTCACCATAACGTTCCGTTTCTGAACGGAATGGCCTTACCGTTTGCGAGTGACAGTTTGAACAACCTTCCCTTATATAGATATCCCTTCCCTGTAACTCCAACGGTGTATATGGCTTAACTGCAGCAATGGTTGGAATATTTGATGATATAGTTAAGGTTGGCATCAATTCGATAAATGTGCCTATCAGTATTACCAGCAGGGCGGCTATCATTAATTGGATAGGTTTACGTTCCAGCACCCGGTGCCATTTTTCTTCGTTGTTGGCTTTGCTTAAAACAGGCAGCGGCATGGCCTGGGCAGGCTCGTTAGCTACCAGTTTGCCTTGCAACGCGGTGCGGCATAAATTATAGGCCATCACAATTACACCCAACAGGTACAATGAACCGCCGATAGAGCGCATTACGTGCATAGGCAATATGCGCATAGTGGTTTCTAAAAAGGCAGGATATTTCAGGATGCCTTCGGGCGTAAACTCTTTAAGCATTAAGCCTTGGGTAAAGCCGGCCCAATACATCGGCACGGCATAAAACAAAATGCCCAGTGTGCCTATCCAAAAGTGGAACGAAGCCAGTTTTTTAGAGAATAGTTCGGTTTTATAAACGCGCGGGATGAGCCAATACAGGATTGCAAAGGTTAAAAAACCGTTCCAACCCAAAGCGCCAACGTGTACGTGGGCTATGATCCAATCCGTAAAGTGACCTATGGCGTTTACCTGTTTTAAAGAAAGCATTGGGCCCTCAAAGGTGGCCATACCATAGGCTGTTAAGCCCACTACCATAAATTTCAGGATCACATCATCCCGTACTTTATCCCATGCGCCCCTCAGGGTTAGCAAACCGTTGATCATACCACCCCAGCTTGGCGCTATCAGCATAATGGAGAATGCTACGCCCAGTGATTGCGCCCAGCCCGGTAAAGTGGTATATAACAAATGGTGCGGACCAGCCCAGATATAGATGAATATCAAAGCCCAAAAGTGCAGGATACTTAATTTGTATGAATAGATAGGCCTGTTGGCCATTTTAGGCAGAAAGTAATACATCATGCCCAGGTAAGGCGTTGTAAGGAAAAACGCTACCGCGTTGTGCCCGTACCACCATTGCACCAGGGCATCCTGCACACCGGCATAAACCATGTAACTTTTAAAAGCAGATACCGGCAGCTCGAACGAGTTTACAATATGCAACACCGCTATGGTAACAAAAGTGGCTATATAAAACCAGATGGCTACATACAAATGCCGCTCGCGGCGTTTGAATATAGTACCGAACATGTTGATGCCAAACACTACCCAGATAAGCGTGATAGCGATATCGATAGGCCACTCTAATTCAGCATATTCATGCGAGGTAGTTAAACCTAAAGGTAAGGTGATCACTGCCGAAATAATGATAAGCTGCCATCCCCAAAAGTGGATATTGCTGAGTACATCGCTAAACATGCGCGCTTTTAGCAGGCGTTGTAAGGAATAATACACACCCATAAAAATGGCGTTGCCCACAAAGGCAAAGATCACCGCGTTAGTGTGTAAGGGCCGGATGCGGCCAAAGGTGGTGTATTGGTTACCCATGTTCATGGCCGGGCTATACAATTGTATAGCTACGATGAGGCCAACGGTCATCCCAATAATCCCCCAGATCACGGTGGCTATGCCAAAATTCCGCACGATCTTGTTGTCATAGTAAAATTTTTCGGGCTGCATAAAGTGTTTTTATTATGGTGTAAAACTATCGCCTTGAGTTAAGCGACAGAATGATGAGAGTTTGTGTAAATGGTGATGTTGGTCACTTTTGGCGCGGGTTACTCACCCCGGCATCGCTGCGCTCGCCACCCCTCTCTACGCTGCGCGTAAAGAGGGGATTTTTTATTTTCTACCCTCTTTGCGGCTTGCCGCAGAGAGGGTGGTCCAGCGAAGCGTAGGCCGGGTGAGTAAATTATGCGGCGATACTTTAACTTTCTTCTTCTTGCTCCGAATCGTCCAATAAAATCCGCACCGATGGTGTGTACAGATCTTCATTTTGGCCGCTGCGCTGCGCCCAGAAAAAGGCTGTTAAAAAGATGAGGGCCAGCAACACACTGCACCCTATCAAAAAATAGATCACGCTCATGATAGCCTCCTTTTTTTAGCGGCCACGTGCGTAGCGATACTGGTAAATGAAATAATGGTTACAGTGCTCACCGGCATCAATATGGCTGCGAACAAAGGCGAAAGCATACCTGTAACCGCATAGCTTAAGCCTATAAAATTATAAGTGAGCGAAATGAGGAACGAGATATGAATGATCCTGACCGTATCTTTCGAGAACTTTAAAAAGCTGGGCAGTTTGGCAAACGAGCGCCCATCCATAATGGCATCACTGCCTGGCGAAAAGTTATTTACGTTATCAGTTACAGCTATGCCCAGGTCGCTTTGCTTTAATGCCCCGGCATCGTTCAGGCCATCGCCTATCATCATCACTTTGTTGCCCTGTTGTTGAAGCCTGCCTATAAAGTCGAGCTTATCCTGTGGTGATTGATTAAAAAACAATCGGCCCGAATGCTTAAAGAAACGCACAAGCTCAAAGCGCTCATGATCCTGATCGCCAGACAAAAGGAACATTTCGTAGCCCTGCTCCAGGTTGGCAATATTTTTCAAGCCTTCGCGGTATTGCTGGGCAAGGGAAAAGTATCCTTTGTAAGTACCGGCAATAGAAACGTGAACTTTGGTGCCTGTAAACAGGCCATTGCTGTAGGCGCCAACATGCTGTTCGCTCCCGATTTTTATTTCGCGGCCGCTAATTGAGCCTGTTATACCCCTGCCTGCAATTTCACTCAGACCGCTTACGGGCATCCATTCCCGGCTACCAAGGTAACGACAGATCATCCGGCTTAGCGGGTGATTAGAATGCATGCAGATATTATAAACCCAAGCCTTTTCAGCCTCATTCAATTGCGCGTTCAGCTGTATGCGATCGTTATCGCTGGTGGTTATGGTGCCCGTTTTATCCATAACAATGGTATCGATAGCGGCCAACTGTTCAACAACGGCGGTATTTTTAAGGTAGAAAAGGTTCCTATCGAAAATGCTTAACGCTGCCGACATGGTGAACGGCGTACTTAGTGCCAGCGCGCACGGGCAGGCAACTATCAGCACGGCAGTAAAAGCAGCAACTCCTCTGTGTATGTCTGTAGGCAGCCAAAACAGTAAAGACCCAAATGCTATCACCAGCAAAACAACCGTAAAATACTTGCTCACTTTTTGGTTAAAAGTGAGCATACGGTTATCCTGTTTGCGGGTAAAGGCCTCGTTATTCCAAAGTTGGGTAAGGTAGCTTTGCGATACGGGTTTTACCACCTCCAATTCAATGGCTTCGCCGGTTTGGCGGCCACCTGCATAAATAATTTCGCCAAGGGTTTTACTTACGGGAATGGCCTCGCCGGTAACAAAGCTAAAATCAATTAGCGCCTGCCCTTTAAGCAAGATGGCATCGGCAGGGATGATCTCATTGTTACGGATCAGGATACGATGACCCGTGTGCAGATCAGAAAGAGGTACAGGTTTTTCTTTCCCCTCAACAATGGTGTTAACTGCTACCGGAAAAAATGAACGGTAGTCCCGCTCGAACGAGATATGGTGGTAGGTTTTCTTTTGCACAAATTTGCCTACCAGTAAAAAGAATACCAGTCCGCAAAGCGTATCGGCAAAGCCGGCGCCGGTATGGGTGGCCACTTCAAAAACTGTCCGTGCAAAAAGTACCGCGATACCTAAAGCCAGCGGAAAATCAATATTTAATTGTTTGCGACGAAGGTTTTGCCAAGCCGAAACGAAATACTCACGGCCGCTGTAAAAAACAACCGGCAAACCAAACAGCACATTCAACCATCCGAAAAATTGTTTGAAAGATTGTTCGTATGCCGAAATACCAAAATACTCGGGAAAGCTGAGCAGCATCACGTTGCCAAAACAAAAGCCTGCCAAAGCTATTTTTTGTACCAGGTGATCTTTACCTACAGTGTTTTGTTCCTTGATAACATCCTGCAAACTGATGAGCGGTTCGTAGCCGATATCGTACAAAAGTTCAACCAGTTGTTGTAAGTTGATCTGATAATTATCAAAGCGGATATTTAACTGTTTTTTCAGAAAATCAACCCGGCAATAATGTACGGCGGGGTTAATTTTATTAAGCTTCTCCAACAACCACAGGCACGAACTACAGTGGATATGTGGGATATAAAAAGTAACCATCGTAACCTGATCATCGGTGTAATCGATCAGTTTGCCAACTATCGATGGTTCGGACAGGTAATCGAACCGGCGGTCTATCCGGGCGCGGGTTGCACCGGGGTGGTCGTTATAAGTGTAATAATTACAAAGCTGGCTTTCTGATAGCAATTGGTAAACACTTTTACAACCGTGGCAGCAAAAGCGTTTATCTTCAAGTGTGTAATTTTCGGTTAAACAATCGTCGCCACAATGGTAGCAGCTTGTTTTTTCGAGTGTGGTATTTCCTTTCATATGGGGATACTTTCGGGTTCAAAGCTGGCCCATAAATGCCGGATAAATAATGATGAGCGATTGTTAAAAGTGTGACATCGGTCAGTTTTTGAAGCCTGAGGCCTGCATAGTTTTGGCAACCGGAACCTCGGTTCCTTAAAACAAAAATTTGCATGAGCCATACATTTCATATCCCGGTATTAGGATTAGGATATTCTGTTGATACACCATTAAAAGTAGCTCGCTACGGCATCTCGTCGGTTATGTCTATTGTTGATGATGAGCTGGTTGAGCGGATGCGGGAATATCATACAATAAACAACAATGAGCTATTTACCCCTATCCCTAAATTAGCACCCGATGCCCGCGCCAGGCGAATCACTGCTTATCTTAACCTGGTACACCAACTGGCCAGTCAACAATTTGAACAGCTTAAAAACGAGCCTTTCGAACCGGACACCGATATCACCCGGTACTTTGAACTATTGCCCGATTCATCGCAGCTTAAACAAGGTTACGAGTTGATGCTGGATTACCCGGATAACGAACGCCGGCAGATCTTCCAAAATATCCTCCGCAACAAAATGACCATGGGCGCTATCGATGTCAACATTATGTCGAAGGTGGATAAGATGAATTTTGATGCTGATGGCAATTACCTTGGCGATGAAAACACTGATGCGCTTGCCGCCTTACGGGGATTTGTGAACAGCACGCTGCGATCATCTATCATATTATCGGCAGGCATGAACCCCAGGTTATATAGTTATCTCGAAACATTCGGTGAGTTTTTACCGGATGGCGAAGGTCATTTCAAAAAACAGATCATTTTGAAGGTAAGTGATTTCCGCTCGGCATTTATCCAGGCTAAATTCCTGGCGAAAAAAGGCTTATGGGTATCCGAGTTTAGGGTTGAATCGGGATTAAATTGCGGTGGCCATGCCTTTGCTACCGAAGGATTTTTATTGGGGCCGATATTGGAAGAATTTAAAGAGAAACGGGCCGAAATGACGGCCGAACTTTTTCAATTATATCAAACAGCTTTAGCATCGAAAGGTATCAGTTGCGAAACAACACCTCAGCAACGCCTAACCGTTCAAGGCGGCATCGGTACAGCCGAAGAAAACGACTTTTTGATAGAACATTATCAGGTTGATGCCACAGGTTGGGGAAGCCCGTTTTTACTGGTTCCCGAAACTACCAATGTTGATGAACAAACGCTGATGCAGCTTGCAGATGCTTCGGCAGATGATTTTTATGTAAGCGGCGCTTCACCATTAGGCATCCTTTTCAATAATTTCAGGCCAAACACAATGGAAGAGCTACGCCTTAAACGCCTGCAAATGAACCGCCCTGGCAGCCCATGCACCAAAAAATACCTGGTCACCAATACCGAGTTTACTGAGCAGCCTATTTGCACCGCATCACGCGAGTATCAGCATTTAAAGATCAAACAATTACAATCGCTTAAACTGCCCCAGGATGAACTACAGCAACAGGTTGATGCTGTTACCGAAAAAATTTGCCTGTGTGAAGGGCTATGCACATCGGCCTATATAAAAAACGATATCCTGAAGCCGAGGGAAACACCGGCCGTAGCCGTGTGCCCCGGCCCTAACCTGGCCTACTTTAACCGGTTATACACGCTTGATGAAATGGTAAAACACATTTACGGCAAACTCGATCTGCTGGATAAAGTAAAACGTCCGCATATGTTTGTTAAAGAACTTGAGCTGTATGTTGAGTATTTACAGGCAGATATCAAATCGCATTTATTAAACCTGACGGATAAGAAAAAGAAGCAACTGGATAAGTTCAGGGCACAGTTACAGGAGGGGATCGGCTATTATAAGCAGTTATTTAACCGCCCGGCAGAATTGATAGGCTTTAATATGGATTGGGTTGAGGATTTGAAGGGTTTTGAAGATGCTTTGAATAGGTTGGTGATTTTCTGATCTAAAACGTATAAAAGTCGTCGTTGCGAGTGAGTCAAAGCCGAAGCATCTGTAGGGAATATGATATTAGGCGGGTGGGCCTGTCACCCTGAGCTTGTCGAAGGGTCGCGCGCAGAAGCCTGCCCACCATGCTTCGACAAGCTCAGCATGACACCCATTTTTAAACATATCATGGATAGGTACGAAGCAATCCCCAGGGAGCAGATGGGCTATTCAAATCGCCCAGTACAATCGGGGATTGCTTCGTACTTTATAATGACCTGGGAATAAGATTTATTTCCCTGTAACCCTTTCCGGCATTTTAAATACCAGCGGCTTTTCGTGACGTAGTATTTTGGCTGCTTCACCGGTTAGCCACAGGTAGGTATCGGATGGTTTTCCATCCATATTAATAAAAGCCGTACCCGTACCATCCCCTACTTTAGGCGGATTATCCGATCCTTTAAATATCGCGGTACCTTCGTTCACTTCGTCAAACATGGCTACATAGATCATCTCAGCCCCGGCCGATATAGCGGTTGATAACATCTGCCAGTAAAACTTGCCGCCTTGTCGTGGAATAGAACCTACCGGTTTCACATCATCCGGAAATTCATAACGGCTCAGGTTGTGCCAGCTGAAACCGGGATATACGCAGGGCACATAATCCAGGTGGTTATCGCGGCACCATTTAATATCATCGATCACATCGTCGCGGTACCTGTCCATATCATTATGCAATAAGGGCGAGTATCTTTGTACGCTCCATGGCAGTACAATATCACAACGTTTAATTATATCGTGCAGGTAAGGATCATTAATACAATCGGCCCTTAAAGTCCGCCATGAGTTTGGTACGCCTATCATTACCGCACATCCACCATAAACCGGGTCGTTCTTCAAAAAATCAATAAAACGCTCGATGCCGATGTTGCGGATATTGTATGGCCTATCAGGAAAGCCAACTCCCCAAATAGTAACAACAGGTTTGCCGTTATGGTACAGGTAGGTATTGGTACCCTTAGGATTGGTTACTTTCAGCTCATCAACCAGGTATTTCCAATCGTCTATCAGGGTTGAGCAATCCTCACCCTTTCCGGCAAGGCCCGACAGATCATACATCACCGCGATGGCTCTTTTATAAGTTGAGGCCGCTTCGAACGCGTTTCGAAATACTTTGTCGTCTTTCCGGTTTTCGGGGCGGGCGTTATTGAAAAAGCGCTGCATAAATACGCCATCTACACCGTATTGCTGCATCCATTTAAAATGCAGGTCGGCAGTGCTTTTATCTACCGAGCTGAAAAATTTTGCAGGTTGCCCATCGGCCAATTTAAATGGGGTTGGGTAGGTTTTGGAGTACTCGCTTACATCGGGCCACATATCAATGCCCGATCGCTGTTCATTGCCATAAGCAAAATGGGTTGCACCGCTGCCATCGCCCTCGGCCCTAAACCATCCCTGGTAGCCGGCCATTACCAATCCTTTGTAACTTGGATATAAAGTTGTTTTGGCATGCCTGGTTTGCGCGCTGGCGGTGGTGAAAAAGCATAGGATCATCCAAATACATAATGTAATTTTTGTTCTTCTCATAGTTTACTTGTTTAGTACAGGTGTTGGTTAATACACCGTGCCGAAGTTCACACAGAAGCTTAACAAAAAATTAATTATGGACTAATGGCGGGCAAATCATCAAAAAAAATCGATCAAATATTAAAATTGAAGCTAAGTAAGGTAGAGCGTTGCCATAATTATATCGACATAACTTAGCAAGCTCCATTTTAAACGTCAAAAGCCGACTACAAATATTCCGGCTGTCCCTACCGCGATATCTGTAACCGACTTTTAACTTAGATCTTTATAAGCCCGACTTACTCCGTCGGCCTGTCTTCACCATGCAGGTTATGACTTACCTGACCGTGGTGTAACTTGGCGGCAAGTGCTGATGAACTATCATCGGCATAAGCACCATAGGCATTTACCAAAACCCCTCTCAGGTGGTATTTATCCGATGATACCGCGTACACAATAGAGGTATCCGATGGATTACTTGCGCCTTCGAAACGGTAAAACTCATCTATCTCAAAATCATCGGCAGTCATGTGGATATCTTTGTCCTTATCGTCGATGGTATCGCCCTCTAAACTTAAGTTTGCTGTATATCCCCGCTTAAGCAGGTCGTTAGTGGCATCCACTAAGGTTTCATAATTTTTCATGGTGATGGTTAATTAAGGTAATTGGATAATCCCGTGATCACCCTTGTTTAATTATAACTTAAAACCCGGGGTGGTTGTTTGCAGTAGATACAATAAAAAAGTCCTGCTACTTTCGTAACAGGACCAAACTAACTGTAAAATAATCCCATCGCGGGAAAAAACTTTATTTATTGCGCTTTAGCCAGCCAGTATGAAGCATTTAAATGGAATGCAGAATGTGAGGTAAAGCCAGATGGCGCATCGCCCGACCAACCGTTGAACAGATTATCGCCGGTATCGCCTGTGCCGTCATCAGCATCCGAGCTATCACCGATCCAAACTACACGGCCAGAGCCGTAAGTTGCCAATAAAGCCATTGCGTTAGCAGTACCACCATTGGTAGCGCTGTTACGCCAGAATAAACCTTGTACGCTTGAGTTATTGGTAGGGAACAAAGTTGCGGTTGAACCATCATAGAAAGCCATTTTTGAAGCCGCACCAGCTGCGCCGTTCAATACTTTTTGCGCGTTGGCGTTAGTGCCTGTGTACACGTTTGTTGAAGGGCTTTCGTTAATATCAACATAGTTTACGCTGAAACCGAATGGGTTATTATTGTTGATGCCGTTGTTGGTCATCAGATCGTTCCAAACACGTGGTGAGTCGTAACCATCGCCGTCACGATCTGATGGGTTGTAACCGTTTGCATCAGTACCTGCGGTTGTAGCCGCGGTATGGTCGGCAATCATGAATAAACCGCCGCCGTTAGCTACGAAGTTCATTAAAGCAGTTTTTTCTGAAGCGGTGAATAAACGGTTTGGCTCGCAAACGATGAATACGTCGTAGTTGCTCAGATCCTGTGCGCCACCACCACCGTAAGTGATAGCTGTACCTACAGGCAGGGTTTCAACCAGTTCGCCTTTTTTAACCAGTTCAACTGCCCAGGCAGATAATGCACCTTTCCAATAAGTTTCGGAAGTTGATGCGGTGATGCCTGTGTACGATGGTGTTGGGATGCGTTGAGCTTTGGTTTCGGTAGTGGTACCGCCGGTGTAAATGGCTACCTGCTCGGTGCCATCGGCATCAATCTGCCAATCGGCGCTGCCCGCGTTTTCGAGGTGACTGGCATCAAACAGGAATTTTTTACCTGCTATTACAGTACCGCCACCACCACCGGTGCCGCCACCCGCGTTGTCATTAACAGTGATATCGTCAATATTGATACGGTTGCTGCCGCCGGTTAGCTTGCGGATCTCTAAACGTACATTACCGGTTTGGGTAATAGTAAAAGTAGAGGTTGCCAGGCTGGCAGTTGTAGTGATTGCCGAACCAGACTGCGCCCATGATGAGCCACCGTTAGTTGAATAGAACAAGCCCCATGTGCTTGGCGTATCTCCGCTATAAGTGGCACTTTTAATGGTTACTGTGCTGATGCCTGTGGTAACATCAAACAACATGGTAATTTTACCGGTGTTACGGATCCGGGCGCTCCATGAGCCGGCTCTTTGATCGGCTGCGAGATTGCCGATCAACGCATCGTACAAATTCCATGAACTTCCTGAAAGGGTTACGTTGTCGCCACTTGACGAGCCGGTTGGCGATACATCATAAGCAGTTTTTGGGCTGGTTGAACCCACTTCAAAGCCTTGAGTAAGGGATACGGCTAAGGTTTTGATTGTTTTTGATGTGGCGGTTGGTTCGGTATTGGCATCTTTTAGTCCAGCTACTTCACCGTTTTTTTGGCAGCTTGTTGCCATCATTGCTGTCGCGGCAACAGCCAATACCCATAACCTTGGGTTAGTAAATTTTAACATAGTGTTTTTAGGTTTTAATGTATAAGTTAACAATATTAAGTTTTACGGTAAAAATGTAAAAAAGTTGATACCGGGGTATTTTGATTTTATTAACTTTTTATTAAGGAAAGATGGCTAAACCGATATACTAAACGTAGTGTTCAATTTTTAAAAGTGTAAACACTTGTTCTTTTTGAAAAATCAATCACATCTGATAATCAAATGGTTACGTTTTGAAAAAGGATCAAATCCACCAGACTGAACATATAGCTACTAATAATCAATGAGTTATGATTTTTAAAAAGCAAAAGTTGAACACTTGATTTTTAAAACATTGAACGCTGACATGATTTTGGAAGAAAAGGATGTAAGAGGTTCTACACGCGTATGCGCCTTGAACTATTGCTGCAAGATATAACATAGACCGAAATGGCTTGGTGCAGACGATCAAGATCCTATCAAAGCTACCCTGATGGGAAAATAAGAAATTCTGGCAGGACGGAAATTGGGCTTTAATTGCAAAGATTAAAACGCGCGTTTATGTTATATAAGCGCCAAGCCTATAACAGCGGCTTGCGCCATGCGAAAACGCTTGTGAAAAGAGTATCTACGTAAAACAATTTCCACCTGCTTTAAAAACGATCAGGGATTAAATTTCCAAAAATCATTAAAATACACCGGATAATTGGCACCGCCTGCGAATTTGCTACCTGCCCCAAGGCCGAAATATAGGGTATCAGCAACAACAAATCCAGTCGCGGCCGTTCTTTCTTGCCCCTCAAAATCATCCGTTTTACTCCATTTATCTGTAGTTGTATCGTATATCAATACAGCTTTACGAAACTTGAGGTTTTCGCTTACTCCACTGATCACATAAATTTTAGTTCCTTTAACAAGAGCAACCGGACTATATAGCGCTTCGATAACATCGGCTTTTTTAGTCCATTTGTCCAAAGCAGGATCATACTCCCAAAAATCGCTTACCACATTGTCTGTATTTACACCTGCACCAACGTAAGCTTTTCCGTTAGCAGCAACACCAATCATTTCGGCGGTACCAACTCCAGGATAGTCTGTTAGTTGTACCCATTGGTCTGTAGCAGGGGTGTACTTCCACAAATCTTGTTTGGTTTTTAAAAAATTGCCCATCAGATACCCGTAATTACCTATTGCAAAAGATACAGCGCCCTGTCTTTTGCTGCCTGGAAAATCATTTTTTTGTGTCCATGTATCGTTTGATGGATCGTATTCCCAAAAATCGTTTTGAAGCAAACCTGTACTATAATTAAACCCGGTACCGAGATAGATTTTATTATTTACAGAGAAACCGGCCATCATCCCCATTCCACTTCCCGGATAGTTTTTTAACTGAATCCATTTATCGTCAGTTGGATTGTATTGAAATACGTTGGCGATATTGTTTCCGGCATCTACCTCATATTCGCCACCAACAATATAGCCTTTATTATTGCTCGAAAATCCAAATGTCCACCGAAGGGCGGTACCCGGGTAATTCTTTAACTGCTTCCAGCCCTTTGGTTCTTCTACCTTCGGTGTATCAAGTTTATCATTCTTAACCGGGTCAACATGATGTTTTTTACACGAAATTGTAGCGAACAGTAACAAAATCGAAACTATTGTCAGGTTTAATTTAGGCATGATAATACAGGTTAGTTTCCGTAGTAAAGATAAATCAAAAACCACAAAAACAATACATAAAATACTAAATTCCAAACGATTAACACTTAATCCCTTTGTCTTTCAAAGGGGTAGTGATAGGATTACTGAAGTGCTCCCCGGCTAACTCATGTCAGATGGATCAGCACGATGCATACAGTTCAAGATATTCTAAGGGCAATCCAGATAGAACGAGACGACATATTTTTTCATGCACAAAAAAAGAGCGGCCCGTGGGTCGCTCTTTTCATTATATATTGAGTTGTTATTTTAGCTTATTTAGCCGCCTCGGTTGTTTCTTTTGCCGAGTTCAGGAATACAAACTGTTTATCAAACATATCGATCTTGATGGTATGATCTTTATCCACCGTACCTGCCAGGATCTGTTTAGATAGCTCGTTCAGGATCTTTTTCTGGATCACACGTTTTAGCGGACGGGCGCCAAATTGCGGATCATATCCTAACTGGGCCAACCAATCCAAAGCTTCGTCGGATGCATCGATGGTTACCCCCATTTCGGCCAGAGTTTGTTGTACCTGTTTAAACTGCAGTTTAACGATATCATGGATCTCATCGCGGTTAAGCGGGGTAAACATGATGATCTCATCAATCCTGTTCAAAAACTCCGGACGGATAGTTACCTTCAACAGGTTAAACAAATCGTTTTTGGTTTTGGCAACCAGTTCGTCCCGGTTCTCATCTTCCAGGTTCTGGAAGTTTTCCTGGATGATGTTTGAACCAATATTGGAGGTCATGATAATGATGGTGTTTTTAAAGTTCACCACACGACCTTTGTTATCGGTTAAGCGGCCATCGTCCAGCACCTGCAACAGGATGTTAAACACATCCGGGTGCGCTTTTTCAATTTCATCCAGTAGTACCACGCTGTAAGGTTTTCTACGAACGGCTTCGGTTAACTGCCCGCCTTCATCATACCCCACATAGCCCGGAGGCGCTCCTATCAACCTCGATACAGCATGGCGTTCCTGGTATTCACTCATATCTATCCTAACCAGCGCGCTTTCGTCATTAAACAGGTACTCGGCCAAAGCTTTCGCTAATTCCGTTTTACCTACACCTGTTGTACCTAAAAATATGAACGATCCAATTGGCCTGCGTTTATCCTGCAAGCCGGCGCGGCTGCGGCGGATAGCATCACTTATCGCTTCAATAGCTTCCTCTTGCCCTGCTACACGCTTGTGCAGTTCGGCTTCAAGGTTAAGTAGTTTTTCGCGTTCGCTTTGTATCATTTTGCTCACCGGGATGCCTGTCCAGCGGCTTACCACTCCGGCAATATCGTCGGCGGTAACTTCCTCTTTCAGCATGCGGCTGTCGCTTTGATTTTCCTGCAGAGCGGCCTTCAGTTTTTCAACTTCGGCCTGAGCCTGTACTATGGTTCCGTAGCGTAGTTCGGCTACTTTACCATAATCGCCGGCGCGTTCCGCCTGCTCGGCTTCCAGTTTGTAGTTTTCTATCAATTCAACTTTGGTGTTGATACCGTCAACCAGGTCTTTTTCACCTTTCCATTTGGCACGTAACGAATCGCGTTGTTGCGATAGGTTGGCAATTTCTTCGCTCAGTTCGGCAACCTTGCGGTCGTCTTTTTCACGTTTAATGGCTTCGCGTTCAATTTCCAGCTGCATAATGCGGCGTTCAAGCTCGTCAACCACCTCTGGTACGGAATCCATTTCCAAACGGAGTTTTGAAGCGGCTTCGTCCATCAGGTCGATAGCTTTATCCGGTAAAAACCTGTCGGCAATATAACGTTGCGACATTTCTACCGAAGCGATGATCGCCTCGTCTTTGATCCTCACTTTATGGTGGGTCTCGTAACGTTCTTTCAAACCACGCAGGATAGAAATAGCATCGGCAGCATCCGGCTCTTCAACCATCACTTTCTGGAAACGGCGTTCCAGCGCTTTATCTTTTTCCAGGTATTTCTGGTACTCGTTCAAAGTAGTGGCACCTATCGAGCGCAGTTCGCCACGGGCTAAGGCCGGTTTCAGAATGTTTGCGGCATCCATTGCACCTTCGCCACCGCCTGCACCTACCAGCGTATGGATCTCATCAATAAACAGGATGATCTCGCCATCGCTTTGGGTAACTTCTTTTATAACGGCTTTCAGGCGTTCTTCAAACTCACCTTTGTACTTGGCACCGGCAATCAGCGCGCCCATATCCAACGAATATACTACCTTGGTTTTCAGGCTTTCGGGAACATCACCTTTAATTATCCTGAAGGCAATACCTTCGGCAATGGCGGTTTTACCAACACCTGGTTCACCCACCAAAATAGGGTTGTTTTTTGTACGGCGAGATAAGATCTGGATCACACGGCGGATCTCATCATCCCTGCCGATAACCGGGTCCAACTTGCCCGAACCTGCGTATTCATTAAGGTTACGAGCGTATTTGTTTAAGGCATTATAAGTAGCCTCGGCGTTTTGATCGGTAACTTTGTTATCGCCACGCAATGCAACAATGGCTTTTTTCAGGTCTTTTTCGTTGACGCCTGAGTCTTTTAAGATAGTGCTCACCGCACCGCCTGCTGCCAAAATGCCTAAAAGGATATGTTCAACAGATACAAACTCATCCTTAAACTCTTTTAAATACCCTGTAGCTTTTTGCAAAGCCGAGTTTGCTTCAGACGACAGGTAAACATTGCTCCCGCTCACTTTGGGGAACGATGCTATCTGGGCATCAAGCGTATCATTTAACCTGTTAAGGTTAACGTTTAATTTTTTTAATAAGTAGCTAATTACGTTTTCATCAACCAGCAGCAAACCTTTAAGCAGATGCGCGGTCTCAATTGCTTGCTGTTGGTTACCAACAGCAATTTCGGAGGCTTTTTGAACCGCCTCCTGGGCTTTTATGGTAAAGTTGTTAAAATTCATAGTACTCAGTGTTAATCAAATTATCGGCCAGTGTAGCGCTTATGAAAAATTGTCATTCAATATTAAATTAAAATGACAGTTTGCCATAACAATTAACTATTTAGCTGTATGTAACACTAACAAAGAACAGGGCAAATTGTCGGTTTGGTCTCTAAAATATTCAGAGGGCTTAATCCTGAGTTGACACACATTATCTTCAGCTGTGAGAGGCTGACATACGAGGAATGGTGCTTTATTTTTCAGTTCGAAATTGCAAATAAGAGTATCCCTAAATTTTCGCCCTGAAACTTTTCTTAAAAGTTTCAGGGCGCTATACTTCAAGCAAACATCAATAGAAGGATTACAATGGGTCCTATCCTCCTAAAGCTTGGTAACGTTATAGTTGCGAGATACGCGGACGAGATGGTTTTCCGGCTGCTTATTTAATCATCCAATTTATCTACCTTCACTAAATTAGAGGTCCAGGCAAGTCCTTTTCCGCCATTTCTTCCGTCAACCACGCCACTTGTTTTCATCGTTTTTCTGTCATTACTCAAAATGTAATGATTTGCATACTGCCTGCCCTTAAGATCGTAGGTAGCGTTAGGTCTCGCATCGGTGATTGTTAATACATAAATATTGTTTGATAACACTTTAAAAGTACCGCTGTGTGTAACAACCTGCACATCATTTTCTTTTGACATGTTGAAAAAACTCCCGTCCGACCTGAAAATAACGTGAGATCCCGGATTGGTCGTATCGTTCCAGATACCCACAAACGGTTTAATTTCTTTCTGATTAGCCTTTTCTACTGTTCTGCATGAAAAAGTTGTTAATACGGCTGCAAGAATTGCGATAGATTTAAGAGATTTCATTAACGTGTGATTTTGGTTTTATGATGTGTAAATTATATCCATTCCTTTTTAAAAGAACAATTAAAGTTCGTTAAAGGGTATGATATCTTTTGACCAGATATTTAGTAAAAGGGTTAATCACACTCCGTCACATTCCTGTTACAGCATTTGAAAATATTTTCATAATTTTGTTTTAATCCAGATAAAAACTACTTGAACACCCGTTTCTTTTTTAACAACCTGCCGCTTAGGTACCGTGCGCAGTACCGAGACTATTATACTTACCAAAACCTTATTGCGGTAAGGGCGGCAAGTATGATTTTTTTGGTGCTTAACGTTATTATCAGGGTGCTGTACCTGGTGTTCCCGGTAAGCCTTACCAAAGCGCAAAACT
Organism: Mucilaginibacter sp. CAU 1740; assembly: GCF_039839285.1. NCBI lineage: Bacteria > Pseudomonadati > Bacteroidota > Sphingobacteriia > Sphingobacteriales > Sphingobacteriaceae > Mucilaginibacter > Mucilaginibacter sp. CAU 1740. The sequence goes on along the minus strand of NZ_JBDOQS010000007.1, from coordinate 162,608 downwards.
TTCCGGAGTTTAACTTCAGTAACTGGATCTTCATTATTGTAACGCCAATATTTCTTATCTCCAGCAACCTGTCCATCCTCAACTTTAAAACCAAGAAAAAGGCTACGCCAGGCATGGCCATGCTGGTGTTTTTATTTGCGCTTTATATTATTGTTTGCGGGATGTACTCGAGCTTTATTGCCACATCCGATCCGAGCAACGCTCTTACACTTTATTTGATAGCCCTTTGCCTCATTAGCGTGATTTTTGTTTTTGAATACTACGAAACTGTATTCTTATTGGTGTCTATCGAATTATTTTTCACTTCGCTACTCATCTACAGTCAAACACCCGCTACTGATATGCTGTACAACCAGCTGATCTCGGCCATATTGCTTTCGGCATTTTATTTTACGTCGAGGTATTTTTTTACTTATAAGGCCAATTATTATTTGCAGGTAAACGAGATCCGCGAAAAGAATGCCGAAATTGAAAAGGCAGGCGAGTTTAAAAACCAGGTTTTGGGCATGGTAGCACATGACCTTCGCAACCCAATAGCCGCCGTAGAATCGATAGCGATGATGATGGAACTGGATGATGTGGACGAAGAAACGCAGGATAATATCAACATGATGAAAGCCTCCTGCGCGAAAGCCCGGAGCATTATTGGTGATTTGTTGGAAGCCGCCCGCGATGAGAACATAGCCATTTTTGAAACCCGCAATACCGAACTTAACCAAATGCTCACCAGTACAGTTTCTGACTGGCGGTTACAGCAAAACAACAAAGTAAATGTGGTATTCAGCAGTTCGGCGAACCCTGTTTTTGCCGAGATCAACCACGAAAAATTTCACCGGGTTATTGATAACCTCATCAGCAACGCTGTGAAATTTTCGAAAGACCGCGACCGGGTGGACGTTCGTCTGTCGCAACAAAGTGATTCCATCACCATCGAAGTACAGGATTACGGTCTGGGCATCCCGGCCAATATCCTCCCCGAAATCTTTAACCGTTTTTCAAAAGCGGGACGTACAGGTTTACGTGGCGAAAAATCAACCGGATTGGGACTTAGTATTGTGCGGCAGATAGTTGAAAAACACAAGGGCACTATCACCGTAACCAGTGCCGAGGGGGCAGGATCGACATTTACTATTAAACTGCCTGTTGCTGGGGCTATGGCTTTGGGGGATTTACTGAAGCCGAGTAGTAATGGGGCTAAGCAAATGGCGTAATCGATTCGCCACTCCCGTCATGCTGTCCGCTGGTTAGCGGATCAGCACCCCACGGGACAAGTCTACGATTTACTTAGCGGTTGGCTTAGCAAGTGGGATGTTGAAATAAATTCAACATGACCGTATTTTTTTACACCTCTTTATCTTTATAAAACCTACCATCAAAGTTCACCAAAAACAACTCGATAGTAGCGCGGGTTAACGCGGTATAAAACCAGCGAAGAAAATCCATGTTGATCATCTCATCCGTCAAATACCCCTGATCAACAAATACAGCATCCCATTGGCCACCCTGCGCTTTATGGCAGGTTATGGCATAAGCGAATTTGATTTGCAGCGCGTTATAGTATGGGTTCAGCTTCAATTCGTTATGCATGGCGCGCTTGCTGGGCAGGTGCTCGTAATCCTTCATCACTTCGGTATAAAAACGCTTTTGATCTTCCTGGCTTAATGCCGGCGAATCGGCATAAATGGTATCCAGCAATACCTTACAATCTAAGGTAGGATCTTCCGAGTAGTCAATAAATTCCAGCTGCACATCGGCAAACCTAAAACCGTACATATCTTCGGTGCGGCGCACTTTTACTATCCGGGCAATATCGCCGTTAGCTATAAAGGCAGTGCTGGCTTCCTCTTTATCCTGTAACCAGAAGTAATTGTTTTTTACGATCATGATTTGGTCGCCGCCGGTTAGTTCTTCTTCACGGTAGAGGATGCGGTTGCGGATCTGGCCATTGTATTGATTTGCGTTTTTGTTTGATCGGCAAATCACCAGTGTACGATCGTGACCGTATTTTCTGTAGGCATATTCAAGGCCTTCGGGCAGGCGTTCGCCAGTCATGCGGTAAACATCTTTATAGCCTTTGGTAACGATTTGCGGAGCTTCAACCTCTTCTGTCCTGATCAGGTCACGAACATTGGTAGCATTAAGCAAAATACCCGAGTTTTTTTGCTGACGCAATACTTCGGTAAGCTCGTAGTTAAAAACGGTAAGCCCAAACTTGTCGCTCATTAATTTGGGATCGAGCGCGGGGCTTTCGTCCGCTCCTACAGGTGGTAACTGGGCCGTATCGCCAACCAGCACCAGTTTACAGTTCTTATCATTGTAAACGTACCGCAGCAGATCAAACAATAAGGATACCTGGTTGTGGCTGTTGGCTTCGTCTGATATCATGGAGGCCTCATCAACAATAAACAACGTGTCGCTGGCCAGGTTATCTGCCAAAGCAAAACCCTGATCCATGGTTAAAGCCGATTTTGCGCGGTAAATCCGCTTATGGATAGTAAAAGCTTTCCGGCCCGAGTAATTGGTAATCACTTTGGCCGCCCTACCGGTTGGTGCCAGCAAAACGGCCTTGTAGTTGTAATTACGCAGGGCTTTTACCAGCGCGCCTACAATGGTGGTTTTACCCGTACCGGCGTAGCCCTTCATAATAAAGCACTCGTCGCCATCATTGCTTTGCAAAAACTGGTGCAAGCGGCCAAATAACTCCTCCTGTTGTTGGGTTGGCTGATGCGGGAATGCTTTACGGATATGATCTGGAGCTGACACCCTGCAAAAATGATGATAAGTAATTTAATTCAGTAAGATTAGTTTTACATTTGGACCATGGAATTTGAAAATAACGACGAACAAAAATATAGCGACGACGATTACGTAGATATTTACTCCAGGAGGGCGATATTTTGGTTTTCGTTTTTCAACATCATATTTGGCGGCGTATTATTGGTTATCAATTTATACAACGCAGGTTATAAGAGGGCAATAGCGGGAGTTTTGGCTTTTATTTTAGGTTTCACCTACCTGTCATCGTTAGCTATACTGTATTCAGGCATCGATTTAAAATTGATCACTGGTGCTATGGAAGCTACTTATAAAGGCAGTCAGCCAACTCCGCAACAATTAACCGCTCTATTTTCGGTGGCCGGGCTTAACATTGCTTTTGGGCTGATTGGCGCACTTATTTTAAGTCGCGGATTTTTCAAAAGGTACTTTCCTGATGATGATTACTATCCAAAACCTGTGGGTTTACCAATTTTAATATTCATTTTATTAATGTTCCTTACCCGGATCGTATAATAAATAAAGCCCCCTTTACAGATAAAAACGGGTCGACTAATTCAAGCCAACCCGTCAGATAGTTTAATTAACAGTAAGTATATTACGATTATTTTTTTGAATAGGTTTTAAAAAATAAAGGGAAAACACTCGCTGTTTTCCCCTTAAACTATTAATTAAATACAAGACTTAAAAATAAATTACAATTTTATAAAAGTTCCAAAACTCTACTGTTAACTTAAAAAAAAGTTACCCAACTGTAAGAAAACAAAACAGGCTGACCGCTTAAAGTCAACCCGTCGGATATTCAATTAATAGTACTGTTTGAATACTTTTACAGAAAATAAATTAACACATAGATATTAAAAAATAAGGGATAAACATCACTGCTTACCCCTAACTATTAATTAAACTTTTCAGTTCCCCTAAACTGAACATGAATAATTACGAAACATAATTATTTATGTTTCAATTAATTACAAAACGTTCGGAATTGCACACTTTTTCTCATTTTTAGCACACGTATAATTTAGGGAAAAATTTTGTTGATTAGTTTGCTTCACTAGGCCGCACAATTAATTTATAGTTATTGAATGATTTATGAGATAGCGCCTCGGATAATAATAGCCACTTCGCTAATTGGAAAAATTTGGTAAGCATTTGTAATACCAATAAAATTTATCCAAGTCATGCCACTTTGCATTCGGCCTTAATCTTTGCCAAGCTAAACCTTTCATCACATATATTTGATGGATTATCTGTTAAACCATTTTTTATTTTCCTCGTCTTTGCAAAGTTTAAGTTCTTTGTAAATAAATTCTGCCATATTTGTACTGTAATAACAGTAGCATTTTATCCTGTTTTCTTGTCCTCTTATTGCTTAGTAAGTGCCTAATCGACATAAAATGAAAAAATGTTACTTTTACTAAAACAGGTATGAGCGAAGACAATTACACTTACCACGATGATAACTTTAGCCTGGATAAAACAGAGGGCTATACCCTACTGATCCAGGTTGAAAACGATTCATTTTCATACGCTATAAGCAGCAATGGCCATCTAATTGCATGGTCGGAAAACCATCCTTTGGATGAACTGAGCGATCCGCAGGAACTGCTCGACCTCCTATCGGCCCGCTACCACCAGGTAATTATTGGTTTGCCTGCACAAAACTTTACGCTTGTACCTGCCGAACTGGCTACCAGCGAACGCCTGCCTAACATAGCGCGCTTTTTAGATGTTAAGGCCGATACCACAGTACTGGCCCAGGCATTGGATAACGAAAACGTTATTGTGTACAAAACCAATGGTGCTGTAGTTAGCGCCGCCGAAGAGTTTGGTATGCGCAACACGGTTTATACTTCAAAAGGCTGGTTAACAGCTATAGCGCAAAACAATCCAGGCAATAACAACCTGTATATCAACATAGAAAACAATAAAGCCGAGCTAACCCATTTTGCTTTAGGTAAACTGCGCTTTTACAACATCTTTGATTTTAACAGCGATGATGAGCTAACGTACTTCGCCGTGCTTGCTGCTAACGAGCTTAACCTCGACCCCAAGTACACCACTATATATTTAAGCGGCGATATTGACGAGGACGATAGCAAACTAAGCCGCCTTGCTGAATTTTTCAGAAAAGCAGAAGTTAATACATTACAGGTACTTGAACTGCCTAAAGAAATTGTACCTCACCGGGTATTATCAATAGCAGCCCTTTCATTATGCGCATCATCGGAGGTAGCCTAAAGGGCTTACGGCTTAATCCGCCAAAAAATTTACCGGTTCGTCCTACTACTGATCTGGCTAAGGAAGCTTTGTTTAATATCCTCCTTAATCAAATTGATTTTGAAAGCATTAAAGTGCTGGATCTGTTTAGCGGTACAGGCAATATCTCGTTAGAGTTTGCTTCACGAGGTGCAGAACAGGTTATTTCTGTTGATAGAAGTATCCACTGTGTTAACTACCTGAAAGATACCTCGCGCCAGCACCAGCTAACGCAAATAAAAACTTACCGCGAAGATGTGTTCAAATACCTGAACATCGAAACCGAACAATACGACCTAATATTTGCCGATCCGCCGTACGATCTGAACCGGATCCCGGATCTGCCCAAAGTAGTTTTTGAACGTAACCTGCTTAAACCTGATGGGTTGCTGATTGTTGAACATCAATCGATGCAAAATTTAAGTAATCATCCAGCTTTTGTTGAGCAGCGAAAGTATGGGCACTCGTCGTTCTCATTTTTTAAAAATCCATAGCTTTACTTTTCTCTTTCATAACCTCAACCTATTCCTTTCATGAAAAAAATTCTAATTACCGCTCTGTTATTAGTAACAGTTAATTTGGCTGGGGCGCAGATAAGCGTGTTTAGTACTTTTATAAACGCGCACATCAATCCTGACATAAAAAAGCAAATTGAACCACTCAATAAAAAACTTATTGAAAACCTGGCATCAAAAAATACACCGGGGGTTAAACAATTAATGTCGCCGGTAGTAATTGAACGTTCGGGAGATAAGCTAAGCGCCATTGTAGATACCATTAGCAACGGAATGCGATCTGCAGAATATAGTATCATAGATGAATATTATACCATAAACACAGCCACAAATGCCCGAAACACCCTAACAACGGGCATGGACAATAACAGCGGTTATTTTATAAACTACCAGGCATTAAACAAAGAAATGTTTACCGCGCTGCTTGCCATAAAAAACGAAACTACAACTTTGATGATCCTGGCTATTTACGGTAAATACGATGATGGATGGAAGCTGAATATTTTGAATGCCGGTGCATATCAACTATCAGGAAAAACAGCGCAGGATTACTATAACGAAGCAAAAAAGCACTATGACAATGACGAGCTTTTGGACGCCACTGATGAAATGGTGCTCGCAGCACGGATTGGCACCCCGGGAGGGCGATATTTTAGCTACAAAAACCTTGAAATAATGAACGCATTTCGTGAAAAGGTAATTAAAGAAGCGAATCAAAAATACAAGCTGCCGATATCCATAGATGATATCAAAACCCACCCGCAAATTTTTTCGGTGGTACCGCAATACATCAGCGGCCCCGATGGCGGCTTCTTTCCATACGTAGCCTACAAAAGCAATATCGACCTTAATGACACCACTGCGCTTAAAGCCGAGAATGACGCTCTTCAAAAAGCAACTGCCGTTATATTTAAGGGCATCACTCAAAACAATAGATACATTTTGTACCGTGCTTTCAGAGATTTACCCGGCCCGACCGCTTCAAAAGAAAGCTATGGCTTTGTGCAAAAGGTGCAGTAGAAAATATTTATTCATTAATCCCTAACACCAAAAGGCCTTTTTCGAGAAACCCGGCAATCTTGTCGTCAGAAGCGTTAGTTATAAGCGCATTAACAACATCCAGGCCTGCAAAATTCAGATAGGTTTCGCGCCCTATTTTACTGTCATCGCAAAGGATGTAGGTATAACCGCTACTTGCGGCGAAAGCGGTTGTGATTGAAGCTTCGTTTTCACTGTTGGCAAATAGGCCCGCGGCAGCAATTCCGTCTACACCCAAAAAGGCTTTATTAGCCCGGTATTTATTGATGTGCTCGATAGCTGTAGTGCCATGTACTGCCCGGCGTTCTTTATCCAGTTCGCCTCCTATTATATTAACGCTTGCGGCACTATCCTGAAGCTCATATACTACCGGTAACGAATTGGTGATCACCTTTATTTTTTTGTTTTTGATAAACTGGCAAAGCCTGAAAACAGTACTGCCGCAGTCCATAAATATAATGTCGCCGTCATTGATCTGAGCGGCTGCCCGGCGGCAAATGGCATCTTTAACATCAGCATTTTGGGCGCTTTTATTAACAAAAGCATGAGGCTTTTGCAGCGGGTTAACTTTTACGGCCCCTCCGTGCGTGCGGTATAGCAAGCCATCGGCAGCAAGCTGGTTCAGATCTCGCCGGGCAGTTATTTCTGAAATTTTGAGTTGGGCGGCGATCTTTTTAATATCAACCTCGCCATCCGCCTCAAGCGTTTCCATTATTTTTTGTTTTCTGCTTTGAAAGTTCATTTGAATAAACTTAATTTGTTCAAAAATAATCAATATCGATCAAATTCAATCAAAATAATGAAACATATTAATATCCTTAAAACCGAGGTGCTGGCAAACTTCAAATATATCCTCCGTAAAATCACCTATGAGGCTACCCGAAGCGATGGTACTACATCGGTACAGGAACGCGAAACTTATGATCGCGGCAATGGAGCAACTGTACTGCTTTACAATAAAGAACAGGCAACGGTAGTGCTCATTAAACAATTCAGGCTCCCTACCCTGCTTAACGGCAATCCCGGCGGAATGCTGATAGAAACCTGCGCCGGCCTGCTTGATAAGGACAATCCCGAAGAATGCATTAAGCGCGAAATTGAAGAAGAAACAGGCTATAAAATAGCCGACGTAAAAAAAGTAATGGAAGTGTATATGTCGCCCGGATCGGTTACCGAGATCCTATATTTTTTTGTGGCCGAATACCAGAACGATATGAAGCACAACGATGGCGGTGGTTTGTTAGAGGAAGACGAGGATATCGAGGTGATGGAACTTCCTTTTGCAAAGGCTATGGATATGATAAACACCGGCGAGATAAAAGATGCCAAGACCATTATGTTGTTTCAATATGCGGAGATAAATAAGTTAATTGGGTAAGTGGTTGATTGAGTGAATGGTTAATTGTCTGAACTCGAATTTGGGGGAATTAAGAGATTAACAGAATACTTAAGCAAATTCGATAAATTCTCAAAATTCGAGTTCAGACAAAAAATCGGTGTAATCAACCCATAATCGGTGTAATCCCAAAAACAAAAAAACAACCGCTCACCCAATCAACTTAATCAACCATTCACTACTTTTACCCCATGAAAACAGCGCTTTTTCCCGGCTCGTTCGATCCGATCACCAAGGCACACGTTGATATTGTAAAACGCTCGGTTGAGTTGTTTGATAAATTTTATATAGGGATAGGTGTAAACAGCAGTAAAAAAGGCCTTCTTACTATTGAGCAGCGTGAACAAATGATCAGGGCTGTTTTTGCGCACGATGAGCGCATTCATGTAGTGGCCTACGAAGGCCTTACGGTAGATTTTTGCAAAAGCATTGGCGCGGCTTATATGATCAGGGGCATCCGCACGGTATCTGATTTTGAATACGAAAAAGCCATCGCCCAGATGAACCACTCGCTGGCACCTGATATCGAAAGCATTTTTATAGTAAGTAAACCGGGCTATTCGTCTATTAGCTCAACCATTGTACGCGAAATTATCCGCTACAGCGGCGATGTAAGCCAGTTTATTCCGAAAGAGGCATTACCTTATTTGTAACCAGCTTTTCTTTGTGCAATACATCCATAATTGATGGGAATGTATTTTCAATAATGGGCTCGATGTGTTCTTTTTCAAACCAGCGCACATCGGTTATCCCCTCCTCTTTTTGAGGTTTTAATTTATCTTTGGCTTTGCTTTTCATGGCATACCAATAGGTTTTTTTAAGCACCACCTCTCCCCTGTTAACATAAACGTGGTAGGTTTTGCAAATTTTTTCGTTAAGCTCGCTTACTTTAATACCGCATTCTTCTTCAACCTCGCGCACAGCAGCTTCTTTTACACCTTCATCTTTTTCTATTTTGCCTTTAGGCAGGTCCCATTTATCATTACGGTAAATGAACAGGTACTGGCCCTTAGTGTTCATAACCAGGCCCCCGGCAGCTTCAATTAGTGTAATGCTTTTTTTAACGGCCTTAAAATACACTTTGGCATTGGCGGTTTTAATGTAGAAAAGCTTGTTGGGATTAGCGAGGATCCAGGTGTATATAATTTTAAGGTCAAAGGTCTCAGCATCAAGCTTTTCAAAATTATCTGCGTGTTTTGGTTCAGATTCTGTGATGAGGATAACCTTTTCGTTAATATAAATTCTGTATTTTTGAGCCATGTTTACTAATAATGAGATCGAACAACAAGTAGCCGAATTCCTGCTGCAAATTAAAGCAATTAAATTACAACCCAATAATCCTTTTACATGGGCATCGGGCTGGAAATCTCCAATTTACTGCGATAACCGCGTTACACTTTCTCATCCAACCATCCGTACCTATATCAGGCAACAATTAGTTGCTGCCATACAGGAAAAATTTGGCTCGGTTGGTTGCATTGCGGGTGTGGCTACTGCCGGTATTCCGCAAGGTGCATTAGTAGCACAGGAAATGGGGCTTCCATTTATCTATGTACGTTCAAAACCAAAAGAGCACGGTACAGGCAGTATGATTGAAGGCGACACGGCAACCACATCTGGCAAACGCGTTGTTGTTATTGAAGATCTGCTATCTACCGGCAAAAGCAGCCTTCAAGCCGTTGAGGCACTACGTGCTGCCGGTTATGATGTTGCAGGCCTTGCCGCCATATTTACCTACGGTTTTGACGTTGCCGACGAAAACTTTAAGCAAGCCAACTGCCCTTTTGTAACGCTATCAAACTACAACGCGCTTATTAAATACGCTGTAGAAAATCAGTACATCTCCGAAAAAGATGTAGATCTGTTAAAACAATGGCGCGAAAACCCATCTGTTTGGGGCGTAACTGCAAACTAAAACCGTTGATTTTTTTGATTACGTTGATTTCGCTGATTATTTGACAGGCGGATTTCCCTTGTCTCAAATCACATATCTAACATCTCATATCTACCATATGAATACGTTCACCAGCAAAGTAAGCATCAATAAACCATTAAATGAGGTTTATGATTTTTTGGCCGATTTTAATAATCACCAAAAGTTGATGCCAGATAATATACAGGAATGGGCTTCAACTACTGATGAAGCCCGTTTCAACATCCAGAATATGGCTAAGCTTGCTTTGAAAATAAGCGAACGTATTCCCGGCGAATTGATCACCATTATCCCTGCCGAGAAACCACCGTTTGATCTGGAATTAAAATGGTCGTTATCTTTCGACAACGACCATACTGATGTTTTATTTACGATCGGCGCGGAACTGAGCATGATGATGAAAATGCTGGCATCAGGCCCTCTCCAAAAATTAGCCGATCATGAAACACAAAGCTTGCTTGATTTATTAAGCTAACAATGTATTTCTGAAGCTAAAGTATATTAATATACTTTGCGTTTTTGTGTATTGTTGATGGCTATTACCACATTGATGATAATTAAACCTACGATTAATGCTCCCATGACCATTGTTAATTTTTATTAATTAATGCGTTATACTAAATGTTAGTCAAAGGTTGTACCATGATGTTATAATTGGCTTATATGGTGTTTTAACGAAGCTTTTGCATTTTTAGTTTACATTAAATTATCATTTTTGTGTAATTGTATGCCCATAAGCTATATTTATGGGGAAAACTATCGTTCCCCGAAAATCCACAACCACAATATCGCCACGAGATATCGTTAAAATGAAGATTTTAGCGTATTTTTGCGCCAAATTATAGGTGCAGCATGATCACGGTATCCAATCTCTCTTTACGTTACGGTAAGCGTACTTTATTTGAAGACGTTAATCTGAAGTTTTCACAAGGCAATTGCTATGGTATTATAGGTGCCAACGGCGCGGGCAAATCAACATTCATGAAAATTCTTTCGGGCGATATTGATCCAACCAGCGGTTCGGTAAGCTTTACCCCCGGCGAGCGCATGGCCGTGTTAAGCCAGAACCATTATGCTTTTGATGAGTTTTCGGTATTAGAAACCGTAATGATGGGACATAAGGAAATGTATGCCATCATGAAAGAAAAAGATGCAATTTATCTGAAAGAAGATTTTAGCGATGCAGATGGTGAGCGCGCCGGTGAACTGGAAAACCTTTTTGCTGAAATGGATGGATGGAATGCCGAAAGCAATGCCGCTACCCTACTCAGTAACCTGGGCATTAAAGAAGAATTTCACTACCAACTGGTAAAAGACCTGGATAATACTCAAAAAGTACGCGTATTATTAGCACAAGCCCTTTTTGGCAAACCAGACATTCTGTTACTGGATGAGCCTACCAACGATTTGGACATTCATACCATAGCATGGCTGGAAGATTTCCTGGCATCTTATGAAGCTATTGTATTGGTAGTATCGCACGACAGGCACTTCCTGGATACCGTATGTACCCACGTGGTAGATATTGACTTTGGTAAGATGACCATCTACACCGGTAACTACACTTTCTGGTACGAATCGAGCCAGCTGGCCTTGAAACAACGTGCCGATCAGAATAAGAAAACAGAAGATAAGATCAAAGAGCTGCAGGAATTTATCCGCAGGTTTAGCGCAAACGCTTCTAAATCGAAACAAGCAACCAGCCGTAAAAAAGCGTTGGATAAGATCAACGTTGACGAGATCCAGCCATCAAACCGTAAATACCCGGGAATTATTTTTAACAATCTTGGCCGTGAAGCTGGCGATCAGATTTTGCAGGTAGAAAACCTGGGCAAAACCCTTAACGGCGAGGTACTGTTCAACAACATCACTTTCACCGTAAATAAAGGCGATAAGATCTCTATCCTATCACAAAACAGCTTAGCTACAACAGCCTTTTACAATATCCTAACTGGCAGGGATAAAGATTTTACCGGTACATTTAAATGGGGCGTAACCATCAATGCTGCCGATATCCCTAACGATAGCAGCGAATACTTCGACGGCAAAAGTGATAACCTGATCGATTGGCTGCGCGAATACTCTCCAGGCGAAAAAGACGACCAGTTTATCCGCGGCTTTTTGGGCCGTATGTTATTCTCGGGCGAGGAAGTAATGAAAAAATGCAGCGTACTATCAGGCGGCGAAAAAATGCGCTGCATGTTCAGCCGCATGATGCTGCAGCAAGCCAATCTGCTGATGTTTGACGAGCCTACCAACCACCTTGACCTGGAATCGATCACAGCACTTAACAACGGGATGAAAGATTTCCGTGGCACGATCCTATTCACCTCACGAGATCATGAATTGGTTGAAACCGTAGCTAACCGTATTGTTGAGCTAACACCGGGTGGCTACATAGATAAATTGATGAGCTACGACGAATATATCAACAGTGCCGTGGTGCAGAAACAGCAAGAAGAGTTATACGCAAGCGCGTAAACAATCCAAATAAGTTAAAGAAGTCCGATTATTTTCTAAATAGTCGGGCTTTTATATTAGTGGGCTATAACAAATGAGCTTACGCTAATCCGAAAGCCTGACTTTCAAGCTGATTAATAGTTGATTCGTCGCTGAAGAGATAAAAATGATCTTTAGTGTATGAATATTGAACATTTAAACCGTGCTGAGAAATAAAGTCCTTGACAATTTTCTCATATTGAAGTTTATTAACTTTAAGTAATTTTCTTTTTTTCATGGGAATGCTTGATGATATTATAAAATTAGTTATCATCCATTAAGAAAACAACAACAGTATTATACAATTGTTGTGAACCTGTTATACATTTTTTATTTTTTGTGACCCTATGAATTTTACTTCACAATAATTTACATTTAACAAACCGTTAACTAAATGTTTTAATTAAAACTATTCGCATATTTGCAACCCGAATAACATCAAAACCCGACTCCGTAGCTCAGCTGGTAGAGCAAATGACTCTTAATCATTGGGTCGAGAGTTCGAATCTCTCCGGGGTCACCCTACTGGACAAGTCCAATAAATCGGTACTTGTCCAGTTTTTTTTCTCTCCTAACCTGCTGTTTATAAGCAAAGTACACCCTACAAATTCGTTGAGACGATTAGTTCGATGTTGCGCTCCATCAAAACGCAAATTTTCAGGATGGATCGAACTAATGATACGTCTTTTCATAGCTATATCGCCTGCTTTATATTTGATTATCAAATCTTTGGCATTTAATAAACCTCTGTTAAGGTGATTCTCGACTAATCTTGAATTCTGTGCAATATCGGGAAGCTTGCTTTCCAGCGATGTAATGTCCTTTTCACATTTTGATTTGATTGCCTGGAAATCGGCCCCTGTAAATTCTCCCGAAATGAGAAGCTCCCTCGCACGATCTATCTTCTCGTTCAATACCTTTATTTGACCAATAATGCTCCTTTGGCTATCATCGCCATTATTTACACTCAACCGATAGGCCTTACTGATAGATTCAAAATAAAAGTCTTGATAGCTTTCTTTAATAGAAATCGTTGCAATATCCTTCTCAAAAAATTCATTAGCCAAATCCGCTCTAAATCTGCATTTACAACCTGCGGTACAATGATAGTAGTAAAAATATGATCGACTGCCCTTTGATGCGCTCCCGGTGAGTTTTCGGTTACATAAAGGACAATGTAGAAATCCCCGTAGTGGAAGCATTTCTAATGAGACAATTTTAGTGCCTTTCATTTTCTTCTTTCCATCCAGAAAATCCTGCGCTTCGTAAAATGTCGCCTCACTGATTAACGGCTCGTGTAATCCATCAACAAGATGTTCATCTTCATCTTTATATTTTGGAATAAGGACTTTTCCATAATAAAATGGGTTTCGAATATGTCTCCAAAAGTTTTTATAAGAGCATTTAAGGCCTTTTTCCTTTGCCATTTCATATACCTGCATAATCGTATATCTGCCTTTGGCAAGTTCTTCAAAAGCCTTTTTGATGGCAGTGGCATTCGGTTCATAGGGAGCGATATACTTTTTCCCCTGTTCATTTATCTTATTGACATAACCATAGGGTGCTGTCGCCATCCAACGCCCTTCTTTTTTTGCTCTGCGCATACCATGAAAAACATTCAACGAACGTCTGTCATTCTCAACTTCCGGGACGGCCAGATAAAACGCAAGCATCATCTTATTTTCAGGAATTGTTAGATCTAATGGTTGCTCTATCGCCTGTGGCTCGACGCCGCTCCGATTAAGCTGATTTATCATAAAATAGGCATCTCCGGTATTTCGACTGAAACGATCCCATTTTGTAAACAAGATAAGATTAGCCATTCCTTTGTCCTTGCGTAGATCAGATAATAGTTTTGTCCAAACAGGCCTATTAAAAGTTTTGGCTGAAAAATCTTCATAATAAACACCGTTAACCTGAATTGATTTAATATCACAATACCGCCGCAACACTTCTTCCTGGTTGCGTTGAGAATATCCCTTTTCTGCCTGTTCATCAGTACTTACCCGAACGTATAATATTGCCTTATCCATCTTGTAATCTTTTGTTTCTCAATTTACCGATTTGTTTAATCCTAAATCAGCCTAAAAGGGCTTGACTGGGTATTTTTTAGTAATTTTTTGTTCTAAAATAGCCCCTGTTGAACGGGGCTATTTGAAGCCTATGCATGTATAAAACCTTGTGCTAATATGTTTTTTAGCCATCCCTCGGCAAACGCTGTGTGCTCATTTTGCATTTGTTCGTCGCAATGTTCTACAACTCCGCAGTAGAATGTTATACTTACCTGATAAATTCCAAGGTTTGCCTGCTCAAAGGAATACGGAATAATTTGTACATGGTCATAACCTGAATTGTCACATGTTCTTCCATCAATGAAGACAAAACAAACTTCGGGGTCTTGCATTAGATCACCGTTTTGCTTGTAATAATGGCAAAGGCTAAAGAGCAAAGCTTCACCATCATAGGCATCGCCAATTTTTTCAATTACCAAAGGCATAAATGGCTCGTTCTCAATTTTAAGATGCTGCTTACCGTTTAGTTTTTCAATCAGCAAGCAGAATATTTCAGTACTTTCTTTATTTAAAATTTTCATAATTATCTTTTTAAGTGATGCTGCCTTGGCCTATATTCATTTAATAGTTCGCTTCCGTACTTGATGCGTATCTCATCCAATGATTTGCCACTGCTTTGGCTGACCTTGTATTCCGCTGTCCTGAAATACCAGGCCTGTTTTTTTGATGCAAAAAAGAAACCCGCACCTTTTAAAGTCGCCCTAACCGGGTAGGTGCTTCCCGTTACCCAAATCCAGTATCCCACTAATTCAATGCTGATACCTTCGAGGTGTATAATTTGCTCAATGGCTTTGCGGTAGGCTTCCGAGGAAAGGATTTCGTTCTCAGTTTCTTCATCGGAAAGGTTTTCGCCTTTAATGGCCTTCGCACTTGCAAATGCATATTCTTTATTGATTTCCTGCATAGTTGCAGTATCGCCTCCCAAATCCGGATGAAATTGCTTAGCCAATTTCTTGTATTGCGCCTTAACCTCGTCAAGGGTTGTGCAGTCATTAAACCATTTCATAGGCGTTTAGAAACTCGTTGTACTCAAATTGGAATAATGCAGGGTCGGCAGTCGCTAAATCCTGCGCATAACCCGGCCAAAATATTTGGTTGGTTAACTCGATAAATAATTCTATCATTGTTGCAGCTATTAAGATGTAACTATCTAAGCAAGATGCCCTATGTATCACGGTACACAGGGCATCGCCCATTAATTGAGTTATGCAGGAATAATTATTTCGGCTTCGATCTCTGCCAATTTTTCAACGCAAAGGCTGTTCACGTACTGTGTTACGTGGTCGATGATATAGGCGTTCTTTGTTACAAACTCGTTATTGTTATCATCCCGGAGAATAAGTTCACACCGGTAAAATTTATTATTTTCGGTTACATCCCCATCCTCATTAGCCTGAATAGTAAAGGTGTCGAGATTGTCGATAGTGCCTTTAAGCCTGTCGCGCTGTGCAATCTTTTTGCTTAAATCGCCTACCAGTTTTACAGTTGCATCAAGATTGAAAAATGGCTTAAGGCTAAAGTGCTCTTTGATCTCTTTTTTTGTCGGCTCACCTTGTGCCTGCGCTGCTTCACCTTGTTTTATTTGGCCGGCTTCGGTTTCGCCTCCAACGTTAGCGGGGTGGTTATCCACTGCAATGTTACTATCGGCCTTAATTTCTGTGCTTCCGGCTTGCGGGCCTGCTTCCTTTTGCGGATCGCCATTTTTTGCCTCATCGTTTTGTTTTTCATTTTTAGCCTCCTTACCTGTGATGTTCGGGCGGTTGTTGTTTTTAACTAATTTATTGTTTTTAGCGCTTTGGTTTTCGATTACTGTAGTTTTCATGGTCTTATTTTTTTAGTGATTTGATTATTATTTACTGCTCTGTGATAGGTTATTGGTTTTTAGTCGCTGGATGGGTGGCGCTTTATTTTTTAAACTTTTCATTTCCGGTGCTTTTTATTTTGCTCTTTAAGTGATGCTCGCATGCGCTCGCTCTCGCTTTTTATTAAGCACCTCACCTGTAAAAGCCGGTCACTAAGGCAAGCCTTTTGGCAAAAAAATACACTCTCCAACACCCGCCGCGATAGCGGCATCCGATGAAAAAAATGAGAGGAAGATTTTTTTTCCAAAACCCGCAGGGCTCGGGCTTGCTGTGTGGACGGCTTATCAGAAATTTGTTTAATAAAAGGCCGAGAACGCGCTTTTTATTGACTTAAAACACCGCAGCCGAAAAGAATTGGCACTGGCGCAGCCTGTGCCTTCCGCGGGAAGTTGCTGAATGCAGGAACGAAATGAAGCGGCTGCACCGCCCTCACATATCTCTTTAACTTTACATAAACGACATTCGAGGATGCCGTAATAAAAAAAGCGAAACTACCAGCCGCATTTACTTACAAAGGCCATAATCGGTGGTGCGGTGGGGAATAATTTTTGGTAATGACGTATGATTGCAATATCGTAAGGAAAAAATATTGATACTCAAAATCGTGATATTTAAGGGATTTGAAATCTTTTATCGTTTATAAAGCCCTTGTCGGTTAACGTTTTTAAGAAGGCGACAATTTTAGTTTGGTCATCATTTGACAGCCTTAAACCTGTGACGCCATTATTTATTAAGGCTATATCGGGATTAGTTTTTTGCGATATTCCATTTGAGTAATGCGCCATCACATCCTTAAGTGTGGCAAATCTGCCGTCGTGCATATAAGGAGCAGTCACTTCAACATTTCTCAACGATGGCACCCGGAATTTGAATTTGTCGTTAGGACTATTAGTGATAATAAATCTTCCATAGTCACCAGACTGAAGGTCAAGCCCATTGCTACGGTACGAATGATCAGTAAAGAGCGGTTCAGCATGGCAGGTGTTGCACTTTTTCTTAAACAACACATATCCCTGCTTTTCAACTTCAGTGAAATCGGCACCTCTCTCATGACGGGCATATTTGTCATATCTTGAATTCGATGATACCATAGCGCACATGAATTGTGTAAGCGCATCTACCACACGTTCAGGACTAATTTTTACACTTTTAAAAGCAGCGTCAAAAAGAAGCGGATACGGCTCAGTTGTCTGCAGCCGAGCGGAAACGATGTTGAGATCAATTGCCAATTCGCACCTATTGGTGATAGCCCGGTTAACGGTATGGCGCAAATCATGCACGCTGCCATCCCACATAAATGATTTGTCCCACGCCAGATTAAATAAAGCAGGGGTATTCCGGCTTCCGGCACATTGTTTTATACCGTGACTAACCGGGAAATTCAAATTAGAAAAAGCGGCGAATGACTGGTGGCAATTTGCGCAGGTAATAGATTGATCCAATGATAACAATGGCTCATAAAACAGTAATCTTCCTAATTTAAAACCAGCAGGAGTTACTGGATAGTACTCAAAATCATATGAAGGCTCAGGAAAATTAGGTGGCCTTTTAAACGTGGCATTTTCCGATGAACTGTTGTAATTTATTTTCGTCGGCTGAAGATTATAAGCGGTAAAGCCGATTATCAAATTCAAGATCGCCCCGATAACTACCAACTTTAATTTCATAGTTACAATAATTAATAAAACATACCAGTTAGTATGTTTTAGTGCAAATTTTTTTACGCTAGCTGCTTCAAATATTTTTCAAATTCCCCAAGAAAAGAAGCATAGGAGCTTTTGCCAAGGACCTTCCCCAGGTTTCGTGCGCCCCCGTAATTAGTGATAATGTGTAATGCAATTTTCCCGGCATTATGGTCCTTACTCAATTCGCCAAGGTCCTGCGCTTTAAGTATTTCAATTTCCAACACTTCACGCCAGGTGTTAATAACCCGGCTTAAAGCCTTATAAAACGCCTTATTAAGCGACGCCATTTCCTCCACAAGATTGATAACCGGACAACCGAATTCTACCTTGAAGACCTCATAATTTGACAGGATGCCCTTCATCATTTTATAAATTCTTGCACGAATGTCACCCGGTTGTTTCAAGTATTTTGTCATCAATGGAATCAGTTTAGGATACATCAAATCGTTCACCATAGCTATTCCCATTTCTTCTTTGTTTTTAAAATGATAGAAAAACGCGCCTTTAGTAACTTGAGTAGTTGCAATGATTTCATCTATACTGGTCGCCTGGTAACCCTTTCTGTAGATTAACTCCGACGCCTTTTCCAGTATGTTCATCCGGGTTGCTTCTGCTTTGGCCATAAAATACTAAATAGTATGTTGCAAAAATATGAAAATAAGGTATATAACGGCTTTAATCTGCCCCATGAACTTTAAATAATCATCAATTTGTCAAAAGCAAACAGGTCTGTCTACTTTTGCATATTTAGTACACTAATCTGTCTACATTTGTTTGATATAATTTAAAAAACTTTTAACTACAATTTTTATGGCTGTAGAATTCAAACTACCGGATACCGAAATAACAAGGCTGGCCCACGACCTTGTCCGAAGTGCGTCGAACGATATGCTTTATAATCACCTTATGCGCTGTTATTTTTTTGCCGAGTTGATAGCTGAGCAGGAAAACGCAGATGTAGATCTTGAATTGATTTTTTTATCGACAACAATGCATGATCTTGGATTCACAGATTTAGGGAGAGGCCCTAATCGGTTCGAAATTGAAGGCGCACATGCGGCAAGGAAGTATCTTATAGACTGGGGTGTGCCGGAAGACAGAACCTGGAAAGTGTGGACTAATATAGCCGCGCATACTTGGGACATTAATTTGTTCAAGGAAAATGAATCGCGTATTTCTCAATTGGGAATTTTGTACGATGTAATTGCGTTGCCGCCTGAAGTTAAGCTTGACCAGGATAAAGTGGATGAGATTGTGAAACGTTACCCAAGACTGGACTTTAAACGGGGATTTTATGAGATGCACCGGGAGGAGCTTAATAGCAAAAGTCCATATCCGCATCGGTTCCACATGTGTACTTGTATCGCACACGAACAAGGGCATAAACTGGAAATACCTGATCCGAAAGCTTGGCTTGACGGTGCACCGTTCTCTGAGTAATTTTTATATTCAATGATTTTTCGACACTTGACTAAGCATCCGGTAGTTTTCACTGCCGGATGTTATTTAACAGTTAAAACAGTTGCTCACTGTCATCGGGGACAAAACAGCGGTTGGAGCGTCCGGCTTCAACTGAGACACACTTTGTACAATCCCGGCTTTCTCTAGAGTGACTGACTGACTCGAGATGGGCGACATAAATGTGTCTTTGCTTCAGTTGCAACCATAAAAGTTATTTTTATAGTTCATTCATTAAGGTCGAAATGACCTAGGTCGACACATTCTTAATTTAAAAACATCCGTTTAAAATCTTTGGGGGTTTTGCCTGCCTCTTTTTTAAATAATTTCGAAAAGTATGACATATTTTCAAATCCCAAGGAATAGGCTATTTCAGATATGTTGTCGGCGGATTCACGTAGTTTATTTTTTGCAACAGTAATGAGTGCGATATGGATCAGTTCCTGCGCTGTTTTCCCCGTTTCCATTTTCAAGGCGTTGCTTAGATAACGAGGTGACATATTCAAGGCGGAAGCCATATATGCCACAGACGGTAAGCCTTCTTTCAGGAACTTTTCTTCCCGAATAAAACTGTCTAACAATTTATTAAAAGCTGTAACCGTTTTCCCGCTTAATTCTTTCCGGTTAATAAATTGCCTTTTGTAAAATCGCTCAGCATACTTCAATAAGGAATGAATGTTCACGAGGATAATATCTTTGCTGAATTCATCCTGGTTGTTGGTATATTCAGATTCGATGGACTCGAATAATCTTGCAATCACTTTTTCTTCTTTAGGAGACAGATGCAAGGCCTCATCTGTCTCATAATCGAAAAATGCATATTTCTGAATTTCCTCCTGTAAAGCATTACCTAATAAGAAATCTTCATGGAACAGCACGATGTACCCATCTTCTTCAAGCTCTAAATTATTAATCTCGATCACCTGACGGGGTTTCCAAAATACCATTGACCCTTTTTCGTGATCAAATCTGGTACGTCCGTATAACCAATGGCCCGCTTTAATATTTTTTAAGCCGATCATGTAAAAATCACAGGTAAATTCTTTAAAATTTAAGACCAGTCCGGGAGTAACGCGCAATAAACTTAGCATCGGATGTTCCGGAGCCGCAAGGCCGTTCTCCCGGTGCATCTCACTTAAAGACTTAAAATGTTTCATTGATTCAATAATTAAAAGTAATCAATTCATATATTAATACTTTGTCGCCTAAAAAATTTGTTTTTCAAATTCCTGTTAAATGACAGACGTGAGCTAAATGATCTTAACGTCCAACATTGAGCATACTATTGATACTGATAGCATTAGGCAGAGATTTCTGTCGGTGTAAATTTATCAGCCCATTTTTCTATTTCGTGACTGATTTTATCACGGTTTGTCCTGTAGGTTTGAAAGGAGTCTTGTCCAACAGGCAAATGAAGCGGAGGATTTTCCACAGCAGCCAGTTCAATGACCACTTTTGCAAGTTTAGCGGGATCGCCAGGCTGATTGCCATGCAGTGAATCGGGAACGTTTTTCATTTGTCCAACCATTGTTTCCGCGTAATCAGCTATAACGTTGGCCGTAGCAGAATAAGATTGGGAGTTCAGGAATTGAGTACGAAATAACCCTGGTGCCAGGGAAGTAACTTTGATGTTAAATGGAGCAAGTTCAAGCGAAAGGCCTTCAGAAATGCCCTCAACAGCATATTTAGTAGAACCGTACAAGGCCCAGGCAGGTAAAGCCCCATAACCGAACAACGATGATATATTAATAATGTGGCCTGATTTTCTTTCTCTTAAGTGTGGTAATACCGCGCGAACTACATTCAGCACCCCAAATACGTTGGTATCATACTGACGCCTTACTTCCTCATCGGAAGCTTCCTCGATAGCACCGACAATGCCGAACCCGGCATTATTTACGACCACGTCAAAATGTCCAAATTTTGCAATACCATCATTCACCGCCTGTTTTACTTCTAGTTCTTTTACTACATCCATGGTGACAACGGTAAGTTCTGAAGGGCTACCAAGATCAGACAGCAAAGCAGCGGCATTATTGCGGACCGTTGCGACAACTTTATCCCCGGCCGCAAGGGCTTCCTTTACGATTTCAAGGCCAAATCCTTTACTGGCACCTGTTACAAACCAAACTTTTTGTTTCATGATTTATTTTTAATGATTAATTTTAAACTAATAGCACAAATACCCGCATGCTTACATGCTTCGGATACTGCTTATTCAAAGGTAGATGGGGAGCGTATGGTGGTGCTAACGCTAATTTCAGAATTACTATCACTTATTTACTGATACCATTAATCTGATACGACATGGGGTTTCTAACTTTTTTAGGTAAATTATTTGGTCTTGGCAGACGCTTTAATGGCACTCCGGAGCAATACCTGGCTATGGTACGATACATAGCGGAGAAAAACAATTCAAATTATACCAAGGAAGAAATGCTGCAATGGGGAGAAACTTTTCAGAAGGTCATGAAAGTAAATCTTGGAAAGTACCGGGATTTCAGGGATTTGGCAGAACATGGCATACCTGATACTTCGATGATCAAAACGGTCGACGATAAGGTGAAAGAGATGGGGCAACGCAGAGATCTAATGCAAGCTATTTATGGTCCGAACGCCGATCTTCGCGATGACGATGTGATGAAAAGCGATGAAGCGGGTGCTGTCTTCGCCCGTAATATGGTCAAAGATATTTCGCAACATGTCCAGTTTTCAAAGGAAGAACAGCAAAAGCTAGACGACTTATAGTGCTTATAGCGTCCACTTTTACTACAAGGGTCTGGGTGCGTATTAAACTTTGATAACCTGTTCTTTTATGCAGGGATATCGAATAAAATATTATAAGCTCATTCTAATTACTCTAAAGCAAGTAGGATAAGCTTATAATGTGTACGCGTTAGCGGCCAGTTCTGTTCCGGAAATTAAATAAAGATAGCTTTATTCTTTTCGAAAAAGTCGGAAAGTGTTGTAGGTTGTTTTCCGGTTATAGTTTCAATTAGATCGTTAGTTCCGGCAAAGATGCCGTTAACACAATCCTCAGCCACGTGGGTAACGTGTTGTATAAAATGCTCACTGGCAGGTTTCTTTGAATTGATCTCAAAGAATTGATCAATAGTAACCGGCTTATATTCAACTGATTTTTCTAACACCTTGGATATGACCTCCGCCATTTCGAAAACGTTATATTCATTCGGACCATAAAGTTTAAGAATCTGGCCGCCATAGGTGTCGGTTTCGGTTGCGGCCTTGGCAACAACTCGGCCCAGGTCAGCTGAATCAACAGGTGCCCATCGTCCGTTACCAAAGGGCAAAACAATTTCATTGTTTTCCTGAATAAGGTCGCGGATATAAAGGAACCAGTCATCAAAAAAAGTTGGTCTTAAGTGAACGGTCGGAATGCCCGTTGCATTTAAAATCTGTTCACCTACCCAATGATCCTGAGCTGCATTGCTCTTGGCTTCACGTCTCGCCGAGATTTGCGACATGTTGACTATGCCTTTCAGACCATTTTCTTTAGCTGCCTGGGCAAAATAAGCTGTTGCTTCTAACACCCCGGGGACTAATATCGGGAAAACCAGGTAAGCGGTGTCTATGCCTTTCATAGCTGCAGAAATGTCGTCAAGATTCAGCAGGTCACCTAATACGACCTCAACGCCTTTTTGCTCAAGTTGCCTGGAACGATCATCTTGACTACGCACCATCGCCCTTACTGGATATCCCATCTTTAATAACTCGTCAACAGCAGCTCCGCCGCTTTTACCGGTCGCACCGGTTATCAGTACCTTAATTTGCTTTTCCATTTTGAAAATATTTTTATTATTGAATGCTCGAATTTTGCATAGTCAAAGGTAGTTTTAACCCAAAAGCGGGTGCTAACACTAATTTCAGATTTACTATCACTTTTATGCCGCTATCTTAGTCTTATTGCCCATTTAGCACCAAATTTCAGGAAGGCTATGGTTTGTAGCCTTTGGTTGGCTATGATTGGAATGATAAATAATATTAACCTTACCGGCCCAATGATAAAGTAGTACTATTTATAGTAAGGCGATATCAATAAGTACACAATTACTCCTGTAGAACTTACATAAAGCCAAATCGGCATAGACCAACGCGTTATTTTCTTATGTAATTCAATCTGCATATTTAAACCTCTGCCTATTGATATTAATGCCAGAGGAACTATGATGATAGCGAGAAAAATGTGGGTGACCAATATAAAATAATAGATATAACGAATACCACCGTGGCCGCCGAACTTGGTTGACGGAGTTGTAAAATGATGAAGAAGATACGAGCCTAAAAAGATTAACGTGCAAAAAAATGCGGCCCATACGAGATTGCGGTGAACCTGTATTTTTTTCCGTTTGATAGCAATGAGTGCCAGTAAGAGAAAAATAAAGGTTAATCCGTTCATGATTGCTTCCAAAAGTGGAAGAAATGATAGACTGTATCGCGCAAAATTCTCTTTATGGGGAAGAAATATCGCGAAAACGATAAGTCCATTTATGGCTATTGCCAAAGTCCAAATCAACGGTTTGTAATTTCTAATCATGGATTTCAATTTATTATCTAAAAATGTCTTAAATAAGGTCTGCTGGTCAAAGGCGAAAACGGCCAGGGTATATTCGCCAGGATAATGAGAAGTCCTATGGTATACCATATAGCCATGGTCTTGAATTTCCCACGGTCGTCGATCTTGCGTTTTGCCTTAGCTGATCCAATAGAAATAACGATAATGGCCAGCACCATCATGACGCTGTGTTCCATTCCGAAAAATCTGATCCCCCGTTGGGAGACAGCTTGACTGTAACGGTGTAAAAAATAGTCGATGAGGGGGCTGATTGAGTAAAGCCAAAGGCCTAAAACAAGCTGTATGTGTGCAATCGTCGCAGTCCAGTGTCTAACGCCGTTATCTTGAGACGTAAACATTCGCTCAAATAACCAACCGCGATATGCCCTGGTAATTGAAATTAGCAAGCCGATCAGTACGAGCCAGCGTACCAGCGAATGGATGATTAGAATCGTCGGATACATTTTGAATTATAGGGTACGAAGTTATACAAAACATACTACTTAGTATCTTTTGTAAAGCAAAAAAATAAATCTCTCCGGCAAATGCTGTCAGAGAGATTTAGAAACTACTGATGAATAAGGCTGCAACCGACGCTCACTCGTCAAATGGCGCGCTGCCTAAAAAGTCTTCCGGTTTTGGAATGGCAAGGGTTCCGGTTCGATGATGTTCGATGCAGCTGCATAAATGGAATCGGTGGGGATAAGGCTGTTTACTGTCCAGCTCTTTTTCAAAAACCTCTAAAAAGCCACGCTTGAATCCAACCCGTGGATAGTGGTACAATATTTCGGCAACGTCTTTAGGATTAAGACTTATTTCGGGAGGCAAGGCTGTTAAATCATAAAGTATTCCAAATTGCATAATACGGGTAGCTTCGTCTTTAAAAAGGTTCATATCACCGACATGTAAAGCAATGTTATGCCATACCTGCCACGTTCTTTCATCCGGCACACCTCTTTCTAAAAGGAAATTTCGGGCTGCATGTGCACCCTCGATTTCAAATCTGTTCGGTCCGTGGCCTGCTTCGGTAAAACCTAAGTCGTGAAGCACAGATGAAACGAACATAAGTTCGTGATCAATTTTAGCGTTTCTTTGCTTCGCAAATAGCTCGCCGAAATAATAACAGCGCATAACATGGTTAAACAACACGTCGCTGGAAACAGAACGGGCAAACTCTTCAGCCTCCCTGGCAATACTGGAGTCGGGAACTTTGATGTCCAAGATCATAATAAAATTATTGTGACGCTTTCAAAAAGCGGCTGATGAATAAGAAAACAAAGGCGGTCTATTAGTTAACAGAGCCGCCTAATTAATTTACGCGTGCTCAACAGCAGGAATGTCGCGAATCACTTCAGTCAATTCACCGGAATTCATCTCATAGAAAAGGCCATAAAGGTTAATATTCTTTGGGACAGCAGGGCTGTTGCGAAGCAAATCTATGTCGTGTTTGATCGATTTCTCATAATCCATGATAGCCAAGCTGTCATGATCAAACAGTTCGGTTAAATCTGCGTGATGATGATCGTGAAATTCATTAACTAATTGGTCAGGTGTGAACGCTGTTGCGCCGCAAAAAGAATGGTGAACAACATATATGTTTTCGAAATGGAACAGATATTCCATAGTAGCTACTGATTGAAGAGCAGATAATGCACGACCTCCAGCATTTGACACTTCAAATAATGTTCTGGTGTGGCCTATCTTAGCGCCTTCATTTATAATGTTTTCGCCTGGGTACACTTCGCCCTCATAATGTTCAGCAACTTTTTGCGGGATCTCTGCGGCACGTGGGTCAAAGCAATAGATCACAAGTGATTTCATCGGGATGGCTTGATTGAATCCCTGAAAATTGTTTTGATCGAACCAGGGTTGATTCCTGAATTCGAATTGGTTGTAATTTGTCATTTTTTTTTCTCCTTTATTTTAAATGCGTTTATTAATTATCTTTGTCAAAAGTAAACAGTTCTGTCTACATTCCAAATAAAAAGTAGACAAATCTGTTTACTTTTTTAAAAGGTTACTAAAGGATGATAATTATGGAGACTTCTGTTTTAGATTTTAAGGATCTGCGCACGGCTGAAATAGAAAAATTGAAACCCAAGGAGCGAATTTTAAAGACCGCTTATGCGCTCTTCAACAAATTCGGGTTTAACGTTATTGGTATAGACCGGATAATAGCAGAAAGCGGCGTTTCTAAACGATCATTTTATCAATATTTTCCGTCCAAGACAGATTTGATGGCAGCATGTTTGGATTTCAGGGAGGCCCTTCGGTTTAAAGATCTGGAGAAAAGGGTATCTTTACTTGACGGAAATCCAAAAGCGGAAATCTTAGCAATTTTTGATTCATTATATGAATGGTTTTCGGAAGAGGATTTTAACGGATGTGCTTTCAATCGTGGGATGAATGAGTTTAATTATACTGATTCAAAACCGCTTCGGGATAAAGTAGATCAACATTTTATTCAGTGGGCCGCTTTTATCAAATCTCGTTTGGACAAACTTACGACCGCCGAAAAGTCCGAAATACTTGTTGCTCAATTATTGAGCCTCATTACAGGAGCGCCGATAATTGCAATGATATCGGGAAATCGAGAGGTTGCTTTGTTTGATAAAAAAATTGCAGAAGATCTTTTAGCAACAATTTAAGCTAATAATACCGGAACGACTGGAAATAAAAGAGCTGCCTATAATTGCAGCTTCTTTATGTATTAAATTAATTTATTGGGCAGGCTGCCGGTTCATGGGTGATTACTGTATAAGTTCTACATAACATTAAATCAATACGCCCATTTTAAGTATAGCGATCCCCAGGTAAAACCACCACCAAAGGCCGCTATTATTAAATTATCTCCCTTTTTGAATTGATTTTCCCATTCCCATAAACAAAGGGGTATGGTTCCGTTAGTTGTGTTACCATATCGCTCAATATTGACAGTTACTCTTTCAGAAGGAATTCCAGTGCGATTTGCAGTTGCATCGATAATTCGCTTATTAGCTTGATGAGGCACAAGCCAGGCAACGTCTTCAGCCGCCAATTGGTTTTTCTCCATTATCTCAGCAGCGACATCTGCCATATTTGTAACTGCAAACTTAAATACTGACTGCCCTTCCTGAAATGCATAGTGCTCTTTTGCGTCTACCGTTTCATGGGTTGCGGGTTTTAGAGAACCTCCGGCTCTCTGATATAAAAACTCCCGGCCAGATCCATCACTTTTGAGAATTGAGTCCATTATACCCAGGCCTTCGGAATTTGGTTCGATTAAAGCACAACCGCACCCATCTCCAAATATTATGCAGGTCGCCCGATCTTCGTAATTTATAATTGATGACATTTTATCGCCTCCGACCACTAAAACTTTGCTGTGTTTACCGCTTTCAATAAAAGATGCAGCTGTAGCCAGTCCAAATAAAAAGCCGGAACAGGCTGCTTGTAAATCGTATCCCCAAGCATTTTTAGCCCCAATTTTATCCGCTAAAATATTAGCAGTAGCTGGGAAAAGCATATCTGGCGTTGAGGTGCAAAAAATAATGAGGTCTATCTGATCTGCTGATATTCCTCGTTTTGTTAGTAATCCATTCACCGCGGGGACTGCCATGTCTGAAGTTGCCAGCCCTTCACCAGTCAAAATACGCCTTTCCTTAATCCCAGTTCTGCTGGTAATCCATTCATCATTAGTATCTACGATTCTTTCTAAATCATGATTTGTCAATACAGAATCTGGGACATATCCATGCACCGCAGTAATTGCGGCTAATATTTTGTTCATTATATAATCTCCTAAAAGTAATTTATTTGAGTGGACCTCTCAATGGATCTTGTGAGGCTCTATCGTAAGAAATTAGCATTGTCAAACAAATAGTTTGAAAAGAGACGCTGGCAAAAGACATCCAACCTTAAGCCAGCGATTCTCATAATCTTCTTGTGAGTAACAACAGGCAAAATTTTAAAGAATGATTAGTCATTCCCTTCAAAAAGTACAGCCATATGGTCGCCGCCTTTAGTACGATGTTCGCGTAGTGCGGTATATTCATCGCTGTAATACCACTTTTTTGCATCTTCCATCGATGGAAACTTTACTAACCTTGCTGTTTCAGTTGGCTGACCTTCCAAATTCTCATGTTTTGTACCATAAGCTAATATCTCAATGGGGTGATTTCCAACTGCAGTAGCGATGTTTTTTTCGTAAAAGTCTAATTCCTCTGCGTCTTTCGTGTTTAGTCTTTGAAATAAAATGTAAGCTGACATAGTTTTAATTGTTTTATAAATATTTATGTTATTAAGATTTCCTCAGAGGAATTTGAAGATTTGTAGGCCTATTTGCCGGGCTGTCAAACGGCCTGCCATCTATATGACGTGCACCATTAAAGAGCATATTGTCTTTGAGTAAGATTAAATCGTATTCTTTAAATGGTTGTCCCTGTTGTAATCCAAAGGCTGGTACGGACTTTCCCAGTATTTGCTTAGGCTCGTTTATCACCCATTCACCTGTTTCGGAACTTACACTTTGATTGAGCGCTGCTGCTAACTGAACATTTTTAATGGTAATAACAAAAAAGCTGTCGGCCGTGTAATCTATCTCAAACGCACCTTCGATTATGGGATGAGGTTGTCCAAGTTGAATATGACCAGCCATATTCATCTCCACCAAGGGGACTTTTCCGAAAGCATCAGCATACGTGACGAATCTAAGTGTAAAACCTTCATCAGATAAGTATTCGAACTCACGAGAACAATAGAGGGGCTTGACCTCTCCGCTTTCTGTTTTAACCGTACTTGGACGAATTTCCGTAGCCAAACTTGCCCATTTATTGCCTTTGATGGCTGTTAATAATTCACTTATTATCATAAAACTGTGTTTCTTAAGATGCCAATTAAAAAATATTACATACCACTTAGTATGTTATTTTACGACGTTGATCTTTTTTACAAGATTACCTAACGCAAATGTATATAAAACATACTAATTAGTATGTTTTGAATTGAATTAATTTTATAAAGATTGAGCCAAGTTTAACAATTAAAAAATTTCGGACAGATCTTTAAAATGGAGTCGATATACAGAGATCTTTATCTATTTAAATCTCCTTTTTAGCTCCGATTTCTTTGAGCATTTCGAGCAAATGATCGTTTGTGATTGGTTTAACGTAAAAGTTGGAAACTTCCTTGTAGGAGGCGGCTTTGACATGATCGGCCTGATCAATGGATGAGCTTACAATATAGACAGTGATTTCTTTACCTATTTTAAATTTTGTGAATTCGTCTAGAAATTGCCACCCATCTAATACCGGCATATTAATATCCAGTAAAATAACTGAAGGTAAAGTTTCGGGAGTTTCAATGATTGGGCGAAGATACCTCAAAGCTTCATCACCATCATTGAAGACAAGTATACTATCACAAAAATCGATTAGCCGCATTTGCTTGCTTAACAGATATGTATACATAGTGTCGTCGTCAATAAGGCACGCAATATCTAATTTTTTCATTTGCAAATTTACTCAAATTCAATTGTAAATGTAGTTCCGGTACCGGGTTCACTTTCCGCCCAAATTCTTCCGCCCATAGCTTCAACTTGATTCTTGACAAGAAATAATCCCATTCCCCTAGCATCTGGATGCCGGTGAAAAGTTTTGTACATTCCGAATAATTTATGTCCATGTAAATTGAGATCTATTCCTAAACCATTGTCTTGGACACTCAGCAAAACTTGACTGGGAGTCTTTTTTGCTGTGATGATAATTCGGGGAGTTCGATCAGGGTGTCGATATTTGAATGTATTACTAATTAAATTAATTAAAATACTTTCCAAATAAGCTGGATTAAATTCTACGCTCAAATCCTTGGCTATAATAATATCAACTTGGGCTTCGCTTTGCATAATTGTAGCAGAGAGAATGTCAATAACCCGTTGTACTTCCTGCTCTAAACGGACCGACACTTTGCCAGCCTGACCGTTGTCATGCACCTTGACAATTTCATTTAAATTTGATAGAGTATCAAGCAAGTTACCTGCGTTTACATTTAACATTTTTATAAGGTTCATTTGCTCATCTCGATCATCTTCGGTGATTATCATATTTGTAAGCATCTGAATATTTCCGGTATGCGACCGTAAATTGTGAGAAACGATGTGTGCGAAGTTCAGTAAGCGACTATTTTGTCCTCTTATAATTTCTGAATTCTTCTTTCTTTCAGTAATGTCCTTGATTTGAGATACGAAATACAGGGGTACGCCAAACTCATCGTGAACAAGAGAAACATTCAAAAGGGCCCATATGATTCTGCCATCATGATGGAAGTATCGTTTTTCCATGCTATACGTGTTGATGGTACCATGTAAGAGCTCCTGCAATTGCTTGAGGTCGCTATCCAGATCCTCCGGATGGGTAAAATCTTGAAAAGTGTGTTGCAAAAAACCCTCCTCATCATATCCCAGCAAGTTACATAAACTGCGATTTACCTTTATCCAGCCTCCTTGCAGAGATACAAGTGCCATACCGATTGGGGCATGATCGAACGCTTTGCTAAAACGCATTTCGCGTTCCTCCAGCAAGCGTTGAAGCTTAATTTCTTTCGTTATGTCTTGCAACGTACCATATATACGCATGCACTTACCATCTAAAACATCAGCTTGAATCCAAATAGTTACCCATTTTAGATCATTTTTCGCTGTTATAAGTTCAAGCCGCTTCGTCTGCGGGACTTGGGTGTGAATCGCTAAATCAATGAGTTCACGAACCTCCTGGGGATTTTTGTAAAATTTGAGAGATTCCTCTAGTTGTGGTGAAAAATTTTCATCGACATCGAGTATTTTCCTAATTACGCTATTCCAGTAAAACTCTCCGGAAAAAAAATTTCTTTCAAAAATGCCGAGGCCGGCAAGGGGGGTTACGCGTTGGTATAAATCAAGTTTTGATTGCATTAAAATAAAATAACGTTATGCCAAAAATATACGCAATATGTTAATATTTAGTTCATGGTTTAAAAAAAGCCATTTGGGTTATGATACAAACTTGTAATTGCTTAATCCCTTGGCCTGAAGGAATCACATTGAATTTTTAAACAACGCATTTCACCTGAGATTCTACTATAATGTGATATCTTTATGCAGACGACAATATCTACGTTGTTATTATGCATAACTTAGTTCATGGTTTTTGAAATAAGTTCGATTGGATAGATGAACTTAAAGGGATCTATCAAAAAGGGAGTTGAAGCAAATTTTATTTGTTGTAGAATGAACTTCGCATTTTTTTCGTTAAAGAGAGAATTGATATTTCCTATCTCCGCTTATTTTTTGGCGATATATGAAAACGCCTAAACCGATTTCAAGTGCGCAGTTCATTCGGTGGCATGTTAGCGTCAAGAAACGCCTCGGTGCCAACAATACTATTAAGGTATAATAAAATGAATACTTTTATAAAGGGTTTGTTTTGTGAACCTAAGAAACACATGGCCTTAATTTTTTTTTCCAACGCCCGCCGCGATAGCGGCATCCGATAAAAAAATGAGAAGAACATTTTTTTTCCAAAACCCGCAGGGCTCGGGCTTGCTTTGTGGACGGCTTATCAGAAATTTGTTTAATAAAAGGCTGAGAACGCACTTTTAATGGGCATAAAACAGTGTAGCCGAAATGAAAGTGGCACTGGCGCAGCCTGTGCCTGCCGCGGGAAGTTGCTGAATGCAGGAACGGAATGAAGCGACTGCACCGCTGAGGTTTTGCACCTTTAAAGGCATAAAAAAGGCCACCCGATACCGGATGGCTTTTTTTTAGAGAATACTTTTAGAGTTTAGTTTGCCTTTTTCTTCAGGCTCGTCACGTCTTTGCGTATTTCTGTTGCCAACACTTTGATTTGCTGCAAGCCATTGCGTAAGCGGGTTCCTGCGGCTCTGTTGCCTTTTTCGTAAAACCTGGCAGCATCTTGTTCAACTGTGTTTAACACATCCTGTAATTCCTTGAACTTTGTCATTTTATTGATTTTATGGTTAATAAATAAATTGATTTAATATTTAGAAGGCCGGAAAAATTATATTTTAACTGAACGGCCTTCTTCCAGATCCTTTTCCTTAACCTTAGCCTGGCTCTTGGTTTCTGATTGTGAAGTTTCGGGCTTTTTGTATAGTTCCCGCTTTTCCCTTTTACCTTTCTCACTGTAGAGATCGAGCGTTTTATATTGCGGTGCGGCTTCAGCCATCAACTTCACCTCTTTGCCTTCACGGTTTACGGCAGTGACAGCTACACGGTCGCCGTTTTTCATCGCGGACATGATAGCCTCCTTTTGAGCCGGGTCGGACAATTCTTTAATTTTAAACCCTTTAAGTGTTTTTTCTAAGTCAAATCCGAATGCCGGATCGTTCATCTGCTTTAGCTTAAAGTTGCCCCAATCATCTTTTTTCTGTTCAAAGTCAAGCTTTATCCAGGCCTTATAGCCTTCGCCGTTCCTCGGATTGATCAGGTCATCCCGGTGGACAGTCCGGCCCTGGACCATATTGGCAGCTTGACTTGCCGAGTAACCGGCTCCTTCTTTCACGTAGAACGTTTGCTTAATCGCGGGGCTGAAATAAGCACCGCGGAAATCATCATGCACGAAATTTACTTTGCCGGTATCCTTGCTGGCCAGTAAATGCCTGCTTTCCGCGCTTTCACCAATACTTAATTCGCTTGTCCCTTTTTGCTTTTTAAAAAACTCGATAGCTTCGTTCGGGCTATCGAACGTTTTTACAAGCGGCTTTTCTTTATTGTCTTTATTTTCCGTCAACACCATGTACGATTGGTTCGGTGCTGACGGCGGCACTTTGCCCGCGACCGCTTCGTATTTGCCGAAATTGTAGGTATCCGAAACACCCGATTTGTGAAAATGCAGGGTAAGGTCAACCTGGCCTTTATCACCGGGTAATTGATCTTTGACGGTAAAGTGCTGCGGTAATTGTCGCATGTTCTTTTCCAGTTCGTCTGCCGTTTTGGGACTGAAACCCAATGCGGTCACCTCTTTCTTTAGGTCTTGCAGATTGTTTAAATTCATTGTACGATGATTTATTGGTTTATCATTTGCCATCTTTTCAGAAACATTTGTCGTCAGCGCTTCTGTGGGATTCGCAGTTTTGAGATCCGCAATGAGATTTTCGATGCGCTGGTAATATAGCGGGTGCTCCTCAGTACCGAATCCTGGTACATGACCCAACTCCTCTTTTTCGTCCAGGTAATCGAGCGCATCGTCCAGCGTTTTGAAAACTTGTATATCGCTTGCTTTTAACTGCGCTTCCCCCGGGCGGGTTTCCACAACGACATAGCCCACGCCATTGCCCTGCGCTTTTTCCATCTTCCCGATGATCTCCGCCGCATGATCTGTGGTTAACAAACTCATATCAGTATTTATTTAATCGGAGCAATACCTGCTGCCCATTATGCAGTTTAACTTTGATCTTTTTTGCCTTTTTACTGATCAGCGTTTTAGCTGCATTTATACCGGCACTGGCTGCCTGCGTGCTTAGCGACATATCCATCGGTAAAAGCTCCATGCCCTGCACTGCATTTGCTGTACCGGTTCCGGCCGCTTCAGCCAATTCGGCTTCGGGCGCGTCTATTCCGGCTAAGCCATCAAGGGAATAAGTTGAAAACGATACCGGTATGATGGATGTGCCGATCCGGATGTTTTTGATATCGAGCAATAACCGCTGGTTAGTGATATTGCAGGCACCGAAAAGCAATTGACCGTTCGGGATTTTGACGTTTTTCACCACTATGGAATCCAGAATACGCAATTTGACCACGCCCCCTTGTGCGACCTTCTGATTTCCCTCTATTATCGCAGGTATGGCCTTAAATATGCTGTCCGCTTTCACTTGCGGAGCGGTATTTGCCGGTGTCGGTTGGGCCGGTACAGGTGTTTGTATTGCAGCTATCTTATCCAGCATTGCATTCAATTGCCTGAGTTCAGGATCTTCTGAATTTTTGTTATTAATTGCCTGAAGCATACCCGTCAGTTTGTCGGTTTCGGAGGTGCTCTGGGTTAGATTTGGTGAATATGTTGAGGGTTTCACAACAGGCTCGGGCTTGTTGATCTCCCGGCTTATCTCAGACAGTTTTTGATTGATCTTAGCGGCACTGGCATCGGCTGAAGGACTGTTAGTTGAATATCCTCCGTGGCCTTCATTCAGGCTGAATATGGGGTTATTGGCATCGCCCCTTGATTTAACAGAGTCTTTAGTCGCCTGATCGTACAGACTAAGCTTATCCTGCGGCTGTGCTTTGCCAAATTTTGCGTCAGGTAACCTGGTATTTATCCCCTTGTTACCGCTTGGCTGGTCGTCCGGTGTGCCTTTGCCGCCTCCCAAGGCAGCGAATAAAAGCGCCGCGCAGAAAATAATGATCACAGGCAACACTAACAGGAATTTACGCAGCCTGGCTTTTTGTTCTTCAGTTTGTTGTTTCATTTGTTTAATATTTTATTTTATTAATACCATGCAAGGATCAGGAGCCACAAGCTTCCCCCACCAAACAGCAGGCAGATCACGGCCAGCATCAGCCACTTGGAGGCATTGTTCCAGTGTTGCGTTTCCCGGTTAAGTTTATCCGCAATCACCCGTTGTACTTTAGTAATTCGCTGACCGATCCGGATCCCGATCCCGCTTTGATGCTTATTTAATTTGTCTTTAAATACCTTCATGTCATTTGCTTTGAGGCAGATCGTTGTTCTCCAAAATCTCCCATCCTTGTATGAGAAAGCCGTGAGGATTTTTGTCCGTTTCGGTTTTAAGATCGCTGACTTTGCCTTGTGTGACGAGTTTACGTGTGACCGTGCTTGTGGCGCGGATCAGCTTTTCGGTGCCATAGCAGGTAAAATCCCAGGGATAGCCGTTCATATCCAGCCGGATGCTATCCACGGTGATTTGCTGATTGATGTTGCCGGAAATGAGATTATTGAAATAATTGGCTTCCTTCAGATTATCATAAACCCTTTTCGCGGAGTTATCAGCCAGGTACAATGCTTTCCTGATCGCCGTATCTATTTGCCCGTCATCCGGTGCCAGTGTAAAGAAATCTTCGTGGAATGTTTTGATGTGATCGCGTAGTTCTACAGGCAGGTTAGTTTTACGGTCTGATGTAAAGGCAGCTAACGCTTTGCCGTTGTAAAGGATGTGTACTTTATTTTGCGCCTTTTCCGCGAAGTCATAACTTTTGTAGATAGCAAAACATAATACGATCCCATTGACCAGCATCAGGAAGATGTTAAACAGTCTTTGAAGCCGGGCAACCGTGTCTATATTTTTGAGTTGTTGAAACATATTTTTATCCCGAATGGGTATTAGAGGTGATTGGTTTATTAACTTTTACCCGAGAGCCGATCTTTTTGATGTTCACTTCCTCCCGAACCTGCACTGTGATAGCCTCGCCAATAGTTCATAGGAGCAGTCAATATATTATATGCCCCTCTTCCTGCTCTTGTAGCCGCCTGCGGAGCAATCCTCGCAGCCGCGCCCGCAGTCGATGCGGCAATCTGGCCCGAACTTGTCGTTACGCTTGTGCCAACACTCGTAACGGTGCTGATCCCGCCCGCTGCCAAACTGTTTACCCGTTGCAGCATTCCGTTTTGCCCGTGAGCATGCACGATGAAATTGGCGACGGTCGGAACGGAAAAATAACCGAGGATACCGATCAGCAGGAACACCAGATATGCCGTGTCAGTACTCGAAAAAAAAGTGTCCCCCTGGTTCTGTATCTGCGAAATATCCAGCTTCAGCATATTTTCCTGCACTTTGCTGATGATCGCGCCGAAAATGTTCGCGATAGGCAGCCAGAGGAATATATTGATATAGCGTGCCAGCCATTGGTGCAAGCTATGCTGAAATCCGTCGAATACGGATAGCCCGAAAACCAATGGGCCCAGGATGGCGAGTACCACCAGGAAAAAGGTTCGTACCGTATTTATACAAAGGGAAGCTGCGGAATAAACCACCTCCAACACTTCGGATAGCCATTGCTTAATGCTGTTACGAAAGGAATAAGATTGCTTTGCCGCCCAAAACTTAATGTCATTGCCGATGCCGTCGAATACGCCTTGGTTATCGCCGTTCGGATCGTCCGGATGGGTGTACTTGTACCACTTATCCTGGTCACCATTCCCGTCTGCGCCTTCGTACATCTGGTAAGCATCGGAGTTTTTAACCGCTGCTTCCTTTTGTTTGAGTAATTGGGCGACAGCAGTATTGCTGGTTTGAACCATGCTGGCCGTGGCCGAGACGACCGGCTGCAAGACACCATTCATCAGGGAGATCACGGCAGGAAAAAGCAGGATGGCCATGCCGAGCGCGAAAGGCCGCAGCAAGGGATAAAAGTCGATAGCTTCCGCAGCGGCGATCTGCCGCCATACCCTTGAAGCGATAAACCATAAAGCTGCAAATCCGGCTATGCCCCGCGCGGTGCCGATAAGCTGGCCGCAAAGCGGCAGCATCTGGCTATACACGTTATCGAGTACCGGCTGCATTCCTTTGAGGTCGTCCGCAAGGCCGTCCGCTCTGGACATGTGCGGCATGCCGATCAGGAAAATTAGCGCTGTCAAACTATAAATAGTCGTTGCTTTCATCTTAATAAAGATTTTTAAAGGTTTGTATTTCGTTCGCGGCCTTTTGTCGCTGCACCGAAAGGATTGCAACCTGGTTGTTGAAATGACGCATGAAAACAAGTTTACGCTGGGTGTCCGCATAGATATTATCGATTGCAGTGAGACGCTCACCATCGCTCATCCGCAAGTTATTTGCGGTGATGATATTGGTCAGATTGCCAAGATTGGCTACGCTTTCGTTTAACAAATGCTGATAAACACTATTGACATACGCTAATTCATGAGCGTTAAACCGCCTGCCTGCGTTTGCCTGTTTCCAGGATTTTTTGTACTCCGAAACGATCCTGGCTTGGTTTTCAATAATGTCCGCAATCCGTCCGTACTTTCTGATCCCTGGGCTTACGGCCATCAAGCCGTTCAGGAATGCAGAATGCAGGTTGAAATTGCCCTCCGAAATGTCCTTAACCTCGCCGTAACCCTGGGTAAGGATGGTGTAACCGGTCTGCATGTCGGTTAGTATCGCTTTGAACTGCGTTAGTTTTTCAATATCCAATATCAATTGCTGTGTATCCTGCGCCGTCGAGGTTTGGGCCTTTGAAGGCTGAAAAGCCAAACTGCAAAGAATGATGCACAAGACGAGTATTCCCCAAACTTTACGAGGGCCTCGTAGCCATTTATTTAACTTCATAATACCTCCTTAGCGTTTCCACCTCATGATTGTCTTGTTGTCGCTGTGCACATAAGAGTTGAACTGTCCTGCAGAAAGAGCAGGTAAAAACATATTTATCCTTAATGGACGCACTGATCCGTTGCAACCGCCTTATGCGCTCATCATCGCCCATCTGAAGTTCACCGGTTGTAAGTACACTTTGCAGGTCGTCGAGGTCGCTGTTAAGCTGTGCGACGAGATTTTGACTCACTTCAGTAACATAGGCCTGTTCATTTTCGGTCAAGCCATTAAGGCTCCTGATGGCGTTCAATTGACTGATAATACTTTGTTGTTCTGCCTGTATTGCCGCAAGGTTCGCGCTGCTCCTGACTTCCGGTTTAACCCCGGACAGGGATTGATAAAAATCCTGGTGCAGTTTAAACTCGCCATTCTTAAATCCTGCGATAGCGTTCCACTCGCTTTTCAGCATATCATAACCCTGCCTTAACGATAGCTCTTCTGCTTTCAAAGCAGCAATTTGTTGTTCCAGGTATTTGATCTGGGTCTTCTTTTGATGAAACCACTCGTCCCAGCTTTGTGCCCTCGCTTGTTGAAAAACCAGTGCAGGAAACACCAGGCAGAGGATCGCGATCTTTGCTTTAATCGATACCATAATACTTTTTGAGGGTTAATACTTCGTTTTCATCCTTTGCCCTTTGGAGGCTCAGGATCGCGTTTTGGTTATTGAACTGTTGCAGGTCATTGTAATTGGAGTCCATGTGGTCAGCGGCCTTGTTGATCAATTCCATACGCGAAGCATCAGGCATTTGAGTTTTGCCGGCGTGAATGACATCAAGGATCTGGTCAAGGTCTGTTACACTTGCTTCCAGGATACCGGAATAGACCCTTGTCATGTAGCTCAGCTCATCCACGGTGAAATGCCGGTCATTCTTTAACAGGCCCCATCTGTGGGTATAAGCATTAACCAGGG
Source organism: Mucilaginibacter sp. CAU 1740 (assembly GCF_039839285.1). Lineage (NCBI taxonomy): Bacteria > Pseudomonadati > Bacteroidota > Sphingobacteriia > Sphingobacteriales > Sphingobacteriaceae > Mucilaginibacter > Mucilaginibacter sp. CAU 1740. The sequence continues at coordinate 124,334 of NZ_JBDOQS010000007.1, read as the reverse complement.
CTGCCTGCTTCTGCGTGAGTTCGGCAATTTTGGAATAGTAGGCAATAGCTGATTTAATATCCCATAACTCCTGGTAGTATTGGCCGAAAAGGTCTTTTTGTTTGGATGACCAGTCCGATATCTCGGTAAGCTTCAGTTTCGACAATTGGTTTTCAAGTGCTTTTTGCGCGTTTTGCAGCCAGATCGTTTTATTCTGCATGCTTTGTATTTTCAGGTCGATTGCCCGGATTACGCGCCCGACGGTCGATGAAATCACTGATCCGACAACGGTCTGCGCATCGGCCCCTTTCGGGATGGTAACGAAGATGGTAATGGCCGAAACCGGCAGGATTACCATGTATTTTTTTAATGCGTTCATATCGCTTTCTTCTGGATTTTGCATAAAAGGCCCCCTTACCCCAGTAAGGGGGCACGATTGATTAAATAAATTGCGTTAATTGGGTCGGGCCGGAATTACCCGTTGGAATTTAAAGCTTCCGGTATTCGCTATTACCGTTCAGCAGCGTACCCTTTTCCGGATTGAACAGCAAAACATTCCCGGTTTGCATGATCTGCATCGTTTGTTTTTGCCCGTCCCATTCGCCCGTCCAGTGTTTAACCTGTTGCTGTAAAGGCTGGAGTTTGCCCTGTGTGATGCGCCTGAAACCGGTCTTTCGTGTAATGGTGTAAATGCTTTCCGTATTCCTGGCCGGTTCGATGATCAGCGTATCGTTAGCGACGCTGTATTCGCTTTGCACTTCGTTTACATACCTGCCGGGAATGAAGTCTTTGACTTTACTGTTTTCACCCTGGCATGCAGCCAATCCCAGAACTGCGATTGCTAATGGATAAATGAACTTTTTCATAGCTTTCGATTTTATTTTTTACGTTCAACTAATGCCGCGATCCCTTTTTCCATGCTTCCGTAATGATTGGCATATTCCATTACTTCAGCTTTTTCCGATGACTCCGTGGTGTAAGCATAATACTCCTCGGGTGACACCTCCGTCCTGTACACTTTGGAACTTTGTCCGCCGAGGCTGATAAACACTTCCTTGTATTTGTAGGCCGGGTCGTTGGCTTTGTTCATGGACAGTATAAGCGCTTTTTCCTTTTCAGTCAGGCCCAGCAATTCCTGCACGTCATCAAATTTGTTCTGGTATTTACTTTGGTCTAACAGGATCTTGCAATCACTGTTATTCACAATGGCCTGTTTGATGATCGGGCTACTCAAAATGTCCTCCACCTCCTGGGTGACTACGATAGCCTCCCCGAAAAATTTACGGACGGTCTTAAAGAGGTATTTAATGTATTCTGCCATGCCGTCCTTGGCAATAGCTTTCCAGGCCTCTTCAATTAAAATGAGCTTGCGGACATTCTTAGGCAGCTTTCGCATCTTGGAAATGAATACTTCCATAATGATGATCGTAACCACCGGGAACAAAATTTCATGGCTTTTAATATTGTCCAATTCGAATACTATGAAGCGCTCGTTGAGCAGGTCAAGGTTTTCGGTAGCGTTCAGCAGGTAGTCAAATTCGCCGCCCTTATAGTATGGATTAAGCACATACAGCAGGTTGCCTATATCGAAATCTTTTTCCTTGACCTTACCGTTTTCGAGTACGACCAGGTATTCTTCCATTAAAAAATCATAGAAGGAATTGAAGCAGGGAAAGGTGTCCGGTTTCCTGGCCAAATGCTGGTAATAGAGCGTTATAGCGTTGGAGATGGCAACGTATTCTGACCTGGCGAAATTCTCGTTTTCCTTCTTCCAGAGCGCTAAAAGCAAAGTTTTTAAACTTTCTTTTTTCTCTATGTCCAGTACCTCGCCTTTGCCAATGTAAAACGGGTTGAACTTGATGGGGTTATTTTCCTCATAAGTAAAATAGTAACCGCCAACCAGGTCGCAAAGCCCTTGATAACTGTGGCCTACGTCTACCAAAACGATATGTGCCCCCTGTTCATAATAGCTGTTAACCATGTGGTTGGTAAAAAAAGATTTACCTGAACCTGAGGGGCCCAAGATCATCTTGTTACGATTGGTAATAAAACCTTTCTGCATAGGTTCGTCCGAAATATCCGCCCTTACCGGCCTGCCCGAGAGCCGGTCGCCGAGACGGATACCGGCACCGCTTAGTGAGCTGCGGTAATTACTTTCAAGGTTCAAGAAGCAGGTGGCCTGTTCCAGGAATGTATCGAAGGTGTCATTCATGGGGAAGTCAGCGGCGTTGCCCGGTAAACCTGCCCACCAGATCTGTGGTGCGCCGTCCGTTTCCTGCTTGGCTGTGGCATCCATTTGTGCCATCGCCGATCCTACTTTATTCCTGATCTCCTGAATGCTTTTTGGATCGTTTGTCCAGGTCATTACATTGAAATGTGCCTTGACCGGCAGCCGTTGTTCGGCTATCGCCTCGTCTAAAAAATCGCTGGTCGCATCCCGTGCAATAGCGTTTTCCCGGCTGTAAGCAGATAGGGATTGAAGGCGGAGCCTTTTCTTTTCCAGTCCCTTGATCGTCTTCTGTGCATCACCGACAAAAATGAACTGGTTGCAGATGTGGTTACAATCAAGAAGCAAACCTAAAGGCGAGGCAAAACCGACACTGAACTTGGTGCGGTCGGTACTATAACGGTCATAGTTTACCCGGCTTCCGCAAAGTGAGGGCAAGTCTTCGACATCTGAGAGCGTGAACAACTGGCAGTGATAGCGGCCTATACGAATATCATCTTTGAGATGAACGTCATTGATGAAAGGCCTTTCGTTTTCTGCCTGCAAAAAACAATACTGCTCAATAATGCCGGCCTTTGTTTTGGTTCCGGCAAGTTCATCGTTGGTTAGGCGCTTTAGTGAAACCAAATTACTGTCCGCCAAGATCCGTTCAAAGGCCCCTGCCTTTTCCATAAAATCACGGTAAATCTGCTCATTGAGGGACTGCGCAGGAACAGGTGATTTTCGCATCAGGGAGGAATAAGCACTGTTTGCCGCTTTCCGGTTTCCAGGTTGTTTGGTTAGCATCACGTAACAACTATGCTTTAGGAAAGGCCTCCCTTCAAAATAGTGCTCGCTGGCCTCTGCAAGAAAGCTGCCCTTTTCGCCACTTGGCTTATAGCCTGCGCGAACGAATACATCCTGTTTGTGCAAAATACTGTGATGAGGCAAGACTTTGATGGCCTTTATCCAGGCATGGTGCAGTGCTTCGTATTCCTGGCCGGACATGGTGAAAATGTCAGGTAGCTCCAATTTGAAGGCAATCGTGATATCTCCCTGCCTGGACAAGATGCAGTTATTTTCAACTTTGTAAACCGGTAATATATCTTCAATGTTTACCATCGCTTGGCTGTGTTAGATGAATAAATAATTTCCTTGAGCGGAATTTTACATAGTTAGGCAGATTACGCCTGGCGTTCCGTTTGGCTAAGCCATGTTGCCCGTATTTATTGCTGAGCCTGAAAATTGCCATTACCAAACCGGTTCCTGTTCCGCCTATCACGATCAGGCAAACCCACATGTTGACTCCGCAGATGTAAAGTATGGCGTAGAGGAGCAACAAGCCGACCAGGCCAACAGCGAGGTAACCGATGTACTGGGCTTTGACGCCCTTAAACTCGATTGCTTTATTGATGCCTTTGTTAACCTGATAAACGCTGCTCATAATCCAAAGAATGATTTGATAACTGTAGCCACAACTACTAAAAAGATACAGGAACCAAACCACGCGGCGGCAATCTTATTGGTATCCGGCTCGCCCTCGTTCCATTTTCGGAACACCTTGATTGCGCCGACAATGCCAAGTACGGCACCGATGGCATACATCAGGTTGCATCCCGCATCGAAGTAGCCCTTGACCATTGTGGTGGCCTGGGTAATACCGGCAGCACCATCCTGAGCAAAACAGTAATTCGCTGTCAGCAGGGCCATCAGAAACATCAGCGTCTTGGTGAACGCTATGCGCTTCTGCTCCGCCGATACTGCCCGGTAATCATTGATCCCGTTTTTAAAATAATTATAGATCGCTTTAAGAATTGATTTCATGGTTTGTTGGTTGAGGGGATTAATTCCATAGGTTGATTAGCTCTTCATCCGAGATCGGGAACAAGGCGTTCTCGCGGATGAATTCGTTAAGCGCGGCTTCCTGAGCTGAGCCGGACATAACGATATACCTGGCTTTTACCGGTGCAAAAAGCGAAAAGAAATCGTCCTTTGTGCCGTTTTCGTTTTCCAGGATATTGAAAATGGTCTTCAGGTCCTGGAGCAAGTCCGGTATCAGGCCTAATTGGGTTTCCCGCTTTTCCTCCTCCGTTTCATCCCAAATTTTGGGCGCGAAGTCGAGTGTATGTGCTTCAACTTCACTAATTCCCTCTGGCAACCTGTTTGCGCCGATCAGGTCGTCTTCATGCAGTTCATCCTCCCATTCCTTTTGCAGCCGTTCAACCTTGTTTGTCTTCGTCCGGTTTTTCGCTGTGATCAGCAGAAAACCCGCGTACCAGGCTACTGTGAAAATGACCGCGGCAATCAAAAATTGCTGCCACGTAAAAAAATGTAGTATCATAAAATTTGCTTTTCTCCTGCCGCTCCATTGCGGAAGGATTACAAAAGCAAAGGTTGGGAGATGTAAAATCCAGCTTGGACAAGTTGCCTAAAATTGATTTTAGCGTATTGAAATTAAACTATTTAGCAATCAGTTATCTTGTCGATTTCGCCTGGATTGTTGTTTTTCCGGGTTGTATTCCTCATCTTCTTCAATCTTCCTGTTGACCGATTCACGCAGATTATCCAGAAAACGAGTGCGGCTTAAACGCTTCCGTCGTTTGATTTCAACGAATCGTCGTGCGGGAATGCCAATCGAAACGCCGAAGTGTTCTTCCAGCCACTTAAATATATCGTTGACACCTGCGTTGCCATTGTTAAGCTGGCCACTATCGAGCAACCCGTAGCCTAATTCAACGAGGTTGATACTTTCGCCTGTCCAGCTAAGCGGCTTGGATTGATAACTTCCATGTTGTTTGATCTCAGATGCTAAGGTTCCGAATCGGATTTGTTCAAGTATAAACTCCTGTAAACGTTCGTAAGCATTAAATTTTGAAAATAGATAGTCACCGCAAGTTGAAAATTCGGGATCGGCTTCGCCAAATTCTGGCACAAAAAAAGAAGGGACTTCGGCACCTCTTAAGAAATAAAGCTTATCAAGTTCTGTCAGCCCTATTCGATAGTATTGATACATATAAGCATGATGTCTGAAACATCTGTTGATAATTTCGAGTTCGCTTTGATAAAAAGCCAGCTGCTTTTCCCAGGTTCCAACCGGCTTACTTTGTTCGATATTGTATTGCTCCAAAGCAAAAATTTTGGCTGATAAAAATTTTGGCTTTACTTCTTTGAAAAAATGGATTTCTGAATTTTGATCGTCAAAACGCTTTTGCTGCACCTGCTCACGCAACATGCTTAACAAACTTCTGATGTGTTGCAAGGAATTTGATAAACGCTTTTCTGGAGTTAACTGTTGACCTGCAATATCGGCAAGTCCATCGGTAAGCTGCGTCAATAGCTTTCTGATAGAATTTGATAGCATAAAACAAAGATTTAATCCAACCTGCCTTGCCCGGTTCACAATCGGCAACAACTTCCACCTTTGGCAGGATATGAGTAGAGTTTTTCCAAATAATCCTTTTTAATAAAAAAGCCCATCCTTAACCATTAACTATGGCCAAAGATGGGCAATCAAAGAAATCCTTATAAGTGTAGTTTTTATCCTTTAACCTGAAAAGTGGAAAACCACCTACTCAGTTTTCGAAGAGCTTATTGATAAGTGTGTGTCTTTTTCGGACTCCCGTTTTTTCGTAAACTCTTTGTATATAGTTATTTACCGTATTTTCCGATAGGTATAGCTTTTCCGCTATCTCTTTATAAGAAAGACCATCTGCAAGTGACCTTGCAACATCCTTTTCCCGAGTTGTAAGCTTGTATAATTGGCAGTTAGCATCAAATATTGCGGTTCGCTGGTGCTGTTTACGCCGATGTTCGGCTTTTGCGCGGCGGGTAGATTTGACAAAGAATAAGATTGTGATAATTACAAATCCTAAGTTGGTAAATAAAACTTCCGTAACCTGATCCATTTGTAACCAAACAAATGCTCCCATAGCCACCCAAGGAAAGACAGCGCAATACACTGTAATTTCTTCAGTGTAAAAGTGACGATCGCGGTGCTGCTGATAGTGTTGGTGTATGGCACGAAGAATTGCCCAAAGCAAAACTACAGCATAGATAGATGGGATGATTATTCCTAAACGAACATCCGTTATAAAGTCATCGTTAATGGCATACGCCACTACGAAAAATATAAAGTATGGGGCGAGTAGAAACAATGGCACACCAATTTTGGCATGCCATTTAAGTTGCTGAAGATCTAATTCTTTATAAAAGTAAAATGGGAAATATGATGCAGTTAAAAAACCCGCACCGTAAGATACCATGTGTTGATACCGGATAGGTAAGGCTAATTGCTCATCCGGGAAAAGACCGCGCGTGATATCGTAACTAATTAGTAGCAACAGAAGAAATGAATAACGAGCTCGATGCTTATCTTCCAAACGGAGAAGATAACGAATTGTTTGACCCGCTAATAGCATCGTTTCTAAAAGGACAAAAACGGCAGTGACGATATGCATTTGAGTTCCAAAGACCTGCATAGTGATTATTCCGTCGCTCCTAACGACGTAAAGGTTAACAAGAATAGGTTAAGATGAGTACTTTTCACATTTAAACCTGACTATCGAAAACACTTGATGCATCTCACGATGGCAGGTCAAGTTTTTCTAACTTTTAAACGTCAGATCGGAAATGGGTGTCTCTTGATCCTTGCAACTAAGCAAGTGTCAATAAGGTATTTAATCAGACCGTTGAGCCTACTGAATGAATTTACGTGTCGAAGCTTCTTGTTTATATCAAATCTTTGAAAAAAGAGATATAATAAAAAGCTCATAAGGCTTGCTCTATCGCATTTTGTTGCAATAATCATATTGACTCGTTATAAGGGTTGGTTAAAAAATATAAATTCCTGATATAGATAATTATTATTTTAATTTCTTTCGAGGCACATTTAAGCATTTCGAAATACCAAGTATTTATTATTGGTTAAAACGAGAAAAAGTGTGAAATAATTACAGCAAATCGAGGTGATTTACTTTTCTATGACTAAAAAAATAATATTATGGGATGTACAACCTATTATGGCGTAATTAGTGGTAAATAATCGAATAAGAACTTATTTTGAATTACTTCCTATCCTAATTAGAAAGACAGGTTTAAGCCCGAATATATAAGAAGCGATTATTTACTTGACTATTATATCTCTTAAGCCTTCCATCTTTGGTAAGAGCGAGCAAAATGCCCGAAACTTCGGTTGCTTTAAAGTCGTTACCGGCGTCATTCAGGTGTTTTAGGACTTCGCCGATGGTTTTCTCTGTATCAAAGAAATCAGTAAGCATGACTTGATCTAATACACGTTTAACACCGGGCCGTTTAACATGTTGATTTGAAGATTCTTGTTTTGAAAATATGGGATCAAGTTGGTCGGCGGTATTTTTTAGGGACTTTGATTTTAGCTCTAGGAATGGCAAAAGAAATTCTACTATTCTTATTTGAACAGCTTCGGATTTAAAACCATTTACGATCTCCGATAAATCATGGATTTGTTTTATTAATCGCTCGATAGATTTATCCATTACCCTTTCTAAGCATTTCTACTTTCTCCCTTTCACTTTCTAACAGCCGCTCAAGTAAAGCTACTTTCTCATCGTACAATGAAACTATTTTTTCAATCGGATTGAAATGCAAGGAACAATTAGTATTTATTGCTGATGCATTATCCTTGAAGTCAGTAAAGGTATTGGCAATAATATTTACAGCCTTATCTTCATCAAGATTTTTTATTGCGTCAACCGGAACCTTCAAAATTGCGGCAACTTGATTTAATATATCGTCCTCTATTACTTCTTTCTGCTCCAACAACGAAACTCTTTTTTGACTCCACTGTTCGCCTAAGGCGTACGCAAGAGCTTCTTGCTTTAAGCCGAGCATTTCTCGGAAACGTTTGATGTTACGGCCTTGATGAATATTCTTTGATGTGTCGGCATTTGTGTTCATAAATATATAGCGTGTGGTCAAAAATAACAAAAAATACCCAAAGCGCTTATAAAGTCTAATTTAGATATAATATTTGGAATTCGTTACTTCAACCCAAGCATGCACCTTAAATATCCGCTTGATCAACTCAAAGTCGAAAGCTTTTTAACTCTATTTTTTTATCCCAAAAAGCTCTAAGTATTTTATACCTATCGCAAAACACCAGAATAATACAATACGTATTATATAGAAAAACCTAAATGTCAGCCGTTGATAATTGTTTAGAAGCCCTTAAAAACTTGGCACTTAAAAAAACCGGCATCTCAGTGATGAAGGTTCATTACGCACGGCATATTTCCTGTGCTGTTTTTAAGGAAACTAATTATGAAATTTCAGAAATAGCTATTCTACGTACATTTAATTTCCTACCTGCAAAATTTCCTCCTTCGTATTATACTAAAGACGTGTTAGCATTATACTGTGGATATGAGAATTACTTTGAGTTTTGCAGAAACAGTAAGTTGTAATTGACTCGGAGACTTAGGGCGCATAAGTAAAATCTAATATTTGCAAGATTGGCTCAACTTCTTAACTCATTTTTCCAGATTTGACTGAGTTATTCCAATTCGCATCTTCGATAACCTTCAAAAAATTTGAATATTCAAATGAGCAGTTTGAATTTTGTTAATCAACAGACATTAAAAAAGATATGCTATGCGAGGTGACGAACATTATGTACCATGGGAGAACTATCCCAAATTCCTGCTATTTAATGAAATCCGCGATCCCTATCGCGCGTTACGAGACGCTTTTTGGGGCGAAGAACCAGAAAGGAATAAACGTTTGCTGGAACAATTAAAAACATTTGCACTGAGCGATACACATTACCAGGGTGGCAAAGAAGGCCCTGCACAAATGGTGCAGGCGGTAAACGAGTGGGTGAGGATGATCGAGATTTGTTATATTTTATGGCTCGACAGAAAAACCCCGGATGATTGGGATAAGGCTGAAATTGTTGAGGGGAGTGAATTGCGGTTTGCCAAACATACATGGAAATATTTTCCGGATGATCTGTCGTTCTACGAAGAGCGCAATCCATATATAGTTTTTAGGCGAATTTTTAGCTATATCAGCTTGCAGGACCTCCGTGACTATTTCGATTACTGGCTTTACGCAGCTCTTAGCAATAAGGCATTGACTGTAGAACAATTTGAAGGCAATATGCCCCAATTATTTGATGACCTATTAAAACTACACTCGGCAGCTTATATGGTCGAACAACTTGCCATTGGCGCGGTATGGGAAACCCTCACTACAAATAACGGCCATCATTTATCTTACACCAAAGACGGCAGGAAGGTGATCACGATTATGGAGGATACGGAAAACTACAATCTTTTTGATTGGAAGTTGCCACGGGCACTTAAACGCAAAAACAGATTAGAGAAGGAATTCAAATTCGGGGAAATGGCAGAGGCTCTCGTAAAAGAATTTCCATTTATTAAACATGTATGCCACCTGGGTGCTATACCACATGCGGACAGGATTTACCTGCTGATTTTAGTTGATGACCAGGTTGAGATAACAGAAGATGAGGTATCGGATAAAATTCAATCTGACAGGCTTGGAAAAACCTTTATCGTTCCCATCGTTTATAAAGTCAAAGATGCTTTAGATGAAATCAAAACGAATCCACGCTTTTGGGAATGGGTAATTTATGCTGGGACAGCATTATATACCGACCCGGATCTTTTGATTCCAAATCCTGAATATGTGACTGTCGAATTGCATAAGACGGTGTTGGAAAGGTGCTGGAGAAACGCTCATAAACAGTGCAGCAGCCTGTTAAAACGAGTAGAAACCCATTTGAAGAAAGAAGAATACATATCTGCACTATCATTTATGATCAAAGCGATTGAAACTGTACAACGGTGTGCAATAGAGCTTAAGTTGGGATACAACAGACAGGACGGAAAATTTGCCAAACTGCAACAGATAATTAGTCTGTTTACTGATGATTACCAATATATCCTTTATAAGGATACAGATGATGATACGGAGTTTGTTTTCTACAATCTTTTCGATAAGGGATATCCTAAGGCTAAAACGAAAAATTTCAAAGCCGACAAATCCATTTTGGAAACTGCCGTAAAAAAGATTGAGAAGTACCTGTCGAGAACTGAAGAATTATATAATCAACAAATCGCATTTCTTGAGTATGCTCTGGGCAAATTTTCGTGAGTAAATACCGTAAACTAAAATAGGTTATGTTTTAGAGTATTTTAGAAACGCAAAAAATGGAGTATCCGGGTTTTCATTGTGAAATTTGTATTGTACCGTCAAGTAACGAGGGGTGGCAACGGCCAAGGCCCGGCGAAGGCAAATGCAGGGGCGTAAAATTCACGGCCCTGCCCGCTTAGCCGGAAACACGGAGTTCTTAGAATTGATCCAACTGAAAATATTTTTTTTTAACCGCTTAATACGTAGGTTTCGGCGATTTTTAGCCTAATAATTAGCCTAAAAAATGTAACAATCAATCCATTTGTTGATCTCATCCCACGACATTCCGGATCATTAATCAATGTGTCCCGAAAAAAAGTTCAGGAATTCCGTTACATTTTGATCACGCTATCTTCTGAACCAGGTATTCGAATTTGATATTCTAAACGTAACTCGATGTGTAATTTGCGCGGAAATTTGTGGTCAAGTATGCCGGGATGTCCAGTAAATTCTGCATATTTGAGAATTGAAACTTGTCAAAGTTTCATTGTGATAAGGTTTAGGAAAAAGTCCCGGCGGCGAGCGCTTAGGGGCTTTTATAAGAACATATCTTATCGCTGGCAAATAATTGCGAAACTACATAGTATCATAATTTTTATCTCAAACATCTTTTGCAGATATTTATTCAAATAGCCTTATTTATGAAAATGATTGTCCGTTTTGAATTTGATTCCCAGCTATTTTATTCAACGTACTCTGGTCCTCGCAACATTATTTTTGAGAATCCGCCACACATTCCAGCGACAGGTGATCCTGTGAATTTTAAGATCAGCGATTTTTTTGAGGATAAAAAGGTAATCAGAAAGTTTAATTCTATAGAAGAGAATAACCTATTTTATGCTGAACGATTGCAGGCGAAATATCATAAAGATTTTGTGGAGATTATAATTGTTCTATATGAAGAAGCTATTTTTAAGGCAAAAAGACCTGATCTTTTTGCACAGAATTCACTGTATTGAAGTTATATAAATAATTCTTGTTTTGCTGTGAAATAAGTTTTGCGCTTATCGATTTCAGAGGTAAGAATGGATTCCCCTGAAAGGATCAACCTTTGTTTTGGCCAGTGTACTTGTAGAAAATCACGCTCTTTTTCTGTGATTGTATCGGGAAAGTTTTTTAAATTATGATTCTCAGCATCTGTTATAACAGTTTCAATGTCTGTGGTTTGCACTTCAATATTTTCCCCTGGAATATTATTAGCAATTGAGAATGGGAAATGCCTTCTGCGTACAATATTTCGTCCACGTATGCATCGACGAGGCCCTCAACAATTTTGTCGTCAGTCAACACTGTTTTGATCGGCTTCGAAAGTTTTGCCGGCGCAGAGTCTAAATAACCAAAAGGCATATTCACAGTCAAGCGCAAATGCTGGTTTAATGTCGAGTTGTAAAATAACAGTCTCTCGACAATCGGTGATTGCGAAGCCAGTGCGGTATCTTTTCTTGCCTTCAAGGTCTTAATTTTCATTTGGATCAAATCTCCAATATCGGCTTTAATCAACAGGCAGTTTTCTTGCATGGCAGTCCGTTTTTTACAATCCATTCGAAAAAAAAATTTTCAGCGCAAGAAGAAAAATTTCAAAGCCGACAGACCTATTTTGGAAACTGCTGTAAAAAAGATAGGGTTGTATCGGTCAAGAACTGAAAAATTATCCAATCAACAAATTACATTTCTTGAGTATTCTTTGGGTAAGTTTTCGTAAGCAAAACGTATAAACTAAAATATGTCATGTTAAAGGATATTTTAGAAACGTTAAGAATAGATTATCCAGATTTTCATTGTGAAATTTGTATCGTACCGCCAAGAGGTAGTGGGGACCGACCAAGTAGCCGACCGGGAGCCTTAGCAGGGTTTGGATTTATTCAAATCCTGCGGGCTTCTTTGTGATTGACTACGGTAAAGAAAACAAGAGCAAAAACGACAAATACTTTGGTAAGGAGTCGTTCTTTCTAAGGGCAATCTCCAAGCTCGATTTGAAATCTGGAACTCCGGTTAGACATTCTCAAGACGACTTGAACAAAATTAGAAAACCGGAATTTGAATTAGTCGAAGACTCGATAAAAAAGGTTGATCAATAATTATTTAAAACAGTCCTTATATAAGGCTTGGCACTCTTCTTGAATCACTCCTAAACAAGTTTACTTTTCTGTGGCAAGAAGATGAGCAGCATTGAATCAAATTTAGAAAACAGTGTTTTTAGCTTTAGGGGCTTAGAAGATTTTATTGCTCAAGACTTCTCCCCTGTCTCCTATTCAAAATCGGAATTAAGACAGGCCAATCATCCCATCGAGCTTTATCGTTTTAACAGGATATATAAAAACGATCTTCCTTTATCATTATTTGGCATTGCCGTTAAAAATATTTATGCCTATCGGCAAAATGATGACAATCTATGCCTTTATCTACTATTGCCCGTCAATAGTCATAGGAATATAGATCGCTTCTGCGAGTCTTTAGGACGGCCATGGAATGTGACAGAGGACGATTACAGGCAAAGGCGCTATGGCTCGTTAATGTGGCAAAAAGAAGAGTTGGAAGTTGTCCTTATGAAGAATTTTGATTATTCCAATCCAGAAAGCACCAATTTGCTTATCATTACAAATATCAAACTGTCCGCTCTTGTAAATAATGATCCATGGTAACTGTAATCGACAGTAAAAATATGCTATAACCAAACAACGATCGCCATCGTAGAAGGTGCGTTGCTGTTAGTGCCAATCAAGGTGCTTCAGCTAAATCCGTATTACACCGGATGACGATTGTTTAACGATGATGACCAGACCGAGAGATAATCAGAAAATCAGATGTTCCCGCTGTGGCAATGTTCTGCACTATGAATTACAGCGAAACTGGATTGGCAGAAACATTCTTTCCATGCTGCCGATCAGGCGCTTTTTTTGTGTCGGATGTTTTCAGTTTCGTTTGATCTGGGATAGCATTCAAAAATAAAAAGCGCCAGACCTCGCGCCTCGCGCTTTTTACCGCGTTGCCTGGGACAACAGTGCGTAAATTGAAAAAGTATATACTTTATATTACAATTCAACAGGTTAAAGGTTTTCACATGCCTAAATAAGCGAAAAGCGGATTCAGCAGGATTCGTCTTTTTCCCATCGCTTATTAAGGTTTATCTTTATTTAAGAGTGCAGTTTTCAGTGTGGCAATCTGTCTCTTCTCATCGTTTTGTTTTGTATCTTCGGCGACAGAATAATTTGTTTCTGTTTGAGTAAACAGCGATTTTATTATGCAATTGTCAACGATACATGTGAAGGTGAGTGGTGTAACAGATAATATCCGCCACATTCGACGCGCTAAGGACTATACGCAAGCCTATATGGCGCAGCATCTGGATATTTCACAAACAACCTATAGTAATATTGAAAGCGGCAGTGTCGCACTTACATTGGATCGTTTCTTGGCAATCGCTCAAATTCTGGACGTCGATACCAAAGAACTGCTTGCAGTACCTATGCCGGAAAATAACTTTCCGGCGGTTGACCAGTCCTTTGAAGACTAAGTTAAAAAGAACGGGTACCTAAAGCACCCGCTCAACCAATTTTAACCAAGGCTTATCAATAAGCCTAAAATGACAATACAATATAATTAACCTATTGTTCTGCGGATATATGATTAAAAATATCTTTTAAAAAAGCAATTTCAAACTAAACCCACAATAATGGCTTTTGCAGCTTAGCAAGCTAATTATAGCAGGACGCAAAAGTTTAATGCAAGCCTGTCCGTGAGCTTTAGCTTCGGCAGGCTTTTTTATGATTGGTCATTTGATTACCTGACACGAAAAATTAAACTCTGGCTGTTGTTTTATTGAGAAGATTTAGTTTTTTTGTAAAAGATGCGTAAAGGTACGATAAAAAGTACCTTGGATTGATAGGGACTGGCTTTCATAGTGATGAGCCAGTCCATTTTTTACTGCCTATTCTCGAATACACCCTTAACCTTAGACTGAAAAAAGAAAAGCCTATCTTTACACGATATTAATTGGCGACAGCCAAATCTCTGCTACATATAAAGGCTGGCGCAACGCCAGCCTTTATCCTTTCGGGGCAACCGATAATCGCTACCGGAACCCCAACCCTGATTAAATGACAATTGTCACCCTTTGCCTGCAAAGATAATAAATATCCTAAAAAAGGGATATTTGCCTCTCTCATGTTAATGATGCTTTATGTCCATTTTTAATCTATGGTTAAACCCTGACTGATTTTGCTTATCTTCGCCGCCTAACGCAGCAAAGGGTTTCCTGCATTCGCAAAAGTTAATTTGACCCTTCGGATTCGCAAAAAAGCCGGAGGGTTTTTTCTGCGTTACAATCTTAAAAGATCGAACAAACAAAGCCCCGGCTATAAACCGTGGCAAAGGAAGCCTGCACCATCACATAAATTACGCAATCACAAAAAGGTCGCAGTCTCCGATATCATCAACGCTCAATAATGAGGTGTTTGCGTCGGCATCGCATACATCTATAGCGTTTAACAGGTAGCCAGAACAAAAACAATTTCATTAAAAAATTTCGTCTTATGCGGTGGAACGCATCACGACTGGCACCGCAACTGCAAGCTTTCTTTGGAGGTTCAAGGGCAAGGATGTTCGTCATAGCTGTGAGATGTCGAATGATAAAATCTTCTCACAAGCGGTTTGACTTTGGTTAGAGTAAATATAGTCAAAACTTAAATTCTTGCGCAGGATTTTTTATCTTTTAAATCACAGTTGTGAGTTTGATTTTCCGTTTGAGAGGCCAGAGTTGATGTATCTAAATTCACGATTCCGGTTTCAGTCCCTCCATTGGCATGACGTTTTTTGTCGAAGTCTTGTTATAGGGTATTGCAAAATTGAAAGCAGTATCGGCGAAAATGGCGGTCGCATCAAAAAATGATGCCGCAGGCGAACCTGCCTATGATCGGGCTTACAGTCGCAGCTCTTTCCGGCTCTTAAAACACCTTGGAAATATGACGGCTACATCATGATCATCATAGCCGATCCGCTTTATCTGAAAAACGATTTAAGCAAACTGGACAGCAATAAATATAACAGAAGGGATAGTGATTTTAGTGGCGTAGTGCTGTACTCAACACCAAAAGGGAAATTTGTCAATGCGTGATTTTATAAAGACGGCTCCATAACCGGCAAGCTTTTACCTGACGGAACTAATCCAGCCGATTCACTAAATGGCAAACAGATTAGGTACAGGATATCAAGACGAATAAAATCATCACAATCCCTACGTGCAAAATCTCGTGCCAGACTTCGATTTTCGAATGTACCACCACGGAACCATATAACTTGGTACATTGTACAACCACTAAAGTTAATGATGGCACCAATGGCAATACTGGCGGAGGTACTACGGTGCCTGGCGGGGCATGTAGCTCGGGAGGCGTCTCAACTCCTGCTAACGCTTGCATAACAGGCTCAGCCAATCCATCATCGGCACCTAAGATATAAATCAACGGCGTCAAGATGCAATATGTCCAGCCACCACCGCCGGTGGACGGAAGAACAGGTTATCCGCGACCAAGTGGCACCTTCCTTGCCCCGGTTCGGCCACCTCTGTAACGATTGTTGCGCCCAATCCGGTAAAACCCTGCGCCCTAAAATTTAAGGATATCACATCAAGTTACCTGGCCGTTGCCGTTACAGATTATAAATTCGGCATTACTGATAACGTATTCGGTACAAAATTTATTAAATTTAATATACAGATAGGAGCGTCAAACTCTGTGAACCTTGCTAAGGCACAAAATGCGACAGCTGCCGCCATGCTGGTTGCGGAAGCAACGATTGCGCAAACGCATGGCGTGGACTTTTCCTGAGCGTCGGAGCGCAAGGCACCTATTCGAAGGAATTTGCAAATATTGTACAAGCGCAACTTACTGTAGCCTTAAGTACTAAAGTGGATGTGAGCAACGCAATTAGTAAAGGCACGCCGATCATTACCTATGCTGATAACAACTGTGATTAAGAAAATGGATGTAATAGAACTGACTAAAATTATTGACAACTATTATCCACCGGGCATCGCGTTAAACGATGATAGGTTAAAGGCTAATGACCGGTATCGTCGCTTGATCGAAAAATGCCTGTTGGCTGATTCGGAGCGAGAGCAATGGCAAAGGCTTATCACGTCGATAAAACAACAGGTCGATGCCGAAATATCCGAATTCATTTTGCTAAAAGAACATAATTCTCGTTCCTGGCCGTTATTCTTACCAGCTCATATGACCATTCAAAGAGTGACTATCAACCCTGCCAATTGATTCTTAAAGTGAGTGTAATAGCACCTGTCTATGCACTTTATTTTGACAACTTAAGTTCCGATCTCAATCACCGCTTGATCCGCAATAATCCCATTACTGATCTTGAAGCTGATTAGTTATACCAATGTACAGCAAATGTTATCATCTGAATATCCAGATTTCAGGCAGATGGATTTTGCGTTGTTGTACCATCAATTAACGAAGTTAGGGAACATTAGCTTGTCTAATAACAGAAAGCCTTTTTTAGGTGAGTGTATTTTTGGCTTATATTTAAGCATTCATCCCTATGTCTATCCAAGGGATAAGCCCTATCTCGATAATATTTAGAAATGGTGGGCAAACCCATTTACCAATTTTCTGCAATCAGCTTTATTTATGGTGATTTATTCTTACAACGATAAGTTGATTATTTTTCGGCGCTATTTTTTGTCTTTTTTAATGCCATGCTTTTTAAATGCATGGTTCGAACTTATTTTTTATTCAAATCTTATGTGCCGTAATTTACTGTTAACCAAAGTTATAATACTTCACCCCTTTTTAAATAAATTCGTCACTCTTTTTTTCTTTCACGAAACTATTCTACATTATTCCTCGTAGGAATATTAAAGTGAAATATTATAGTGTCAAAACCATGGATAATAAAAAATTTGGCATGTTGATCCAGATGATTAATATGCTTAGCATGTTGAGCCTTGAGAAATACTGGAAGAATGGATATAAAATCATATTTAAAAAGCACAGCAAATCATGAACTCGTTCAAAATATGGCTTGTTTGATAAGTTCATATGATCAACATGGGCGACTGAAATATTGGGGCATCTACGCCCCTCTTTGTGTAAAAATGACCCGACCAAATCGACGGTAACAATTAAAACACAGTTGACCTGCATTAGGCATCAAAGTTGCATCTTCGCGCTCGCGAGTGACGAACAAGAAAAAATCACTGCGAGATGAATGGAAAACGATATAGATCAGCTCATTAGGCTAAGAGTAAAAAAACTATCTTTAAACATCAGAGAAATACGGACAAATAAAGGTTACAAGCAAGATTACATGGCGGCAAAGTTGTTAATTTCACAAAACGCCTATAGCAAAATGGAGCTTGGCCGCAGCTCATTGACCATCGCACGATTATTTCAAATCGGGCAAATACTTGAGATGGATATATTTGATATTATCAATTATCAAAGTCCAGCAATCACCAACACTTTACACCTTTCAGACAAGGTAGCCTGAACAAAACACTTTGTTAAATATGTATGTTTAACATTCAGTTGAGAGAGGTATGAAGGCACCGCTGCTTTTTACAGGATTATGTTGTGTATGTTTTGCCGCTTGCAGCCAAAGGCATTCACCAGCTAATAACGGATTTCAAAAATCAGCTGACACAGCGGCGACCGCTTATAAAACTGCTTCTGATGTGGATGCTGCCTATGAAAATAATAAAATCAGCGAGTGGCGCGCGGCACAGGACGGCGACGAAGCCATTATGATAGGCAGGCTATTGGTCAAAACGAATTTGATTTGCGGCGAGTATCTTATCAGAGAAAGTAATAAACAAAGGGATTCTTATCTCTGCGCGTGCAGGCCAGGCGTTGAAGATCATGAGAAATGGGTTTACGTTCAATTATGGCCGTTGAGTAATGAATGGCGGATAGTTAAAGCCAGCGAGGTCAAGAATCCGCCAGACCTGTAAAGCATAATCAACCTTCATTTACTGTTTTTGTTCCCGGATGGTGCGGATTGTGTCGATCACCGCTTTAACTTTTTTATCAATTTCTACTTGATGTTACGGAGCTGGAAACTATGTTGGTTGCCTTGCAATTGTGATACCGTTGGCAATGATGACACAAAAGAAGCATAATGCCGTATGCTGTAGCGCGAATGTTACCCACTCTGTAGCAAAACATACCCGGTATCGCGTCGATAGTACGCAATGAAAAGCTCAATAAATAATTTCTAAGAAAATGATTTGAAAAATAATTGAATCGTATCTTGTAGGCACCTATCCCCCTTATTATGAGAATACAAGGAACGTTCAAAAATGAGCGACTTGAGTTTGACGTCGAATTATTTTCCGACCATGAGCACCGAATTACCTTCCTGGTGCTCCTGAATGACACCAAGTACATGCTGGTTCGAAAAAACGTTGATTTCCAACCGTGGCTCCAAATTTCAGGGAGCTTTATAATGCCGGAATTTCGCCAGGCGATATTTGCCGCGATGAGTTCCGCCGATCAGTCGGCATGGCATGATGAGATCAAGCCGCTTCGAGATCTTGATCCGCGGTATCTGAGATAGGAAAAGAGCACAGAGTGCTAATACTAACTATCATTTCTCTGGTCGCTTTCGCTTAAACGAGAATTTAACGCCGTGTTTCCAATAATTCTCTAGTAGCACAACGCTGAGTATGTTCATTGCCTGAACAAGCAGACTGAATTTTCTGTTATCCATATCAGGTAGGTTTATATATTTTCATACGATACCGTACATCATAAAGTTTCGCTAACTATGTAACAAAAAGCTCATTATTAGCGATATATAGAAAAAACATCTTCTATACATGTAAATTATTATTGAAACTTTCCTGTTTTTTGTTTCGTATAGAGGTAATGAACCATATCGTCATTCGCGAAAAGATCAGCCTTGTGCTTCACAATATCCGCTCAGTACGACATTTCAGGAATTTTACCCAGGAGTATCTTGCCGTGCAAATGGGAATCTCTCCAAAAACCTACAGTAAGATTGAAAATGGCGTAATCACTTTAACGGTTGAATATCTTTTACAAATTGCGGAGATTTTGAATATTGAGCTATCCCAGCTGATTGGAAACGAGAGCATCAGCGCAGTTTCGGTGTTGACCTAATCTGTGTTATTTATCTACGACCATGAAAGTGCTTTCTATTACTTTTACCCCTCCGGCTAACCATATTATTGCGACCTTGCAGGATCAGTGTCGGATACTTTTACTCCATATCTTAAAAGATAAGATTACTATCGTGCATCAATTGAAACAGGTAGTTGCCATGGAGACGGCTGAATTATATACGCAACACCCAGAGGCCCGGTTCGAACACATCACCTTTGAAGTGTCGTCCAATCTTACATATGAGACTTTTACAATCCTCCGCGATGGGAAAGAAATAGTAACACTGAAGGCAAGAAAAAGCGCCTTTGAGTATGCGTTCAGAGATTATGATAAGGGACTGCATTGTTGAAAAACGATTTGATGTTCTTCCTTTAAATGCGGTCACAAAAAAAGCAAGGCCTCGCGCCCTGCTTCATACTTATTACATGCTAAACCTAAAATGGACAAGTATCCTAATGCTATAACACAATTTAAAGATCGCGGTTTGCGCTGATTGCTACCATCCTTCTAACATTCGTAATGCTGCCATATGATGATGATTGAGCCAATGCTGTAAAGCGCGGTCAACACACTGCCACCCCCATTCTTCATCTTTAACAAACACAAAATGCGAGGTATCTCCTTCTGTCTCGATATGCCGGTGGCTAAAGGTGCCTCGATCACGGCCAATGGAAATAATCAGCAAATCGATATCGCACTTATTGATGGGAGGCAGCACGGTTCGCGCTTCCAAAAATGCCTGTTGTAATGGTGTAAGCATAAACCTGTGTATATCATGATCGGTATATGTTATATATACATACCCCATCATGTTTAGTTTTTATATTTACATCATAATGGACTTAAAATTGTAAAAGCCAGACCTCGCGCCTGGCTTCCACCTCATTTATCTAATCTTTGATATCTATAATTGTGGAACAATGGTTTTCGGTCATTGTTTTTATAATCTACTGATAAATAGATCTATTTGCTACTTTCAGCACTTCGCATTATTTAATCACACCGTAGTTGGATCACCGGTAAGTACTGGAATGTAAACCTTGATCATTCAGCACTGCACAGCTATGAAAACTATTCCCAAAAGCTCTAAATGCTTGATTTTCAA
The DNA here is from genome assembly GCF_039839285.1 of Mucilaginibacter sp. CAU 1740. Taxonomy (NCBI): domain Bacteria; kingdom Pseudomonadati; phylum Bacteroidota; class Sphingobacteriia; order Sphingobacteriales; family Sphingobacteriaceae; genus Mucilaginibacter; species Mucilaginibacter sp. CAU 1740. The sequence continues at coordinate 103,711 of NZ_JBDOQS010000007.1, read as the reverse complement.
TATTATTACTAAACAAAAAATAAGACCTATCCGTATTACTTAATAGTTTATAAACGTAAACCTATGTTGCCCGATCCTTGTCTTGAATCTTTGAAAGTGTTAGTCCTGGTGAATGGCAACACCCTCCTTACTGCGCCCTATGAGGCGAAACAATTGGCTACACTCATCGATAGTCGCACCCAGCACCCGGTAGCTGAGATTACGATCTTGCGCCTGTTTGGGTTTGTTGCCGCTAAATTTCCGCCTTCAGCCTATACAAAAGATGTCCTGGCGCAGTTTTGCGGATATAGCGACTATGCCATGTTTTGTGAAGATCAGAGGGTTTAAAAAATAAGCGCGCCGATACCTGCACCGGGGCAGATACGGCAGTAAAACGGGGGTACCAATTGTTATAAAGATGGGATGAAATTCGAAGGAATCGTCTGCTTGATAGCATCCGTGATATTGAACGCAAAGATATGGTTTTTAATTAATAAGCAATACTATTTCGATTTATCTTGGTGATTAAAGAGAGAAATGTAAATTGCATTTTTAGAAAGAAACAAAAGATAGCTGCCGGACTTGAAACCCGGCAGGACCATTAATTAAACATGACCTATGTGCACTCACTAATTACGCACATACTCTTATATACGTCTGAGTAACAAGTTTGTTTATTAATTTTAACTCTCTGAGCTTACATAATTTAAAATCGCATGAAAAAAACTCCTCCGCAATTAGTATATCATAACTGTGGCGGCTTGCTAAATTTTAGACAGTACTCGTTGAGAAGCACTATTGATACGACAAAATTACTCAAGGATTGTTTTTCTAACTTTCCAATGGTACCGTTATGCCTGTTCCTAAAACAAACGCCTGCATAACACGTTGATTAAGTACTTAGAGTTCATAGAGTCATTTTGGTTAAACTCAATTATGCAAGCAGTCCTGTACAGTTATCTGTGCAGGATTTTTTTATGGCCTTGAAGCGTTAGATTAATAGCAAAGCATTTTAGCTATAACGTGACTGCACAGCCTGGCTATGGTTAAAATGCTTAAATTATTCATAGAGAGAAGTAGAGTGCAGTACAAATATACATCCCATTTCCTGCAATACAGCTATGTTATCCACTTTGTTACCATACTGAGATAAGGTGTTTTGTTGTAGCGTTAATGATAAATGTAAAAGCCAGGCCTCGCGCCTGGCTTTTACCCCTAATTTTAAATTGTTTGTACATTTAGTCCAAAACGAAGATATTCAATCCTCCTTACAATATGTCACACTTTTTCTCACTCACGAATAAACATTTCAGGAATATTAATGTCTCATTGATGAGGAATGAGAACATGAGCGGACGAACGAATAAAACGACTGAATTTGAAGCACGAAAAAACAACTTTGCCCGAAGGCTTGCACTTTTTGATGAATCCTACGCGGCAGTATTAAACGACAATGACTGCAGCACATTAAATGACTGCTTTGAGATAGTGTTTGCACACAATAGCTTCGGTCTCCCATGCTTTCGCTTGCGCACGTGTCATTTTTGTACCATTCCGTGTCATTTTAATACGATTGCTCAAATGCTATTTAAAGAATGTATGGGACCATATGCGTTGTAAGTGCCAATAATTCTCGTGCCGAGCAACCTGTAACGGGATATGTCATACTCCTTGACTGATATTAGATCTTTTTTCGGTCAGAAAGGCTGTAGTAAAGACAAAAAAGTATATCACCACGCATTCTTTATGTATGAATTTATTGATAATTAAGTCGTATAAAAATAGTTAAAGGTAAGCAAGCAGATTAACCCTACATTGAAAATTATGTCAATTACCAAACAAGATTTTTTTGTGATAAAAGACATTTTGAAACTGCGAAACTTTTATCTTTTTATATTCTATCAATTTGTTTAGCCGTACGTCTTTAAAATGACACTCCCGCTCCTTTCGAACTTCTGTCTTTGTCTTGACTGTCGCCATTTGAGTTGTTATCACTTTCAAGAGGTATTATCGTAGCTTTTCTTGCTTTCAATAAATCAATCTCAGTTTGAATTAGATTTCTAATATCCGATTTAATCATTAGGTAATTTTCCTGGACATCTGTTGAGGTCACCTTATTTACCTCTGGAATCGGCACGTATTCATCTTCTTCCGCCTTGATGGCAGCATGATCGTTTTGAATTACATTGTGAAAGATCTTCAAATCAATCCTTTCATCCGGATTATCTGCTACCATACCAACAAACGCCCCGGATGACAAAGCGGATATTTTAGACGCTGGCACCGCGTAATCTAACTGTGTGGATTTACTCAGCGATGTATCGCTGGCATTTATACTGACACTTTCACGTTGCTGTATGATTTTCCCGATACGCTCTGACAATTGCTTTGCAGTGTCGCCAGTTACCTGACCGCTGATTATGTTACCGACGATATTCATGATTACTTCGGCTTGTTCCCGTCCATAATCTTTCTTTAATTGACTGTAATCTTGTATTCCCAACGTAGTAGCCACACGATTACTTCTCGCAGTTGCCAAAAGTCCATCCACACCCGAACCACCGATGTAAATCGTAGGGAACTCGTCGAAGATCAGGCTGCTTTTCAATTTACCTTTCTGGTTGACCAGTTTGATCATCCTGGATATGTATAATGATAATACTGCACCATAGACCTGAATTTTTTGAGGGTTATTACCCATGCAAACTATCTTAGGTTCTTTTGGATTATTAATATCAAGCGTAAAATCATTACCGGAAAGCACGTAATATAATTGTGGTGACGAAAGACGGGCTAAACTGATCTTCGCACTTGCTACCTGCCCCTCCAATTGCTCCCTGGCTTTATTTTGAAAGGCCGATATAAAAGGATTGATCAACACTTTAATATCTTCCTGCTCCTGCAATATGGGGAACAGTTCCTCGTAATCGGCCTGCATCAATTCAATGACATGAGGTAAAGTACAAAACCTGCCATTTTCATACTTGCGCAGATACCAGATAATGGCCGTTAGAAAGTTGATGGGGCTTTCAACAAAGAAGTCGCCTTGCTTTTTTACCCATTCCCTGTTAAGGCCTAAAAGGATCGTTCGCGATGATTCCGTAGCATCCGTAATATCTTCCATGCTCTGAGGGTCAAGAGGGTTGCAACGGTGAGTTTTGGAAAGGTCATCAAAATTGATGAGATAGAATTTAGGTTTAACTTCATAGTTACGCCTATATCGTTTCAATTTGTTATAAGCCAGATTGGTGAGGTCATCGAACTTAAAATCATAAATGAACATGGAAAAACCTTTTCTGATGTGCTGATCGATGATATGACGAATGACAAAATACGTCTTTCCGGCTCCCGGCGTGCCTATGACCAATAAGCCCCGAAAAAGGTTAATAAAATTGATCCAGCTTTTCCTTACCTTTCCTTTGAAATGATAAATCGCGGGCAGATTGACCGAATATTCATTTTCAATGAGCCGTTCTTCCTGTGGAAATGTTTCATTTTCAGTATTGAATATATCTTTCTGTAAGTTCAATTTGAGCAAACGGGATAAACGGCCACCGCCGGTTAAAACGAGTATATAACCCATTGCAGTGAAGAACGCGTACATGGTTACGATTAAAGATGGAGCTGCTCTCAGGTAAAAGCAAAGCGCACTGACAAAATAAAAGAACAGGCCCGCGCCTATGAAAATGGCGATGAAGTCTTTTCTGATATTCTCATCTTTTTTCCCTTTAGCGCCAATTAAGGAAACCACTAATAAAAGTAACGCCGCCAGTTTAGCTTTAAAAAAACCTTCGAATAATCCGGTTTTGCCGATATTAAGTATTATACGATCAACAATTTGCGTAGTCAAATGCCAATATTGAAACACCGTATATCCGCTAATGTAAAAATGGATACTTAAGACGGTAACGCTGAGTACCCTCGTAAAATCAAGAATCTTTCTTAATCCCTGTATATCTTCTCCTGTTTGCATGATATTATAAGTTTAACCCTTTACGTTTTTTATCCTTTTTCTTCGGCAATAGTGGGGCGATGTCGCCCTTATTTCCTGGTTCCAGCAATGTCTGTAGCCGGTCAGGTATGTTTTCAAGAAGGTTTGACGAATTTGGGTAATGACCTTTATCCAAAAGGCTTGTAGTCTGTTGACTTTTTTCTAAACCGAAAATTCTTTTACCTGGCTGTTGTCCGTGATATTGATCATATCTTTCGGCCCCAATGGCGATACGTTGTCCGAGGGTGCCTTTTTTTTGAGCATTAGCATACCGGTAAGTGTCTTTCAAATCACGCTGAAATTTAAACTGTTCGTCGAATAGCCTTTCACCTGATTCTTTAAAGGCCGACCGGTTAAACTGTCCGACCTTTTTAGAATGCTCCTCGTTTGAACCGCGTGATTTATTCATCGGGCTGAGCTTGATCTTATTCGTAATATCTTTTCGGCTAACGATGACCTGAATGTGCATTTGTTCACCGGGCTTTATATCCCCGCGTTTTCTAAAACCATTTTTTACTTCATCATCTTTGTGATTGAAATAACGGTGATTTTCCAACTTTCCGAACCATAGCAGATCGCTGTTGCTTTTTATGCCGGGTCGATTAAAGTTTTTTGCGTATTCGTCCATGATACCCACCGCAAATGCTTTTAGCATATCCTTCCCACCAGCCTCACCATATTGTGATTTAAGCCAGGCAATTTCTTTCTGACTGGGGCTGATATTGATAAGAAAAAATTTAGCATCGTCGCGGCCTAATTTGGCGATGTTGTCATCCAGCCTGCTACCAACTTCATGTGGCAAAATGCCGTTACTTGTTCCATTGAACCATCGCTCCGGCTCATGCCGATCAATCAGACGGTTCTCTTTTTCAAGATAATGAACCAATTGTTTACTGCTTTCTTTGTTATTTCCGGCTTCGCTGTCGGTGATATTGATATACATAATGGCTTCTATAAGTCTGTTATCTGTTTTCTAAAACTTTCCGTCAGTTCTTCTTTTTCTCTGTTCTTGAAGCTGCCGAGTTCCTCACGCATTTTGATGTAGCCGGTAAGGATCATGAGGAATTTCGCTTTAAGCTTTTCTTTGGTATCGATCCGGCCGTAAACAGCCTGAAGCAGCTTGTCGGTTTCTTTTTGCCTGGAAGCTTGTGTTTCCTGACCTGTTAGAATGGCCTTGTTTGCATTGACTACCTGCTCGTTAAAGTATCTGACTATTTCGCGTTGGTTGTTGATCATCCGGTCAACTTCTTCTTTCAAGGGTATGAGCAGGGTATCTTCCTGGGTACGGATAAACCGTATATAGGTATCGTGGTTTTTGGCGAGCGACGTTTTTAGCATTTCGTCGCTGATATCCGCAGGGTCTTTTTTTGTCTTATAAAAATATTCAACCATCAACCCGAAGAGTTGCAATTTACTGCGGTTCAGCTTCTGCGCCAGCTTGCCAAACTTTTCGTCCAGTGCATCGGAGAACCTTAGGGTTTTCGTATGTCCATCCTTATTACTCATTCTGTCGTTTTTAGTGGTGGGTTATAACCGGGGTTATACTTTTTTCGGTGTTTTGGATATAGCTTGTGCTACAACTTATACCCGGAGTATAAGTTAAACCCTCGTAGCGAAGCGTAGAGCAAGCAAAGTAGGGCTCTGCCCAACTTCCGCTTGCTCCTTTTTTCTTTTAAAAAAAGGACACGCTTTTAACGGTTGTCCGGCCTGCGGCCCGACAACTCCAACGGTTCGAAGGAGCGCAGGAATTGACGAATCTGCTGACGTGGTTTGGTGCGGATAAGCTTAATCTTGGTTATATGTCCGTTGAATTTTCTGCCTTTTACTCCTGGTAGTATTTCACTGTTTTTCATGACTATCTGAATTGATAGTCAAAGGTGCTAAGCAAGCATCTTAGCTTTTGACAACTTGCCTAAAATAAAAAGTGAAATTGGGAGATGCCATTACACGCTTAAATTTCATCGTGATAAAATCTTAGGCAACTGGTCTATTCATTAGTTGACAAGTCCGCAACATTGTAGTATCCAAAACAAGATATGAAAATGGTTAGCCAGAAACGAAGTATAACGCCGGAAAAGGCGGTGGCCTTATTAAAAAAAGATGGTCTGATTATTAGTCCAACCGAGGCAGAGGTGATAGTTAACTTTCTTTACTTGCTTGCAGAAATAGTAATTGACATAAATGCAGATGATGAAGGTAGCAGATCTATATATTAGGGTAAGTACAGATGAACAAGCGGATAAGGGTTATTCCCAACGAAGTCAGGAGGAAATGCTGCGCAGATATTGCCAACTACATGGCATTAGCGTCGGACATGTTATCTATGAAGATCATTCGGCCAAGAGCTTTAACCGGCCCGGTTGGCAGGGCATGCTAAATCACTTCAAAAAGAAATCAGCAGAAAGGCCACATTTGATATTATTCACTAAATGGGATAGGTTTAGCCGAAATGCCGCTGATGCCTACCAAATGATCAATTTGCTTAGGAGCTATAGAATTGAACCTCAGGCGATAGAACAGCCATTAGATTTGACTATACCAGAAAACAAGATAATGTTGGCCTTTTACTTGGCTGCGCCAGAAGTTGAAAACGACCGGCGTGCGCTCAATGTCTTTCATGGTATGCGAAGAGCAAAAAAAGAAGGGCGTTGGATGGCCACTGCACCAATTGGCTATAAAAATAAAAGTCACGAAGACGGGCGCAAATACATAGGAATTGATGAGCCGATCGCAGAAATATTGAAATGGGGTTTTGGAGAAATAGCAACCGGTAAAACGTCAATAGATCAAGTATGGAAACAGGCTCGAAATAAAGGATTAAGCTGCACTCGTTCCAATTTTGCTTACCTCCTGAGAAATCCTGTCTATTGTGGTAAAATCGTGATTGCCGAGTTTAAAGATGAACCTTTGCAAATAGTACAAGCACAGCATCAGCCGATAATTACAGAAGCTTTATTCGAAGATGTGCAGAGGGTTTTAGATGGAAGAAAGCGATTTAAAAGTTTAATAAGCCTGCCTTCAAAACTGCCGTTGCGAGGCTTGCTCCGATGCCCAAAATGCGATCGTATGCTAACCGGTAGCCAGTCAAAGGGATGTAGGTCTTACTACTCTTATTACCATTGTTCATCAACCTGTGGAATACGATTCAATGCGGATCAATTAAATCAATCCTTTATAAACGAGTTAACCAAATTCAGGGTGAAAGGAAAAGTTTTAAGTCTTTTTAGAAAGGTAATTGAGGATACCTCACAGAATAAAAACATTTTCAATCTTAATAAAAAAGCCCAACTCACGAAACAAATTGAAGATCGACAAGCTCGCTTTAGACGCGCCCAAGATTTATTGCTTTTAGGGGATTTAGATGCAGAAGACTATCACGAAATAAAAAAAGAAACAAAAGTCAAAATAAGGGAATTAAATGAAATGCGATCACTTTTGTCGAATCCCGATGAGGACATTCGGCAATTAGCCAATAATCGAGAAAAATTGATCCTAGATTTGTCGGCAGTATATCAAAAGGCAAACATTGCGCAAAAACGCAAGTTAATTGGTGCTTTATTTCCAAAAAATCTTGCCTATTCAGTAGTAGGATTTGGCGACTTTGAAATAGAAAGTTCGATACAATTATTATATTCCTTTGAAGTTAAATTAACCGATATTTGAGCATGCGAGTATAAGCCATTTTCGATCTTACATCTTGGCACATGCGAAAAACTGCTCATTATGAAAATCCATTGATGTAGGCGAAATTGTATGTTTCAATAGTTTAAAGCCATTTTTTGTTAACGGGATAGCTTTGAAATCCAACAGGACATGACAATTTGGACATACGCAAATCATATTATCTAAGGAATCTTTGCCATTATGAGGTCTACCTAAAGGAATAATGTGATGAATCTCGATATAGTACTCATTACTCGCTAACTTTAATCTCCCTAAACAAATTTGACATGTGAATTCATATAATCTTTTAAGTTTCGCAACCGTCGCCCTATTTCGAAGAATTACATCAATTTTTCTAAGGGTTCGGACGACCTCCTCGCTTTTATCTTTCTTTACAACCATGTTCAAACTGATTCCATAAATCAATAACAATTGGTTTTCAGAATATTTTTGATACGTTGGTAATACTTGAATGCCACCGGTTATATGTAAATCCTTTTTAATCTGTAAATTTGGATTGTTAATATATTCATCTTCAGTGATAAACAAAACATAACCAGACTTGTCAAATAACACTCCTGGGAATCGTTTAAGATTGTGATACCAAAGCCCATCTTCACGATATAACGCATGATTTGCCTCTATGGCCAGCAATCGATTCAATTGGGCTCCGGTCATAATTTACTGTTATATCTCCCTTCCCAAATTAGTCTAAAATATCCAACCTCAACCTTAAGAAATGATCCTTTATCAATTTTATAGTGCTTGGATCAATTGATTCTACGATAAAAAAGGCTTTCCATTCCGCTATACCATCATAGATACAATTTAGCAAGAAATTAAATGCAGAAGATTCGTCCAATTCTGACCAGTACGAATGATTTTTATTGATAACTATTGTCAGTTTATCTCTATCTGATCTTGCCTGAACAATCAAGTAAGGGTCAAAAACAGAACTTTCATCACTCATCAGGACCAAAATTTCTAATTGGCCAATTTTTGCAATTAAACTTTTATGTTCAACCCTTGAAACCCGGCGAACCGCCTCATCATTGCTAGATTCAATGACTTCCTCTGGTAAAACGTCTTTCTGGAATAAAGTGTATTGAAAGTCCTTAGTTTTTAAGTTTTTGAGAACATGGCTGGTTGCAAGTTCAAAATTGATTGTTGGACGACTTTCAATTTCTTTTACTCTAAGTTTTGATGCCAATTTTTTGAAGTCACCTATTTCTCTTATCAAATTTTCTTCCAATGCAACTTCTTCTTCTTCATCAAATAAAATTTGGTCTTTAGTATGACTCACCTCAAAGCCATCTACATGCAATTCGCCAACCAAACGTTGATTAATTAAGTCGTTTCGGCCACCATCTTCTCCAAAAATCGAACGGGGCTTATATGCCATAGGAAATCCTTGTATTACTCTATTTGCTTGTAACAATGAAAATCCCGCGTATTTTCTACCACCATTTTGTAAAACGCCAGCCCAACCGTAAACATTTTTGCCATTTATTACAAAAGAAAAACTTCTATGCAAGCGAGCTCGACTATCATCCAGAGCCAAACGAGATAAAATTTCCTCCATCGACCACCTTAAGGCTTCACCTTGAAAATTTATTTCGACGCTTTTAGACTCTAAGTCTTTGCGGTAAATTGATGATAGGTATTCCCGACAGGTTGAGACGGTCGTTGCTATAAATTTTCTGTATAAGTCAGTGATATGTATTCTGGTACCATGGCTACTTACGTCGCAATCTACTTTTTTAATTTCCAGATTTGGCTTGAATTGTATAAGAGCTTCTACATTCGGATTCTCAAGGCGTTGCTTTTCGTAAAATGCTTCTTCTTCTTTTAAAATTTTGTTGAGATCGACTTCGACTATGAGTTTTTTTGCGCTTCCATATTCCGTCGTTTCAATTGTCCACGCGCGCCCGAACCAAAATGCTGCGGTCTTCAAACCCAAACCATATTTGGAGAGTCCGTCTTTTACTTCAGGTTTTTTTCCAAGGATTAAAGCGTTTTGGAGCTGCTGTTCATCCATTCCCCAAGCATTGTCCACAATTGAGATAAAGCCGGGATTTGTTGCCGTCTTATTCTGATAGCTTATATTTACGAATAGCCCAATTCCTTCACCTTTCAAAATATCTTTAAGTTCAGGGTGATTTCTATAAGATTGAATACTGTTATCGATAAATTCAGCTAAAGCGTACCAGATCTTGTATGGAAGCCTTTGATAAGAATCGAGAATTTCGTAGCCCAGTAGTAATTCCATAATTTTAAAGTGGCTGGATTATTAGTTTATTATCAACATCAATCACCAACTGCAAAAGGTCGTTTTTGTCGAAGTTATGATCAACAATTTTAAGCATACATTTGCTGTTTTTTTTCTTTGGTTTCGTCAATACGGCATTATAAGGCACCATATTGAAATGTACTTCAATTTCGCCAGAAGACAAGTGGCTTACAAGGTCTGCCTTTTCAATGGTGAAGTGCATTTCGTCGTAGTAAGCAATTTTGGTTGTGTTAGTAATATCATAAGGATACTTACCACCTAATCTATAAGCGTCAAAGTGGTTTCCATGCTCTCGATAAACTTCCAATACACAAACATTTAAGCTTTTATAACGCAAGTCGATCTTTTCAAATACCTTTTTGTCATAATCGTCAAAAATTACTAAAACTTCTGGAGCTTTTGCATTGGTCTTTATTAGATTGATGAGTTCAGCCTTATGTTGGACGAAAGTTTCATTGTGTTTCAATAAAAACTTAATTACATCATCGGGGTCAAAGTAAGGGTCTAAGAAAGTGTCAATTTGACGAAATGTATGTCCTAAATCAGGCTTGCAAAGTTCCACTTCCACAAGTATCCATCGATTGAACTTTTTTGATATCAGCAATAAATCTGGTTCGTATGATTCCGATATATCAGATTTCTTTTTAATAGTGTACTTAAATTTTACAGCATAATAATTTGAAAAAAGCTCTTTGGAGTACTTAAATAGCTTTGCCTCGAAGTCAGGCTCACTATAGTCTCTTATGCTAGCGATTGGTTGATATAAACGCCGCTTTTTGTCCTCAATTACTAACAGCTGTGCCATGTATCAAATTAGAAAATCGTCCTTTTGAACCGTTAATATACTCAATATTCAATTCAGTAGAAATCCATTTTCTGTTAAGATTTTCCGCAACCGCTCCTGTCGTATTAGATCCGCCAAACGGATCTAATACCATATCACCTTCATCCGTTAACATGCGAATAAAAAATTCTGGAATTTCTTTCGGCATCCTGGCGGGATGCAGTGGAATATTGTTTGCTTTACAATAAATTTGGTAGTCAGTATTTGATGATGTATTAGAAGAAATTAATACATTACTCGGTATAGAGCCTTCATGAACCTTCAGAAAGCTGGTTTCATTAATAACATGTTCACTTGGCCGTTGACCAGCGTTGTATTTCTGATCCTTTAGCAGTTTCTTCATGGACTTGCTATACTCCTGAAGAACTTTTCTATTATCAGCTTTTGGGAAAGGAGTTTTTGAAAGCCACCAAATATGTGTGAAGCTTTCTTTGACTCTTATACGCTTTACATTCACCCACTCGGCAGGCCCTGGCAATTTGGCCGCGTTATACCAAACAAAACTTTGGCACAGATGAAGGTTGCATTTATTTTTTATAGCTAGAAGCGCCTCAATCGGCAAAGTTGACATTTCTGGAATCCCTGGTTCCCAAGCGTTGCCCACCTCAATTACTAAAGAGCCATCATCTTTTAAAAATTGAAGTAAGTGATTAACAACATCGACAAGCCAATCAAGATAATCTACCCCATTTAGATTCCCATATTTTTTCTTACGCTTCAACGGAAAGGGGGGGGAGGTGAAGATTAGACTAGCTTTTTGATCAGAAAGATTTTCGAAATCCGCTTGATTTAGCTCAGCAGTGCTACCATGATAATAAATTCCGTTGTCCGTTCTATAAGCTATATCCATTAAAATATTATTCTGATAAGGAAAATAATCAGCCAAAGTATGATTTTTTTAAAGGATTACGGAGAATTATTTCAACTTCATACTGTGAAGAGTTAAACCAAATAGTCAGTCAAGCTATCACGACTAAGAGTGAGCACTTTTCATTTATTCAAATTCAAAGTACTCGATATCAAATTGCGACATGGTTTTGGAATTTTAACATATTTGATTTTTAAGCAAAGCGTTAGCTGATAACATTAATAAGAATTTCAATTTCTTTTAAAGATCGGCTCTCAAGCCATTCATCGCAATACTATAACTTTTCCACGGGGCACGGCTGCTCTGCTATAAATCCTGCTTCTATTTCTGATCTTTGCGATTCTACTAGCCTGTGTTTTCTTTTTGAAATTCCAAACGTTGAAGCCCAAGAAATACCATTGCCTACACGTTCTTTTTTTGTAATATATGTTCGCCTTACCACTTCTATTCCAACAACTAAACCTAAGACAATCACGATCCAAGTAAATTGATTATCCGAAAGATAATTGGGAACTAAGAAAAGTTTTATTTTTTCAGAATATCTGGACAGGATAAATACAGAAAATGCTGTTACAAATAGCATCAAAGTTGGCACAAGAGAATATTTAAAATCCAAAACATACTGCTTCCTTATTTGTGCCAGGCGCTCATCACAAAATTTTGTTTTTTTTTCTGTCCAATCGAGCACCCTTTCTAAGTGTATTTTTTTATCTTGTTCTATTTTCCATGCAGCTTTTAAGGTTTCTACCTCTGTTTTTAGACTTTTAATCTCTTCTATAGATTTTTCTTTAAGACGATGGTTGGAATCCGTTGCCAAGGCAAGTTCTTCAGAAATAATTTCAATTTCCCGTTCCGCATCTTCTTTTTGTTGCGTAAGAAGTTGATTTTCAACTGCGATCCGATTTTCAATCAATTCGATTTGTGCCAGTTGATCTGTGCTTAGTTTTTCAAACTTCTCAAGCAATACCTGATCTCGAAGAATGGCAACCTTTGTTTTAAATGACGTATCATGATAGCTGTCGTTTAAAATTTGTAATGTCTTTGATCTTGTTCCGGTATAGTCAATTTCGAAAGTTCTCAAGTCCGGAATGCTAAACGTGTCAATGAATTTTTTATTAGTCACATAGTCATTTTGAACAAATGGTCTAATTAATTGAAGAAACGTACTTGGACTAATGATGAAATTAATTTCCCAACGACGCTTATAGTTTTCTCGTTCAAATTTGCTCAAGACATAATCGGAACTAAGGAAAAACGCCTTGCTTTCCAAAAATTTTGTTTTCTTAAGATTCAGACTCCGGACTTCCCTCAATACTTCTATATCATGCTTAAATCCTTGGTATGTTTTAGGCTTTCTGTTTTTGTTGGACTCATAAAACGTCTTATACTTCTCAATATCCTCTTCAACCTCCGCTGAATCGTAAACCGATTTCTTTCCAACAGTGTATTCCGTTAAACCAAGATCTTTAATAATTAGATCCACATGATCATACTTGTCAAGAAAAACTTCGGGGTCTATATTGTTTTCGACGTTTTCCTTATGAAATAACTCCTCCAAAGGGCTAAGTCCGTCAACAGCTAAAGCCAAACGGCTGGTTTCCCTGCTCCACTTAGTTGACTTTATAAACAACGCCTTGGAATCAAATGCACGTTTAAACTCAGAAAGCGTTTCAGGATGAAACGTGAGTTGAAATGGGAAATTATTCTTTTTTATCTCTGATAAAATCTCCCTTGCAGATGCGTCCTCGTTATTTTTATGCAGGTCAAGTATCCCGAAAATAAAGTTTGTATCAAGAAACAGGAATAAGTTCTGAAAACGATTATTAAGAAAATTAACAGTGTCATTATCGGATGTTAGCGCAAAACTAGTAAACGTTGCGTCAACCAATTGAGAAAGATAACTTGTTCGCTCTTCATCAGCTTTCAAGATAAATTGATTGATAGCATTAGTTAAATTTTCTTTTGAGAACTGACCTCCGTTTTCTTTAATTACCTTTTCTAAGATGGATGTTAAACTCAGTTGGGCTTCATCTGATACTTTTAGAGAAGGATTAAGTAAATTCAATGTTTCAACGCCATGTTGCTCCAATACATTAAAAAGGTAATCTGTTAAATGTCTCCAGAGCATTTCATAATTATCCGCGCTGATTTCGGGTAATACCTGAGCTATTTCGTAAAGCCACTTGCTTTTAACTTTCGATTCTAATTCAGTATTATCACTTATACGCTTTTTAATTCTTTCCGCTATTTGCGGTTGCAGTGTAATTGCTCTAGTACTTGGGTTCTTTATAACTGAGCCATTGTCCAACAGTCGGTCTAAGTTAGATTGAACTATATGAGTGCGGATGGAAATACCGTACACTTTAACAATATTATCGGCGAGATCTTGCTCGCCTTTGATTTCCTGATTATTATTAATTAATGAATATGTAATAATATTCTGAACCACTTGTTCAAATTTCTGATCATGAGATAAGGCCTTGATATGACTAAGTTTTGAAAATACCTTTTTGTAGTCAATAGATTGCATATAGTTAGGAGATTTTTACTAAGATATATATTGGCCGCAAAATTGAAAATAATATTGAATGGAAAATAAGTAAATCAAATTATTTCTTAGAAAGAGGATAATTTTCATAGCAAATCTGTCTTTAAAACCTCTACAAGGAATGAGGTTAGAAATTATAATTTTCTTGAACGGCTTAAATCAACTTCAAAGATCTCTTGGGAGATTTAATATAATTAGTCAAAATTCACGAATAAACGTAAATCAGTGAGGAAATAGTTCGAGATAGTGAGAAGCGGGATCACTTAAAAAACGAAAAACAGCCTTTAAACATACAAAAAGGATGTTTTTCGTTTCACAAATCAATACAATACCTATCCAAAAACAACCTTTTACAGGGCTATATCAAATTTTGTTTCACCAATATTTCACTGCGTTTCACCAGGAGGGCGGAATGTCTCGCCCCGATACCAAACCAAATCACCGCGAATTATCTATAGTTAATAGCATTTGATCCGGGCTTGCAATTTTGCCAAAACCGGGTTTGCCAAATTTGTAAGACAGGGTAAGGCCGATACTTTGTACTAAAGCGTTGTTTCAATAGAGGCCTGAACCCTAAAGTCAAATGACTTAAAATGAGGAAAGTTGATAGATGTTTAAAACAGTTTTGCCGAGTAACTAACGCAGCAAGCCTATTTGCTTGATTGATTCGCAATATTGCTTTGGCAAAAATTGCAAGCCCGGATCAAATGCCATTCACTAATATTTATCAGCAAAATGGCGTTTAACTAAATACAACCAGTTGGCCCGATTCAGCCCAGGCGTCGATCCCTCCCACCAGCGGACGGATTCGTTTCAAACCAACTTTACGTAATTTCTCTGCATATTTTGCAGCGGTAATTTCATTTGGGCAGGAGCAATAAATAATAATTTCCTGGTGCTGGGCATATCTATCCGCTATAGCGTTGAGACTATTTTCGTCAACAGGAACTGAACCCGGTATAAATCCATTTCTGGTACGTTGATCAACCGGGCGGGCATCAAGTATCACAGGATCATATTTTCCATCCATCAATTCTATCAAATCGTTAACAGTTAGCCTATCTGTTTCAAACTGCCTGATAAGGCGATAACGCCGAAGCCATTTAAACAAAAGGTACAAGCCGAATAATAAAACAATAAATAAACCACCCATTGCACCATAATGACTCATTGCTGCAATCAAACCATCAACCTGGTGCCGGAAAACCGCACCTAACGTTGCTGCCGCACCAACGTAAATAAGCGCAGCCAGAGATGAGAAAAATATAAATAACGCCAGTTCCATTGCGTAAACCCCGGCAACAACCGGCGCAAGCGTTGACAGACCCGGAATAAATTTTACAACTGTTAAAGCAGGCGCACCGTAGCGGTCAAAAACATCGCCGGTGTTGCGAACACATGAATCTGGTGAGATAGAAATTTTACATAATTTCCCGAGGATCCCTGTTCCATATTTCTTACCGGCAAAATATAATATGAGGTCACCCATTAGTGTTCCCAACGCCCCTATCAAAACAAGAACGATAATGTTGGATGCTGTTGGCGGAGTAACGGCCGTAGTTACTATAAGCACTGCAAGGGCAGGCAAAGGTAACCCTACACTTTGTAAAAGAGTGATAAGGAAAACCAGCCAGATCCCATGGGTTTGTATCAAGTGAACTAATGTATTCATACTTCAGTTGCAGCTAAGATAAGGCAGTTAATTTATTGATCGGTCAGATTTTACCGATAAACTATTATTTGACTTTAAAAGTACTAACAGTGCTGTTGAATTGAAACGCATTTTTAGAACCTGCAAATAACACGCTACAAAACAAATAATCAGCACAACTCCTCATCGGCCTACTATTCAGCGCAAAACATTAATATTAAAACAAAATTATTAGGAATTATCAAAAATTAAACTTCTATTTGCGGTGTATTAGATAACCAATACACCGAAACAATATTATGATCGAAATTAATAATTTGAGCTTTGCGTACGACAAGCGAACCGAGTTATTTAAAAACCTAAGTCTTTCGCTTAGCGAAGGTCATATATATGGCCTGTTGGGAAAGAACGGAGCCGGTAAATCTACTTTATTAAAAAACATGGCAGGCCTTGCTTATCCGCAAAAGGGTACCTGTTTATTGAATAAAGCAAATGTTTCAGGGCGGCCGGTTTCGGTGCTGGAGCAGCTCTATTTCCTTTCTGAAGATATTTATGTGCCTTCGTTCACCCCTTCGCAGTATGTAGACAATACCGCTGGGTTTTATCCAAAATTCAGCAGATCTGATTTCTATACTTACCTCAATGCACTTGACGTTGACGAAAATGCGGTAATGGACAAACAATCGTTCGGTCAGCAGAAAAAAGCAATGATCGCTTTTGGCCTTGCTACCAATACCAGTTTGCTTATTATGGATGAACCTACCAACGGACTGGATATTCCATCTAAAGTGCAGTTTAGGAAGCTGATAGCCTCGGTGCTGACCTATGAGCGTTGTATCGTGATCTCTACCCACCA
The DNA here is from genome assembly GCF_039839285.1 of Mucilaginibacter sp. CAU 1740. Classification (NCBI taxonomy): domain Bacteria; kingdom Pseudomonadati; phylum Bacteroidota; class Sphingobacteriia; order Sphingobacteriales; family Sphingobacteriaceae; genus Mucilaginibacter; species Mucilaginibacter sp. CAU 1740. The sequence goes on along the minus strand of NZ_JBDOQS010000007.1, from coordinate 87,021 downwards.
GGTACGCGACCTTGATAGCCTGATCGACACATTGCTGATATTACACGATAAAGAGATTGTAGTTAACTGTACCATGGATGAAGTGGTTGAGAAATTGACCTTTGGCTTTTATACGGATAATGATGGACTAAAAGCTTTATATGAAGAAAAAGACATGCGTGGAACTTCGGCCATTTCCGAGAACACCACGGGCAGGTTCAACAAAGTTGACCTGGAGTTGCTGTTTAATGCCATCATCAGCGGCAATAAAAAAATTGTAGAACTATTAAAAGCATAATAAAAAATGTCAGACTTTTTTAGCCTCAGCAGGTTCGGCAGGTTGTTTGTCAAGCATAGTAAGGAATACTATACCAGGTATCTGATGTCGGCAGTAGTATTGATTGGCGTAATGGTGATGGGCGGCGGTTTTTTAGTTTATCTGATCAATACTTCGCTCGATTCCATTTTTCAGATCCTGATTTATGTCTGGCTCCTGATGTTAGGAGGTACCATATTTACCAGCAACATTTTTGCCGAATACGGCAGTAAGAACAATATACCATGGCTATCATTGCCTGCCAGCCACTTCGAAAAATACCTGGTGGCCTGGCTGTATTCTTTTGTGATCTTGTTTGTGGTGGTTACCGGTAGCTTTTACCTCGTGATGCTGTTTTTTATTAACGCGAAACACTTTCCGCAACAACAGCCGGAGCTATTTAGCCTGTTGGAAAGGCCTGGTGCGCTTCGCTATGCTCTGTTGGTCATTATTTTGGCTTTGTACGCCTTTTTACACTCCATAGCCTTTTATGGTGCTATATATTTTAAAAAGCTTCATTTTATCAAAACAGCTTTTTCCTTTTTTATCGCCGTTGCCCTCCTGATGCTTGGTAATAAGCTTTTATACGACCTTTTGCTTGGTAAAGATACCATCGCCACAATGCCATTAACTAATACCGCCTTTATAGAAAATGGCCGCGTTACAGTGATCAACCTAAATGATAATAAGGAAATGTATGCGGTAATATTATACTCTGTTATTGCTGTTTTGTTTTGGATAGCGGCTTACCACCGTTTAAAAGAAAAACAGGCTTAATTGTTAATCATATGGATTTTAAGGACAACGAACCCATATACCTGCAGATAGCAACTGCTGTGAGTGAAAATATATTGACCGGCAAGTGGCCCGCCGGCGAAAAGATAACTTCAATACGTGATTTGGCGGTTGAATTGGAGGTTAACCCCAATACGGTTAACCGCGCGTACGAACTTTTGCAAAACCAGGAAGTGATCATTAATAAACGGGGAATGGGGCTTTTTGTAGCACAAGACGGAGCTGCCAAAATAAAAGTGCTTCGCCGGGAGCGCTTCATGCAACAGGAACTCCCTGAGTTTTTCAGGAATGTTCTTCTGCTTGAGATTCCGTTCGATGATCTGCAGCCACTGTTCGAGAGATATAAAGTATTGAATAGCAAACCCACCGAACCTACGCCAGATGAAAACAAGTAATAAAATAGTGATACTTATTGCTGCTACGCTTGTAGCCGCCAATGTGATATACGACATCGCAATTAAGCGAGAATATGCTACAGGCAATTACAAAAGGCCTTTTGCAGATTTCGCCAGCTTGCCTTACCAAAATTTTAATAAAATAATGATCAACCCTGCCAGTATGATCACGGTTAAACTTGTTCAGGGGCCGTTTAAAGTATTGGTGCGCAATACGGTTAAAGATGTTTTAGCAATAAAGCAAATTGATCATAGCCTGGTGATTGATTTAAATTGGAGAAACGCCCGATATAATTCAGGGAGAGATATTGCTGTATTGATTTCGTGCCCTGTGCTTAAATCTGTCAAAGCAGGCGCCACTTACACCTTAAACAAAGTAAAATACACTGATACGATTGCTGTTGATGACTGGTCGGATCATCATTTGCTTGTAGAAGGGTTTAAACAGGATAGTTTAAACCTGGTACAGGAATGGGGAAGCAAAGTTGTGCTGCAAAACAATGTACTGGCATATTTTCATGCCAACACCGGTAACAACAAAGAGAGTAGCCCAAAACTTACCATACAAAGAAACAACATTTTAAACCATGCCGATTTTGAAATAAATGATAAAAGCAGACTCATTTTAAGTGAGGCGCGGATAAAAACTGTCAATTACCATCTGGCAGATAGTGCCAGCCTCACCGTAAACGGGGCCGCAACAAGATCTATCAATAAACAAATACCCTAACCTGAATAAAATCCTTATGAAATTACAAATCAATGCACTATCAAAAACATACTCCAACGGGGTGCATGCCCTCAAGGATGTATCGCTTACTTTAAACAATGGCATGTTTGGTTTGCTGGGGCCGAATGGAGCCGGCAAATCATCGCTGATGCGAACAATAGCAACCTTACAGGAAGCCGATGCAGGCAGCATCTTTTTAGATGACCTTGATGTACTCAAAAACAAAACAGAAGTCAGGCAATTGCTCGGCTATCTTCCCCAGGAATTTGGTGTATATCCCAAAATAAGCGCGGAGCGGATGCTGGATCATATTGCACAGCTAAAAGGCGTTGGCAACAATGCCGAACGTAAAGAACTGGTTGCCGCCCTGCTTGATAATGTAAACCTGGGTAAGGATAAAAAGAAAAACCTTGGTACTTACTCAGGTGGTATGAAGCAACGTTTTGGCATAGCGCAAGCGCTGATCGGTAATCCAAAACTCATTATTGTTGATGAACCAACGGCCGGGCTTGACCCTGCTGAACGCAACCGTTTTTACAACCTGTTGAGCCAGCTTGGCGAAAACACCATCGTTATCCTATCAACGCATATAGTAGAAGATGTAAGCACCCTTTGCTCCAACTTTGCCATTATTTGCCAGGGCGAGGTTTTGTATGCAGGTGAACCTGATATTGCGGTGAACGAGATGGAGGGCCGCATTTTTACCAAGGCCATTGATAAAGCAGAATTAGGCTTTTACCAGGACGATTTTTCGGTGATCTCAACACAGTTGAAAACTGGAAAACTACACATCCGTATTCTGGCCGAAACTGATCCGGGTAAAGGTTTTATACCGGCAACGCCCAATTTAGAGGATGTATATTTTAGCAATATTGCTACCCGTGTAGATGTAAATACCATTTAAAACCATACCGCTATGTTTTGGAAAATATTTGCTTTTGAGGCGCAGAACCGCCTCAGAAGGCCCCTGGTGTATGTTTATTTTTTCGCCACGCTGATATTTATAACACTTTCATTCGCAACAGGTTCGCTCCCTGTTGGCGAAAAAGAACACATTAACAGTCCTATGCTCATCGCATTTGCCATGGGGTGGATAAGCATGTTCATGATGCTGGTAACATCGGGCATTATGGGGATGCCCTTGTATAAGGATATTGAATACAATACCAAAGATTATTATTTAACCTACCCCATTACCAAAGCCGGCTACTTTTGGGGCAGGTACTTCAGTTCGCTGTTTTTTGTGCTTATTATTGGCAGCGCGGTTATGACGGGTGTATTTTTAGGATCGAAACTTGGTCCCTTGATGCACTGGAAAGATGCCAGCAATTATGGCCCCAACAACTTCATGTATTACTGGCAGCCATTTTTATTGATAGCCGTACCCAATCTCATTTTTACATCGTCATTATTTTACGGGCTGGTCGCCATAACACGAAACATTAAAGTGATCTATAGCGGGGGTATCATTCTTTTTCTGGGTTACCTGATAGCTACTTTCTTTTTACAGCGCACCAATAACCACTATGTGATTAACCTTGCCGATCCATTTGCTTTTAACGGCATCAGGGAGCAAAGGCAATCGGCAACGGCGGCTATGCAAAATACTAACCTGCTTAATTTTGGCGGGCCGCTGCTGCTTAACCGGATCTTATGGCCTGGTCTTGGCTTGGTTTTGTTGATCTACACCTACGTCCGTTTTAATTTTGAGGACTTTTTTAGCGGCAAGCGCGATAAAAACTTAGTTAAAGATGGCGAAGTGAACCGCGGCGCGGTGCGGCCCAAAGTAGCTACCTCTTTTAGTGGTAGTTATAACTATAAAACGTTGTTAAGCCTCACCAAAACTGAACTACTTAACATTATACGCGATAACTATTTCTGGATCATCATTTCATGCGGGCTTGTGTTTTTAGGTTTTGCACTCTCTATGGGAAATAGTTTTTACTACATCCCCGATTATCCGCGTACAGTTGAATTACTGGACATTTTTAACGAAGTTTTCCTCTTCTTTATATTCTTTATTATCATTTTTTACACCGGCGAAACCGTACACCGTGACCGTATAACCCGCTATGCATTTATCAACGATTCGTTACCTGCTCCTAATTGGGTTTTAAATGGCTCGAGGTTATTGAGTTTATTGGTATTAGGCCTCGGCTTATCATTGGTGCCCATGCTTATGGGCCTTGGAATACAAATAGCTAAAGGGTTTACACAATTCAATTTCCCGGGTTATATTCTTTCTGTTTTCGGTCTAATTTTGCCGAGGTTTTTAGAGATGGTAGTGTTTTCGTACGCCGTACACGTAGTGGTGAATAATAAATTCGCCGCCCATGGTATTGGCATAACCATTTGGGTTGCGCTGTACTTTTTACATACCACTTCCATTTTTAATTATAACCTGCTACTATACTCGTACACTCCGGGCTATCGTATTTCTGACATGGATGGTATCGGTCATATGGCCGCGCCTGTAGCCTGGTTTAACCTTTACTGGCTTTTAACTGCAGGCTTGTTAGTTATTTTAGCCGCCCTTTTTTATTACCGGGGCGTATCATCAACCCTAAAAGAAAGATTGCAATTGATAGCCGGAAGGTTCAATACCCCTACCCGGCTGATCACCGCTGTTTTGGTTATGGCCTTACTGTCGCTTTCATCATTTATTTATTATAATGTGAGCTATCTTAACAACTACCTCACCCAATCAGAAAATAATGAACGCGCCGTGTTGTACGAGCATACATTAAAGCGCTATCAAAACCTGCCCCTACCCGTTGTAAGCTCAGTGAAACTTAATGTGGACATCTACCCGGAGAAACAACAGTCGGCCACGCATGGATATTTTACATTGGTTAATAAAACAAAGAAGACTATAAGCCAGCTATTGATAGATGGTGACGAAGTACCTGAATACGACTTAAAAATCGACGGTAAAGCGATACCTTTTACTACCCCGCTGGTTTATGAACGGGGTAAATTCAACTTCTTTAAGCCTGAAAAGGATACCGCCGATTTCAGGCTGTATAAATTTGAAAAAGCTTTGGCACCCGGCGATTCGGTTGTGGTAGAACTGCACTCGGCTATTTATTATAAAGGCTTTAGTAATGACCTATACAGTGCCGATCTGTTGCGTAACGGCACATTCTTTAAAGGAGGTTTGCCGGGTATCGGTTATGATGAAGATGATGAGCTAAGCAGCCCTTACGAACGTAACCGCTACGGGTTACCGCCCAAAAAAGATGAAGTATTTGAACAGAATAATCCTGAAGGCGTCAATAACCTACTGGCCGGCAAAAGTGTTAGCATACAAAGTTTGGATATCACTATAAGTACATCCGCAGGGCAAACCGCTATAACAAACGGCAGTTTACAAAAACAGTGGACAAGCAACGGCCGCAGCTATTTTCATTATGTGCAAAATAAACCAGGCATGTACCCGCCGTTTGGTATTTTAAGCGCGAAGTACGCCTTATTGCAAGATGTTGTTAAGTTAAACGATGGCAGGCAGGTTAACACCGGGATATATTACAATCCATTACATCCTTACAATGTTAACAGGTATCGGGACGCTGTTAAAGACGGCATCAGCTATTTTTCGGCTATGTATGGCAGCTATCCTTTTGGTGATATGCGGATAGTTGAAACCGGGGTTTACGGAGCACGCTCGGCCTCGTTATCAACCCTGGATACTTATGCTGAAAATAATGGCTGGACGGCCGATTTTAGAAAGCCCGGTTTGTTTGATTTTTGTTATTACACAGCTATCAGGCAGGTATCGCAGCAATGGTGGCGTTACCAGGTAGCCCCCAACAAAACCATTGGTTCGTTTATGATTCCTGAAGGGTTGGCATTGTATGATGCTTATGTAATGGTGGAAAAGAAATATGGAAAAAATAACATTCACGATGTATTACAGGATGAAATGTGGCGCTATCTATATTTCCACAGCCGGGGAAGCGAACCCGAACATACCCTGTTAAGGGCCAACGAATGGCACCAGTACCAGGGTAAGGCTGCCAACATGCTATATGGTTTACGGGACCTTATTGGCGAACAAAATATGAATGCGGCCCTGCGTGAATTTAAAGAGGCTTACGCTTTCAAAAAAGAACCGCCCTACCCCGGCAATAACGACCTATATCGCTATTTGAAGAAGCACACACCCGATTCATTACAATATTACTTAACCGATAGCTGGGAAAAGATCACTTTTTATGATAATCATGTAGTTAATGCGCAATCTGTTGCTATAGGAAACGGGCAATATAAAGTGACCTTGAAAGTGAGCACCGGCAAAATTTACATCAACGGTAAAGGAGAAGATGTACCGGCGGCCATGGATGACTATATTGATATTGGGATTTTTGCTGCAGACACCAGGGATAAAGATGGACGAAACCAGGTAAACCCGCTTTACTTTCAAAAACATAAACTTACTGCAGGCGAACATATAATTACTATAACAGTAAAAGGCAAACCCGTAAAGGCCGGTATCGACCCCTACAACAAACTGATTGACCGCGTTGCCAGGGATAATACCAGAGATTTTTGATCACTTAACGGATGAATAAAAATTAATGCGTTGATCCCTAAAAAAACGATGAATAAGCCCCGGCTAACCAAATCGGTAGGTGAACCTGATTGACGCAGGCCGGGGTTTTCCATAATGCAATCGTTGCAGTAAAAAAACGAGGTGTAAAGCTAAAGGGCCGTAGCGGGATGCCGTCAAGCTCCTTATAATTCCGTGCAATCACGATATCTCAAACACGATAGGCTTTTACAAACCAGCGAAGAAAGACTGCTTAAAGCGGTCTTTCTTTATTTATCTACCACCTATTAAAACGTTTTGTAATCTCAATGAAATAATCATGTAACATAAAGGCGATGGTTTGATGGTTTAGCAGTTTGCTCATAAAAAATTCAGAATTGGCGACCAGTTTTGTAATATGATTAGCCAGGATGTTATTCCTGGCTATGAAAAAGAATATCAAGTGGTTAAATTGTTCAGACACATAAGCAGGCTAAGCATAGTCCTCATTATCTTCTTGTCGCTACAGGGAGAAGTGATAGTGCGCTATGCCCAAATGTTTAAGGTTAGATCTGAGCAAAAGTTCCAGTCAATCAAAAAGAATGACGAACGCAGGCGCTTAATTAAACTGCAATGCTACACACAAAAATTCCAGGTGCTGGCTTTGCCCCAAAAAACATCCTTCACCTTTGGCTCGCCTTTAAGATATCTGCCCGCGCTAACTTTTATCGGTTTTAAAACCGCTGCCGGTAATCTTACCCAGCCTGAGTCTGTTTGCCTGCGCGGCCCTCCTTCCCTTTCTTAACATCCCTTTTACTTAAGCGCTTATGCGCTGCTGTTTTATTAAATCATCAATGATATCGGGTGTAAATACGCTGCTGCTTATTTGTACCTGGCAATCATTTGTTAAATGTGTTTGTTATGAATTTATCTCAAAAAATCTTATCCTATACTGTACCGTCCCTGCTTGTCTTTACTTTATATTCATGCGGTGGCACGGGTGCATCGGCGCCAAAAACCGGGGCCAAAGTTTTTACTACAATGAAACTGGCTCCGCGCCAGGCCAATATCAATGCCGATTATCCTGCCTCTATAATGGGTATCCAAAACATCGAGATCAGGCCTAAAATTGATGGTTATGTTGAAAATATTTATGTTGATGAGGGCGCTACAGTAAAACGGGGCCAGTTACTTTTTCGCATTAATGCCCCGCAATACGAACAGGATGTAGCCACAGCCCAGGCTAATATCAAGATAGCCATTGCCGATGTTAATGCAGCCAAAATGCAGGTTGATAAAGTACGACCCATAGTTGAGCAGGACATTGTAAGCCCTTATGAACTTAAGGCAGCACAATACACTTTAGATTCGAAAGAGGCGGCGCTGGCGCAGGCCAGGGCGGCACTTAACAATGCTAAAACAAATTTGAGCTACACCACCATCTACAGTCCGGCGGATGGCGTAATTGGGATCCTTCCTTATAAAATTGGGAGCCTCATTTCAAGCACCACAACCAATCCTTTAACCACGGTATCTAATATTGAAAGCGTTTACGCCTATTTTTCAATCAATGAAAGCCAGGGACTCGATTTCTTTTTGGCCGCCAAGGGTGGCACCATGCAGCAAAAACTAAGCACATTGCCACCGGTTACGCTGGTATTGGCCAACGGTACACAATTGCCAGGTAAAGGCAAGGTAGAAACAGCAAGCGGGTTGATCAATGCTGAAACAGGCTCCATTAATATGAGGGCTACATTTACTAACCCTGGCGGCCTGGTGCGCAGCGGCAGCAGCGCCATTGTACGCATTCCCAAAACGGTAAGCAACGCCATTATGGTGCCTCAAAAATCGACTTACCAAATACAAGGGAAAACTTTTGTTTATGTTGTTGATGCCGCTAATAAAGTTAAATCTCAAGAGTTGGAGATCGGTGCAAGCCCGGGACAGTTTTATGTGGTGAACAAAGGCTTAAAAGCCGGGCAACAAATAGTGGTTGATGGTATCGCTTCACTGAGGGAAGGGCTGCAAATTAAGCCTCAGTTGCTGAATGCCGATTCGGTTTACCGCAACCCGTAAACATTTTCCGTTCACCTTATTTCCATATCATGTTAAAAAAATTCATCGAACGACCCGTTCTTTCAACGGTCGTTTCTATCATAATCGTAACAATAGGTATCGTTGGTTTATTAACGCTCCCTATTTCTCAATATCCTGATATCGCGCCGCCTACCGTGCAGGTACAAGCCACCTACAGTGGTGCAAATGCCGATGTTGTACTTAAAACCGTTATTATCCCGCTCGAACAGCAGATTAACGGCGTTGAAAACATGGATTATCTCACTTCAACAGCAGGAAATGATGGTACTGCCAATATCACAGTAAGTTTTAAAGTAGGCAGCGATCCTAACCTTGCAGCTGTAAACGTGCAAAACGCTGTTTCGAGAGCTACGGCCTTGTTACCGCAAGAAGTTACCAAAGCCGGCGTTACCGTACAAAAAAAGCAAACAAGCAGTTTGCTCACCTATTCGGTTTACAGCGAAAGCCCGGCTTATGATCAAACCTTTATACAAAATTACGTTGATATCAACATAGTCCCGGTTATTAAAAGGATCCAGGGTGTGGGCGATGCTTCATTGCCAAGCCAGATGGATTATTCCATGCGTATTTGGCTCAATACACAAAAAATGGCCTCATATGGCCTGGTTCCAGCGGATATCAATGCAGCCCTGGCCGATCAAAACATCCAGGCCGCACCCGGCCAGTTTGGCGAACGCGGCGGACAGGCATTTCAATATGTGATCAAATATCCGGGCACCTTAACAGATACTGCCCAGTTTGGCAATATCGTAGTACGGGCAAACTCGCGGAGCAGGTTATTACGCCTGAGGGATGTGGCCCGGATAGAACTTGGCGCGTTAAACTATTTTACCACCACGCGTATGAACGGACACCCTGCTGTATCTATAGATGTATCGCAGATTGCGGGTTCAAACGCGCACCAGGTAATACAGGAAACAGTTAAAGCGATGACCGCCGCTGCAAAAAACTTCCCGCCTGGTATCAAGTATGTAACGCTGCAAAATGCCGATGATTTCCTTAACGCATCTATTGATAAAGTGCTGCACACCCTATTCGAGGCCTTTATACTGGTTTTCATTGTGGTATTTATCTTTCTACAGGATTTCCGGTCAACGCTTATTCCGGCCATATCCGTTCCGGTGGCTATTGTGGGTACATTTTTCTTTCTTAAGCTATTCGGGTTTACCATCAACCTGCTTACTCTTTTCGCCATTATCCTGGCCATAGGTATAGTTGTGGATGATGCTATTGTAGTAGTTGAGGCCGTACACGCCAAACTGGATGCCGGTTATCACTCTGCAAAAGAAGCCAGTATTGATGCCCTGGGCGAAATTTCAGGCGCGATCATCTCTATAACCCTGGTTATGTCGGCTGTATTTATCCCGGTTAGTTTTATCGGTGGTTCATCAGGCGTTTTTTATAAGCAATTTGGGCTTACGTTGGCCATTGCCATCGTATTATCAGCAATAAACGCGCTTACTTTAAGTCCCGCATTGTGTGCGCTGTTTTTGAAAGGACACGATAAGGAGCATAAGAAACTCAGTTTTATTCAGAAGTTTTACCTCGCTTTTAATACCGGGTTCGAAAAAATAAGTAAAAGATATATTCAGGCAGTAACCTTTTTTAGCCGGAGAGCCTGGGTGCCTGTATCTATGCTTTTGGTTTTTATAGTGTTACTTTTCTTTATTGCCAGGGCCACTCCTACAGGGTTTGTACCGGCAGAAGATCTTGGTGCCATTAGCTGCAGTATTTCCCTTCCGCCGGGTTCATCGTTGGGCCGCACAGACCAGGTAACCCGGAAAATAGAAACTTTTGCCCGTTCAATACCCGAGGTTAATAATATACTGGGCGTAAACGGCCGTAACCAGCTTGCCGGCAGCGGTAATAATTACGGCATGGTGATCATGCGGCTAATTCCGTGGGATCAGCGAAAAAGAGATATCCAGGCTATTATTAACGAGTTGATAGCCAAGTCATCGAATATAACTGAAGCGGAAATTAAGTTTACTTCGCCGCCTACTATTCAGGGTTTTGGTGCTACAAGCGGTTTCGCCTTTCAATTGCAGGATAAAACAGGAGGCGATATTGCCAGCTTTTATAAAGTGAGCAAAGATTTTTTATCGGCCCTTGCCGAGCGGCCTGAAATACAGTTTGCTACAACATCCTTCAATCCTAACTTTCCGCAGTACCTGATGAACGTAAATGTGCCTAAAATAAAAGAGGCCGGTTTAAACGTTACAGATATTACAGGCGCTATGCAAAGCTATTATGGTGGCTTGTATGCATCAAACATTACCCAATTTGGTCAGCAATACAGGGTAATGGTACAGGCATCACCCGAATACAGAATGACCCCGGAGAGCCTTAATTCGGTATTTGTAAGAAACGCTGCCGGGGATATGGTGCCTATTACCGAGTTTGTGACCTTAACGCAGGATTACGGTCCGCAGGCAATTACCCGTTTTAACCTTTTTACATCTATTAATATCAATGGCACTCCAAATACCGGTTTCAGTTCGGGCCAGGCAGTAGCGGCCATTCAGCAGGTGGCCAGCCAGCAATTACCTCAAGGCTATGGATACGAATATTCAGGTATTACCCGCGAGGAACTTTCCGGTAACAGCCAAACCATTTATATCTTTTTGCTTTGTTTGGTATTTGTTTACCTCATACTAAGCGCCCAGTATGAAAGTTATATCCTGCCGCTGGCCATCCTGTTAACCATTCCTATCGGGATAGCCGGAGCCTTCATTTTTGCATACCTGTTTGGCGTTGCCAATAATATTTACCTGCAAATTACGCTGATCATGCTTATTGGCCTGCTTTCAAAAAACGCCATATTAATAGTTGAATTTGCTGTTGAGAGGCGGCGCGGCGGCATGAGTATTATGGAAGCAGCCGTAAGCGGTGCCCAGGCAAGGTTACGCCCTATCCTCATGACCTCTTTTGCCTTTATACTTGGCTTAATACCCTTAATGCTGGCTACCGGGGCAGGTGCCAATGGCAACCGCTCAATAGGTACGGGCGCTGTTGGTGGTATGCTTATAGGCACAGTGTTCGGCATATTTATTACGCCGGCGCTGTTTATCATTTTCCAAACACTTCAGGAAAAATTTAAGAAGCCTAAGGATGCAACTACCGCAACCGGCGAACATGGCACCGATAACCTCAATACAAACCCAGCCCATTAAACAAATGAAAACTATCATAAAAAATATAGCATTTGCAGGCGTTTTGGCCATATTAGCTGCCTGCAATGTAACCAAACCATACAAGGCTCCTGATGCCGGTAATACCGCGCTTTTCAGGGATTATACGGGTACAGATACCAACTCGATAGCTAAATTGCACTGGAACCAGGTTTTTACCGATACCGTTTTACAAAGCCTCATTACAGAAGGGATTAACCATAATATCGATCTTCAAAAAGCCTATTCGGTAACCAGGCAGGCACAGGCTTATTTTGATCAAAGTAAATTGGCTTTTTATCCATCTGTAAACGCAGATGCCGGTTTATCATTATCCGGGGCGGCAAACCCTCAAAATTTCAGTTCGGCAGCGAGGGGACGTGTTTATAGTACAGAACTTACAGCAAGCTGGGAGGCCGATATATGGGGCAAATTAAAAAGCGCGAAAAAAGCACAATTGGCTTCTTTGCTGCAATCAACAGCAAATGCAAGGGCTGTACAAACCACGTTGATAGCGGATATTGCCAACAACTATTATAACCTGATGGCTTTAGACGATCAACTGGCCATTACCGAGCAAAGTGTAAAGGACTGGCAGACTACGGTTAACACCATGAAATCCTTAAAAGTTTCGGATGTGGTTACCGGCGCCGCGGTTGTACAGAGTGAGGCCAGTAAATACGCTGTACAGGTAACCATTCCGGATCTGAAACAATCCATATGGCAAACCGAAAATATCATTAACCTATTATTAGGTCGCGTTCCAGGCCCGGTTAAACGGAGTAAAATAGCTATGCAACAACCAATAACTATCCTTACCCCTGGCATCCCGGCGCAAATGCTTGCCAACCGGCCCGATGTAATGGCAGCCGAATATAATTTCAGGAATGCATTTGAACTTACTAATGTGGCCCGCACTTATTTTTATCCAAGCATTTCCCTTACAGGATCAAGCGGATATTCAAGCTACAATTCATTTTTCGGGTTAGGATCATTGGTGGGCAATTTAAGCGCGGGTATTACGCAGCCCATATTTAATCAGGGCCTTAATAAGGTACGCTTAAAGGTTGCAAAAGAGCAGCAGCAACAGGCGTTATTAGATTTTCAATACACCGTGCTAAGCGCAAGCCAGGATGTATCAAACGCCCTAATGTCGTACCGTACCGCGGGTGAAAAAGCTGCCACACGGATAGATGAGTTGCAAAACCTGGATAAATCTGTAAACTATACCCAACAACTGGTTAGGTATGGCTCGGCAAATTATACCGAAGTACTTACCGCCGAACAAAACCTGCTCACAGCAAAACTTAACAGCGTAGATGACCGCCTACAGCAATTGCAGGCTATTGTATATGTTTACCGGGCCTTGGGCGGTGGTTGGCAGTAATTGAAAGTTGACACAAACCCAAACGGCGACGATATACATTGTCGCCGTTTGGGTTTAAAAGGCGCATGTATTTAAACTATAAATGAAATTAATTATAGCATTACTTAAAAAATGAGGTTGCTATTCTTTCTAATTTGAAAAAAATTCAGATTCGGGATGTTGGTTTGCCATTGTTGATGATTTGGTCTAAAATTTGCTTTTAGCCAGGTAACATAAACTTTTATCTATGAAATACCCTGGCTTTGTTATCATTGGCTTGCTATTTCCTGTATTACTCTTTTCTCAAACCAGCATAACGCCAATACCCGGCTGGAATATGAAAGAAATTGGCGGACAGTATAAATTTACGCCGCCCGATGGTAATTTAGAATACGATATCATGCCTCTTAAAACGGAGCCGGTTAATGATCTCATGGAATGGATCAAGGTTTTCTCTGTAAAAGACTTGCCGGCCTCCGGCTATTCTGGGCCGTTAGTTTCGCCGGCACCTATAGCAAAATATATACAGTCGGCTGCAACTTATACCGTAATGGCAACCGATCAGCAAAATAAAAAATGGGGTTTGATATACATTGCATACAAGTTGCCAAATAACGCTATCAGATATGCTAAAGTTAAATGGTCGCCCGGTACCCAGGGAACATCACTCAAAATAGCCACTGGTCATTTCGCGGCGCTTATGAAGCAGGAAACACAATCGGGAACTGCAAAAGCGACGGTCTCCGACGCTGGTACTCAACGTCCGGCTACAACTAAATCGACTAACTCAAGGCCTGCTTCCCCTACAACCGCTCCGGGAAAAGGCATACCAAAAAGTGATATTGCCGGCTTAGCTTTGCATAGCGAAACCGGAATTGGTGTAGGCGGAATGGTACTTATAGTATGGAGACCTTACCTATTATTAAAAGATGGTACAATGTACCAGAACCCAGACATAAGCCCCTATGACCTGAATGTGGCGAAATCAAAGCAGCAGGAACCAGAGAAATGGGGTACATGGAAGTTGGACGGAAAGATAATTACTGTTAAAAGGGGAAGCAAAAATGGAGTGCAGGAAAAACCAGAAGAATGGAAAAACGGCTGGTGGGACTGGGCAATGCCTGCTTTTTCAAATGAAAAATTGAATGCATCTTACAATTCCTTAACCGGAGGGGGCAATACCGCTATGGGAGGAGGCACGATGACTGTCTCGTCGACCGATATTACGTTTAACAATAATGGTCAGTTCACGTATGAAAGTACAGGAGGAGGAAGCTTCAATGGCCCGGGTGCTAACGTAACGGCCTATTCAAGTAAAAACAAAGCTGGTACCTACAAGCTGGATGGTTACAGCATCGAACTTAATTACAACAACGGCAATACTACCAGGCAAAGTTTCTATTTTTTTAGTAGCGACAAAAAAGTTTTCGGTATAGCCAGTCGGGCGTATACGTTATCTGAAAAAACAAAGTGACCCGTACTAATAAGGAAGCTCATAATTCTAATTCATTGGATCGAGAGTTTGAATCTCTCCGGGATCGCTAAAAAACAAAAAAACAGCATTTTAATCATCAAAAATGCTGTTTTTGTTTCACCAAGCTATAGAAAGCTATCAAAAAATAACCTTTTTAGGTTCAGTCACGATTCTCCACAACACCTCCTGATTCCAAAAAGATATTTGCTATTCTGAAATTTACATTAAGGCTGTTAATTGCTTTTTTAGGAGTCGATTTGATCTTCACCTTTCAATAAATTTGACAGTTCTGCTCCTACATCCTTTTGTTATCTCAAACTTTTAAGGAATGGTAAAAACGACAGTGAGAAACTAACATACGGTACCGATCCATTAGATGTTCTGAAAAAGTAGTCGTTAGGTTTGGCATTGTGATCAAATATGCGGGCCTGGGCGGTTGTGAAAACGCCCCCGCTAACACCGAATACAAGTTTTTTGGTCAGCAGATATTCAAAAGTTGCACCGGTTTTGATATCTAACGATGTGTAAATATTATTCTGCGGCAATGAAGGCTGTTTCAGATCGAAAAAGAAAAGACTGCCGCCTAATTCACTGCCCGCAAATACCCAGCTCTTTTTAGATAGTTGTTTTCTTACGGCCACGCGGTAAGGAATATCAACAAACAGATCAAGATCGGCATCTTTAAATTTATGCCAGTAGCTTACAAAAGGCACAACCGGTGATACTGAAGACGGATCGATAATAACCGCGACACCAACCGACCATGATGAAGTAGCTGTGTGACTAAGCGGAACATTCAAGGTACCGCTGTAATTTACCCTTTTTATCGAGCTAAGCTCATCCGTAAGTCCGGATACACTTGCCGAATAAGTTACCGGGTGGTTAAAAATACTATCCGACCGGCTGAACGTAGCTGTGAAGCCAACGGTTGATTTGTTCAGGCTTTGGTTTGCGGTAGAAAATGCCGGGTTGTAACTGGTGATATCTTTGGTATCAAAATGTATCTGTTGGTAGCTTACCACGCCTGTTATGGTATTTTTCCCCCACTCGGCCAAAGGTATTTTAAATGCTGCCCTGATGCGGCTGATATTCGTTTTGCCTTCGTAAAGATCATGACCGTTAAGTTCGCCTTTTATAGTACGTGCGCCTAAAAAATCGGTAGCTATTGATCCTTGCCTTAAAATAGGATAGCGGGTGGCATAATCAGACAGGGCCGACATTTTCAGCGAGTCGATGATGCGTTGCCGGGTTAGCGGGTTAGTATTTTGCGCATACGAAGCGGTGAACAGGGTGCTCAGCACAATAGTGCCAAGATAAAATTTGATTTTCATAGGGGTTCGGAATTTAAAAAAATGGGACAAAGCAGAGCCATTATTCCGGGGCAAGCAGCATTTTTATGCAGCTTGCCCCGGCAACAATGAGCCATATGTAGATGTTAATTATGGGCTTCTAAAAGCGGTGTTTCTGTATTTGTTTTCTTGCTCTTGAATTTCAGGAGCAGGTTTTCGATAATGAGGTACATGGATGGCACAACAAACAGCGTAAGGATCATGGAGCTTGTTAAGCCGCCTATAATTACCCAGGCCATACCATTTTTGATCTCGGCACCGGCACCGCTGGCTATGGCAATGGGGAGCATACCTAATATCATGGCAAGGGTAGTCATGAGGATGGGCCTTAATCTTTCTTTTCCAGCCTCAATCAAAGCATCTTTAACAGAATGCCCCTGCGCCTTGAGGTGATTGGTAAAATCCACGATCAGGATAGCGTTTTTAGCTACCAGGCCAAGCAGCATGATCACCCCGATAAGTGAAAATATATTCAACGTTTGCATGGTTAAAGCCAGGGCCAGCAAGGCCCCCACCAAAGCAACCGGGATAGAAAACAGAACTACGAAAGGATAGATAGCGTTTTCATAAAGGGCAACCATGATCAGGTAAACCAAAACAATAGCCACACCCAGGGCGAAGAATAAACTTCCAAACGCGTCGGCCTGGTTTTTGGCATCACCCAAAAACTCTACCGAAACACCCTCCGGCAATTTAACTTCCGGCAGCTTCTTTTTAATATCGGCAGTAACCGAACCTGACGGGCGACCAACAACGTACGAGTTTACCGTGATAGAACCCAATCGGTCAATCCGTTGTAAAACGCTTTCGCCAAGGCCTTCTTTTACCTGGGCAAACTGGCTTAGCACAAATGTTTGCCCATCGGCATTGGTAAATGAAAGGTTCCTTACGTTGTTGATATCCGAGCGATCATAACTATCCAGGCTTATCAGGATATCATATTCGTTACCATCCTGCTTAAACTTGCTGTCGTCATTGCCGCTAAAGGCATTTTGAAGCGCAGCACCAACCTGGCTGGCATCAATACCCAATAAGGTCATTTTTTCGCGGTTCAGGTTTACCTCAACCTGTGGTTTCTGATCTTTTACAGAAAGTTCAACAAAGCGCGTTCCCGGTACTTTGGCCACTATCTTTTTATAAGCTTCGGCCACGTTACGTACCGCTTTCAGATCAACACCTTTAACAGCTATTTGGATAGGTGCCTGGTTAGCCCCGCCGGTAATAGAGGTTGGCGATGATGTAACTTTTACACCAGGTATTTTGGCGCTGAGCATCTTTTGCAGTTTGCCGCCAAACTCTTCGGCAGTGATATCGCGTTCTTTTTTATCAACCATGCTTACGGTGATCTCGGCAAGGTTGCTGTTATTGGTTGTTCCGGCAACACTGCCTGTTACAAACCCAACGCTCGAAAACACCCTCACTACTTCCGGCTGTTTCATGATCAGCTTTTCAACCTGTTGCGTTACCATATTGGTTTGGTAAATTGATGCCGAAGGCGCAAGTTCCAAATTGATGAGCAACTCGCCTTGATCAGCACTCGGAATAAACGCCGCACCTACAAAACCTGCCGGTACTAACGCTATCGCGCCGATGATGAGCACAATAACGCCCGAGAGTAACCAGCGCTTTTTGTGAAGCACTATAGCCAGTAATTCTCCATAATCCTCTTTTAAAACATCAATAAAGTGCTCAAAACCGAGATTTAGTTTACCCCACAAGGTGGTTTTGCTCAGGGTTTCTATCTTGCCGAATTTGGCGGCAAGCATTGGCGTTACCGTGAAGGATACAAATAAACTCATCAGCGTAGAAAATACCACCACTAATGAAAATTCCTGCAACAATGAACCAATAATGCCCCCGGCAAACGAGATAGGCAAAAACACCACCACATCCACCAGTGTAATAGCTAATGCCGTAAAGCCAATTTCGCTCCGGCCTTCCAGCGCAGCGGTTTCTTTATCGCGGCCCATTTCCAGGTGCCTATAAATATTTTCAAGTACTACTATCGAGTCATCCACCAAAATACCAACCACCAGCGACATCGCCATCAACGTCATGAGGTTAAGCGAAAAGCCCAGAAAATACATAGCGATAAACGTAGGAATAATAGATGATGGCAAGGCCACCAACACGAACATGGAGCTGCGGAAACTGTGCAGGAAGGCCAGCATCACTACGCCTACGATCAATACAGCCAGGCCAAGATCTTCCATTACCGCGTCGGCAGATTTCAGGGTGTATACGCTCTGGTCCGACGATACGGTAAATTTCAATCCTGATGCTTTGTATTGGGCTTCTATCTCTGTGAATTTTTCTTTAACATGCTTGCTCACATCAACCGCGTTGGCATCGGTTTGCTTAACAATTTGCACACCGATGGATGGGATGCCGTTGATATGGTTAATGGCCGTGGTTTTGGCTGTGGCATCTACCACTTCGCCAATATCTTTTAAATAAATACTCCCAGCTTTAGGCCGTTGCTGAATGATGAGATTACTGATCTGCTCCGTTGATGTTACATTAGCATCAAAGCGGATGGATTGCTGTTCGTTCCGGGTTTCAATACTACCTGCCGGAAACGACTGGTTGGCTTTGGCTATGGCGTTGGCTACGGAGGCAATGCTCAATCCGTAAGCCTTCATTTTATCCTGATCGATATTTACCTGGATCTGGCGTTCATCGCCGCCAATAATATTTACCTGGCCTACACCCGCAACGTTTTGCAGCAGGGGCAGTAATTGCTTATCAACAAAATCATAAAGCTCTTTTGGCGATTGTTTGGACGTAACGCCGGCTTTTACAACCGGGGCATCCTCCAGGTTGATCTTGTTAACGATGGGTTTATTGATATTATCCGGCAAATCGTTCTGGATCTGATCTGCCTTGCGCTGGATATCGCGCTCGGCCTGGTCAACATCCGTACCCGTTTTTAATTGCACAACAACACTGGAAATCCCTTCCTGCGATGTTGAATTGATCTTATCCAAACCTTCTACCGACGAAAAAGCATCTTCCAGCTTTTTGGTAACCGAAGTTTCCACCTCGGCGGCGGCGGCACCGGGGTATACTGTACTTACCGATACGGTAGGCACCTCTATTTTGGGCAACAGGTTATAATTTAAACTGGAGTATGATCTGGCACCGAAAATAAACAGCACCGTAAAGATCACTATGATGAGTAAGGGCCGCTTAACGGCAATCTCTGTAATTGACATCTGTCTGCGTTTTAGTTAGTTGAACTGATTGCGTAATCTTCAATTTAAGGCAGGTTTGCATGATAACCAGCAACAGTACAACAAGGCCAATCAAAGCCCGCCATAAAACCTGTAGGTTGATTTTTTGCATCGTTATTATTTTTATTTGGAGATAGACACTTGTGCTCCATCCTTTAAATTGATTTGCCCGGAAGTAACAACAACCTCGCCCACTTTAAGTCCGTTCATGATCTGGATCATGCCATTAAGTTCGATCCCTGTTTTAACCTGCTTTTGATGAACTACATTGTTTTCCACCACATAAACAGAAGCATCTTTAACACCCTGGGTAAGCGCGTCTCGGGGAATGAGCAGGATATTTTGAGTTGTTTTACGCGAGAAATCAGCATAAACAAAAGTTCCGGAACGCAGTGGGTTGCCTTCCTTATTGCCGGCCATTACCTCTACTTTATAATTGTGCGTTTCATCTGCCTGCGGACTGATAAAGCTGATCTTACCGTTAAATACATCATCGGGGTTTACATCAGTTGTGATCTTTACGGCCTGCCCTTGTTTTACCTGGTAAACCTCGGCCTCGGTCAGGTTGATCTGCACCTTGGCCCGCGAAAGGTTTACAATGGTTGCTATCTGTGTGCCCGCGTTTGCATAAACACCTTGTTCAACCAGTTTTTCAGAAATTGTACCACTGGTGGGGGCTTTGATGGCCGCATCGTTAATTTGTTTTTTAACCTGGTTTACCTGGTTAACAGCATCAAGGTAGTTTTGCTGAATCTCATTAACCTTTTCCTGCGTTGCGGCTTGTCCTTGCAGCAGTTCCGTATAAGTATCCAAGTCGCGGTGAAGTTTCGCGGCATTGGTTTGTGCTTTTTGCAGGTCGAGCTGGGCTAAACGTGTATCCATTAGCGCCAGTACCTGGCCTTCGGTTACATGATCGCCAAGTTCAAAGCGCAATTGCTGTATAGTACCGCCTGTTGTTGAACGTACTTTCGCTTCTTTAAAAGGAGCCAGCGTTCCGGTTTTGATGAGGTTGAGGGCCTGAAGCTGCTCTTTAGCTACAGCAACTTTTACCGGGATCTGCACAACCGAATCCTGCGAAGGCTGGTTCTTTTTGTCGAGTGTTTTTTTATTGGATGCGAGCTTAAAAACTATCAGTGCCAATAAAACCACAATGATAAGGCCGATGATATATTTACGTTTCATATGTTTTAAAGTGTGCTGTAAAAAGTTTTGAGGGTACCTGCTGCTTTTTCCAGATCAAGCCTGGCCTGGTAAAAGCTGTATAAGGAGTTGAGGTAATTATTTTGCGAATCTTTGATGGAGTACTGCGCGTTTAGCCAGTCGGTAAGGTCGGTTACGCCTTTTTTAAATTGCAGGTCGGTAGTTCTGAAAACCGATTGCGCCAGTTCAATATTGCGTTTATCGTTGTCGAGATTAGCCTGCGCCTTGATCAGCTTGGTATTGGCATTTTCGTACTCCATCTGGTATTTGCCTTCATCAAGCTTTAAGTTTTCTACAGCGTTTAACCGTTTATATTTAGCCTGGCTGTACTGCGCGTTCCGCTTAAAAAAATCAAATAAAGGGATGGTTAGCTTCAAGCCAATGGCCGAGTAATCATTCTGATCCCTGAATGCCGGGCCTAAGGTATTACCAAAACCTACCGAACCATATTTAGCATACCCGGTTAAACGCGGAAGCGCGCCGGCTTTAATTCGTTTTTCATCTATCTCCAGCAAGTGCGTGTTTACCTGCGAAAGTTGATAATCGGTACGGTTACCTACAGCAAAGCCATCGTTAACGGGCGCAACCGGTGTATTGATCTTTTCGTTCGATGTACTATCAACAGGCAAGTTTGTATTGATGGGATAGCCCATATTATATTTCAGCTGGTTTTGCGAAAGGGCGAGGTTGCTTTCGGCAACACGGATCTGCGATATGGTGTTATTGTAATTAACCGTTACCTTATCAAGGTCTTTTTGCAGGGTAACACCCTTTTTTACCTGGAGCTGGGAGATCTCCATTTGCTTACGATAGGTTTCAAGGTTTTCTTTTGTCAACCTTAACTGTTCGCGATAAACATAGATCTGGTAATAGGCGTTGCTGATATCGTAAATGATGGTTTCCTCGTTTTTCTTTACGTTGAGGTCGGCCTGTTGCTTATTATATTTATTGGCCTGCAAGCCGGTTAGTAAAGCCTGATCATAAATGGTTTGATCGAGCTGGGCAACACCGTTGGTGTTATACTTTTGTGTAAAGGCCACTTTAACCGGATCCGGCCCGAAAATACCCGCCGGAATGATGGATTGCTGCACTTTTAAGTTATCATCAAAAGTTCCGGTTAAGCTTACTTTGGGGAGATAATCGGCCAGTGCTTCTTTGGCCTTCGCGTCGGCCGCGCGTTTTTCGTTTTCGTAAACCGCGTTGCTGCGGTTATTTTTCAGACCGTAATCAATGCAATCCTTTAAACTCCATTGTTGCTGGGCCAGCAGCTGGAGCGGCAGGAGGCAGATCAAAGCCAATAATGTATTTTTTTTCATAATCTGCATCAAACTGTAGTTTCAATACCCTTGGGCACTGGTTACTAAATAATTAATGATGCAAAACTATGGCCCTTAATAACGCTATAGCCTTAACCGCGAATGAAATGGACAAATCTGTCAATGAAATGGACAGGGTTTGGGGATTTATATATGAGCCTGAAAAGCACAGGAGCGCTTTTGTATAAATATTGCAATAAAATAGCGGATTTATTGCTCAATCCATTTTAAAAACGATTGCGCTTTAAGTTTACCTATCACAATTTTTTCGGGAGTAGCACAGGTGGTGGCAACGTACAGTTTGCGGTTAAAATAATGCTCAATATTGCTGATGGCATCCCTGTTGATAATAAACTGCCGGTTCGCCCTGAAAAATTGCTGTGGGTTCAGCATCGTTTCCAGTTGCTCGATAGTGTATTGTACCGGGTAGTTTTTATCGTTGGGAAGATAGATGTAAACCGCCCCGCCGGATGCGTATATAAACTGGATATCGATCACTTTTACCGGGATGATCTTATCGCGGTAGTGTACCAATATGCTTTGTTTGTAATTGGGATCCATCTGGGTAAGCACATTATTCAGGTTACGCGGGTAGGCAGTACTGGCAACCAGGTGCTCTTTTAAACGCGCGTACTTTTCAAGGCTTTTGGTGAGGGCATCTTCTTCTATCGGTTTTAAAAGATAATCGATACTGTTCGATTCGAACGATTTGATGGCGTATTCATCAAACGCGGTGCAAAAAATAACCGGCGTTTCTGTTTTTACCTCGCGGAAAATCTCGAAGCTTAAACCATCCCCTAACTGGATATCAGAAAAAATAAGTTCAGGAGCAGGATTTGAACGCAGCCATTTAATACCCGCCGAAACCGATGTAAGGATAGCTTCGATCTGGATAGAATTATCCAGGTGCTCCAGCATGCGCTGGAGTTCTTTGGCTGTTTTGCTCTCGTCTTCAATAATTACTACTCTCATGTATTTAAAAGTGGCAAAATTACTTTAAAGTTTGTTCCGTCGTTTATAATATGGATCGGTTTATGAACCAGTAGTTTGTAACGCTCGGTAATATTATTCAAGCCGGTTTTAGTACTTTCTTCGGCTATTTTTTTAAGCTGAAGGTTGTTGGATACGATAAGGGCCGGTGTATTATCTGTTTTGATGCTGATATGCAATGGATGCTCGGCCGAGATCATGTTATGCTTAATGGCATTTTCTATCAGTAACTGTACCGAAAGCGGCGGGATCATATAGCCAAGATGCTCTTCCGGCACATCAATGCTTACCTGGAGCGAATCCTCAAAACGGGTTGTCATGATAAACAGGTACGACCGGATAAAGGTAAGTTCATCTCTTAAAGGCGTAAGGTAATGCTGGTTAAAATTCAATACATAGCGATATACCGAGGCCAATTGTACAATATAGTTTTTAGTAGGCTGCTCGCTCGTTAACGTTTTGAGCGTGCTTAACGAGTTAAACAAAAAATGCGGACTGATCTGCTGCTGCAACGATATCAGCTGCGCGCGCAAATGTTCCTGCTCCAAAATCTCATTCTCCAATTTGGAATTTTGTAAAGCCAGGTTGGTATGCACGCTGTAAAATACCACGTAAGAGACAAGGCTTGCTAAAAATGCCCCAAGTAGATGGATGGCCATATCTGATAAACTATCGAAAGGGACGCCGCTATCCCTTAATGAACTTTTGGGCAGCAGATGATAAAGTATAAAACTTGTTGAAAATGTAAATACAGTTGCTAAAACATTACTTACAATGTGTTTTGAATAGCTATTTAACCACTTGAAATCGTGTAGTAAAAAGATGCCGTGCACAAACCAGCATACAAATAATACTACAGCCAGTTGGAAGGCATATTCGGGATATTCCCACCATCTAACCCCATTAAAACTATCATGACGTAACAGAAGGCTAAGCGTTGTTGCGCTGCCGAGCACACCGGTAACAATGAGGTACCATTTGAGATAGTAGCTTTTGAACATATATACAAATGTATCTGAAAATTGCGCTTCATGAACAATTAGCCAAATGAGCGGGACAATTATGTGGATGAAATGGACATTTTTTTAAATACTGTTTGACTGGCTTGTTTGATATTTACGGTGTAAGGAAAGGTAGTTTTTAATAGATAGACTTTATACGACGAGTCCGAATATGACTTGAACCAAAAAGGGATTCCAGCTATTAATTTTCTCCCGAATTTAATTTCCTAACAACAGCCATATAAAAACCGGAGATCTTATCAATGCCTTTCAGCGGCCCCTAAAAACAGTTTTCTATTACTTGTGAAGAAATCACTTATATTATTTATCATTGAAGTAATGATCCCTCGCAAACCGCAGGGATCCCAAAATGAGTCTTGTTTGAAATATCTTCCACTTCATATCACGCTATCAGATTTGTGCTATCTGGGCACAGTATTTTCAGGGCTGGCTTTTGCCCTGCTGTTGGCATTGGGCAAAAGTGCAGGTTACAGGGCTAACCGGATGCTGGCGCTGGCCCTGGTGACAGCGGTATTACCGGTACCCTGTTCGATGGCTATAGGGCCACTGGTTTATTTTTATGTACTCACTACAACGCGGCCCGGTTATCGTTTTAAATGGAGGCATTTGCTTCATTTTAGCCCGGTTTTACCTGCATTGTTTATTGGTTACGTAATGCCCTCATCCCACCTTTTAAACCTGTTGGTGCAAACCGGAACATTTGTTTCTATCATACTATACATACACCGTTCTCAAAAGCTGATATTGCTTTTTTACCGGCAATTGGAACCTGTGTTAATGGACCTCCCCTTGCATAAGCTCCGCTGGCTCCGGCGCTTATTAAAGGCAGGAATTCTGGTATCTTTTCCCGGGTTAATGTATGCTGTGCTATGGCCGGCCGGCTTTAATCCTATGTATTGGTTATTTGTTTTAGTGCTCATCAGCATCGGGGCGATGGTATTGCTAAAACAGACGGCGGAAATGTCGGCCGTGCCGCCTAATCCAACTAAACGGGCAGATACGGATTTGAAGACTAAAGCCATCCGCCTGAAAAAGGCCATGGATACCGGCCATTTTTATCGGGATCCCGAATTAAGCCTGGCATCATTGGCCGACTTGATCGGCTTGCACCCGCATGAACTGTCCCGTATCGTTAACGTCGCGCTGGAGAAGAATTTTAATGATTTTGTTAACAGCTATCGTGTAGAGGATGTGATACGAAAGATGCAGGATGAGGCTTTTGACAACCTTACACTGCTGGGCATTGCTTATGAGTCCGGCTTCAACTCCAAAAGCACTTTTAATCGTATTTTCAAACAGGTTACTGCAAAAAGCCCGGTAGATTATAAGGCGCAACTTAAAAAAGAGCGCCCAACTTATCATTTGAGACGCTCATACGCGCAGCAGCCCCTATTATTGGAACATAAATCAAATAATTATTACTTTATGTTTCGCAATTATTTCAAGATAGCCTTTCGCAACCTTTGGGCAAAAAAGACATTTTCACTGATCAACATTACCGGCCTGGCAGTTGGAATGGCCGGTGCGATCCTTATTGGGTTATGGGTTCAGAATGAATACAGCTTCGATTCTTTCCATGCTAATAATAAAACTTTATACAAAGTATGGTATCGTTTTGTAGCGAAAGATTATACAGGCAATAGCGATGTTACATCCGGGCGTCTCGGTAATGCGCTCAAGGACGAATTTCCGGAAATAAAAAGCGTTTCGCGTATTTACTGGAGCGAAAGTCATTTGTTCAACTACAAAGACATCTCGCTTAAAGCATTAGGCAATGAAGTAGATAAGGATTTCCTTAATATGTTCACATTACCTTTGCTTAAGGGCGATAAAGCACACGCGTTAAACGATGTGAATAGCATTGTTTTGACACAGCGCCTGGCAACAAAAATATTCGGCCATAAAGACCCGATGAACCAGCTGGTGAAACTGGACAATAAACAATCCTACAAAGTAACCGCTGTTTTGCAGAACCTGCCGGATAATACAGAGTTTGATTTTGAATATTTGTTACCCATACCTGCAACCGGAGCCTTTAACGATAACTCATGGAACAACAATAGTTATTATACTTATGTACAGTTGCAACAAAACGCGGATGTAAACCAGCTGAACCAAAAGATAAAACTCGTAGTGCAGCAACATATTAATGATAAAAACAATAACACCGAAGTATTTCTTTACCCCTTCAGCAAAATGCACCTCTATAGCCGCTTTGAGAACGGCAAAGTGGCCGGTGGCAAGATCGAAGTGATCCGTCTGCTGCTGATCATTGCTGGGATCATTTTATTAACCGCCTGTATCAACTTCATGAATCTTAGTACCGCGCAAAGCCATAAACGGTCAATGGAAGTAGGCGTGCGTAAAGTGATGGGCGCAACCCGGCTGAGCCTTGTTGGGCAGTTTTTAGCAGAATCCATAATGATAACGTTCATCGCAGGCATCATAGGCCTGTTAGTAGCGCAGTTGGGATTACCCGCCTTTAATAAGCTGACGGAAAAGCAACTGCACATTGGGTATCTGCAACCTAACTTTTGGCTTTTGTTTTTTCTTTTTATAATACTAACCGGTGTGCTGGCCGGTAGCTACCCTGCATTTTTCCTTTCAGCTTTTAAGCCGGTTAAAGTACTAAAAGGACGCTTCAATCATATTTACCGTGCGTTCAATCCGCGTAAGGTATTGGTTGTAGTTCAGTTTGCTGTTGCTGTAGTACTTATCGTATCAACTATTGTAGTTTATCGACAGATAGGCTATGCCCAGCACCGGGATACCGGCTATAAAATGGACCACCTGATTGAAGTTCCTATTGAAGGCGACATCCGGAAAAATTTTTCGCTGATCAAAAACGACCTTCAGCAATCGGGTGTAGCGCTCAGCGCCTGCCAAACCAGTGTGGATGTAACCATAGATGCCGCAACCGGTGGCGGGCTTTCCACCGATGGCAGCAATGTAAGCCAGCAGAACCTAAATTTTTCCAAATTTGGCACCTCCGGGGATTTTATTAAAACCATGGGATTGACATTAATTAACGGCCGGGACCTGGACTTTAATGAATATCCCTCAGATAGTTTATCTTGTATGTTGAACCAAACAGCTGTAAAACAGCTGGGCCTCAAAAATCCGGTAGGCAGTAATATTTACGCGGGTAAATCGCCTTTGCATATTGTAGGCGTATTTAAAGATTTTATCATCAATTCGCCTTACGTAGATACCAGGCCGATGATCGTTTTTGCCTCAAAAACCTGGGCCTATAATTCTGTTATCCGGCTGAATGGCGGCAAGGATATAACCTATGATTTAAAAACTGCTGAGGCTATTTTTAAAAAATACAATCCGGCCTATCCATTTACTTATCAGTTTGTTGATACGGCCTATCAGAAAAAGTTTAGCGATCAGCAACAAACGGGCAAACTGGCGGCAATATTTGCAGGTCTCACCATTTTCATATCGTGTCTGGGTTTGTTTGGACTGGCATCCTTTATGGCCGAAAGCCGTTCTAAAGAAATTGGCATCCGTAAGGTTTTGGGCGCAAGCGTATTGACCATTACACGTATGCTTACGCGGGAATTTGTGATACTGGTGTTCATCGCTATAGCCATTGCCACGCCTATTGCATTCTGGGCAGCGCACAGCTGGCTACAGAATTTTAGCTACCGGATCAATATCGGCTGGCTTACCTTTGTTGTAGCAGGTTTAACTGCAATTCTGATCGCTATCCTTACTGTATGCCTTCAATCGGTCAGGGCGGCCATGTCCAATCCGGTAGATAGTTTGCGGTCTGAATGATGACAAGAAAATCTATTATGATTACGCTTTAGCTGCATTGGTACAGACTTCCCGATTTCCGGGAATAAACATTGATCTCTTTTGAGAACTCCTATCGAAGTTAAATTAAAATGGACAACTATCAGGCAATGCAAGTTTATAATTTAACTAATTAACAATAAGTTATTTATTTAAATTATAAACTTGATGTAAATGATAACTAACTTAATCATTTTGTTTTTTCAACAAGCAAAGTTACGGGCCCTAACAATCCGCTTGTGCGTAATTGCTCATCTTTTGATGGCCCGTCTATCGTCCATGTTTTTCGCTTTTCTTCCGGTTGATTAGCATCATAAACCAGGCGGTTAAACCATGTGCTGGTTACTTCAACTTGGAGTGTATTTTTACCAGGCGTAAGTGCTTTGCTAATATCCAGCTGATAGGGCGTTGACCAAACCGTACCTACATCCTTACCATTTACAGTACCTTTTGCTATCATGGCAACTTTACCCAGGTTAAGAATGAAACTGTTAGCTACATCGGCACCGGTAGCATCAAAAGTGGTAGTGTAGGTAGCTGTTCCGGAAAAGGCCTTCCCCTCTTCGGGCATATCAATATCCTTCCATGGTTTTAACTCATTAAGCTGAACAGAACGCGGCGCGCCCCAGTTATCCGGAAATTCCAGCGTCCAGTTATTTCCAATTGTCTGGGTTGATACTATGTTTGTAACAGGTGCATCGGCGGCCTTGCCATTATGGTTAAAAACTACAAAACATGAACTACCTTGCGTAAGGTCAAAATCAATCGAGGTACGATCGTTTTCATTATTGCCGGTTACCGGTTTTACCGAACCATTAACCGGATCCCATATTTCGGCGTTGCCGGAGGTCCGGAAATCCAGTTTGCCTTTAAACGCTTTGCCTTTGGGCGCTGCTACAAAATACCAATCGGCCCCTTCAATTTTGCGATGAACCCAAAGCACGCTATCGCCACCCACATCCGGCGTCATTTTAAGTTGATTTAATGCTGTAGATAATGGAGTACGAGCAATCACAGTACCTTTGCCTACGTTTCGCATGCCTTTTGAGTTTTCATTACCCCAAATACTTTTTACCATAGCACTAAACCGTTGCTGCGCATTTTTACCGCCAACCAGCGTACCTAATTGCTTAGGCGCATTACCTATCACCACAGCACCGGCTCGTACCAGTTGGTTCAATTTCTCGAGGGTTTGCGGCAGCATATGGGTGGTTGCAGGCAGCCACAATACTTTATAGCTGAGCCCATCCGGCGTTGTGATCATGCCATTGGTAACCGAAAGCCTGTGCAACAGTGCATCGGGGTTACAGTAATCATATTTAAATCCCTCCAGGAAAGCAGCATTTTGATCAGGTTTATGATCAATCTCATCACCAAGGTACCATAGCACATCCGATACAGGCTTGCCGCGCTCCAACAGGTAGCCGCACCTGGCAAAGTAAGCATTAAGATAAGGCATATGTTTCCACCAGGTTTCTCCACGAAGAAAAGGCGTGCCTATATGCGCACCAAACGATGTGCCCGGCGGCAGGAAATCAGTACGCGGATTGTGCGTATAGGTGTGATATACCAAATGTGTCACCCCCTCGGCCATGTTCACGTTGGCAACTTCTTTAAGCATTTGCCATTGCTCATCATAAGTGAGATCGAACGAAGTAAACGCCTCGGCTGCCACGCGCGGTTTACCGTAAAGCCTGGCTGCCGAAGCACAAGGCTTGATCGGCTTAAAGTTTAAAGAACCTACAAAACCGGGAGTTATTGGCTGCCAGAACTCGCACATGGGCACATCGGCAAATTTGTAGTATTCCATAATATCACCGGGGAATACATCGCCGGCAGATGTTTCGTAAGATACGGACAGGTTATTTTTCTTTGCGAGGGCCGTCATCCGGCCATAAAAATTATTAGTGAACAGATCATTGATCACGCCTTTCCAATCGCGCAGAAAGCGGAAAGTAGTTTCCTGGTCGGTTAATACATAACCCATCAAAGCAGGCAGCCATTTACGGAGCGAGTATTGGGTTCTTTGCTGAAATTCGGTTTCCATATTGGCGGTCCAGGTTTGTGATCCGCATTCCCAGCTATCCATGATCATACCGGTCAACAAACCGTTTTTTAACGGCCCTTCGCTACCCGACAGGCGACCAATATAACCTGCGAACTGCGCGTTTGCTCCATTGGCCGATAGTTTATCGCACTCCCAGCCGGTACCTTCGGGCGGAGCCGGACCGTTCTTTTTACCCGCATTAACATGTCCTACGCGGAGGATCGTCCACTGTCCCGGTGGCGCTGTCCATTCAAGCACGCCTTCGTCATTAACAAAACTGCTGATATCCCGCACTGTAATCGGGTCTACATAAGCTTTTTTATTCTGGCTGTATTGCTCATTGCTTGGCCCTACAGACCTTAACACCCAGGCAGCTTCTGTTTCCCAGTTATTTTCTTTTGCTGCCGATGAGAAATTGATAAAACTAAGGTTCATCCTATATTTATTATTAATGATAACCTTAAATTTTTTCGCCCGGATATCTTTTGAACACGCCAAAGAGAGCGGTACGTCATCCTGAAAATTACTTTGCGGCAAGTCTTTATTCAATATTTCCACCGATTTTCCATCCGGTGTTATCGCTTGTACTTTGATATTGATGGCCGGTTCATATGCCCATGTCGTGTTTAGGCTGTTTACGCTTGGCAATTGGATAGTGCGGATAACAACATCTTTAGCAAAAGCTACTTCAAACCAGTTAGGATGTTGTTTGGTAAAAGGGTTAAGTGCTACTGCTTTTTTTGATTTTCCAAGCAATAGATCTTCCAGCGAGGCGTCCCCGTTCCTTTTTACCGAAGCTAATTTTAAAGTATCATCACCCAGCGGCCTGGGGAAAGCCAGTACAGCAATATTTTTGTAATCGCGCCATTCTTCGTTGGATGGCTGCGGCATGGGTAGCTGCATTTTTATTTTGCCTTTAGTGGCTGTAATATCCTTGCGTGACCAAACAAGTTCTCGCATCGCGTTTTCTGGTTTGATCCATGGCCCTCCTGACATTGCCCAACCGGGACAATTCTCCATAGAAAACTTTAAACCCAGGCGTTTGGCCTCGGTTGCAGCATGTTTAACAGCATCTTCCCAAAGCGGACTAAGGCAGGTGATCTGCGGATCAACACCCGGCCATTTCCCGCCAAATTGGCCATGAAAAAGCGTAATGCTTGAAGTTCCTGCGCCGGCTATAGCTTCCAGATCGGCAGTAATACCCTCTTTCGCAACGTTACCTCCAATAAAATGGAACCAGGTTTCCGGATAGTAAACCTTTGCCGGCGTCATGAAGGCTATTTTATCCTGAGCACCAAAAGCTTCATTAAGCTGCTTTGACGACGGTGTGAAAGGTGCCACCTGCGCTGCCGATGGCAAAACACCTAACGAGATAAATGCAGAAGCAGCCAGTAAAAATTGGCAAAACTGTTTTTTGTTATACATACGCGTCATTCTTTTTGTTGATGAATGAATTGTTTAAAATTGGTATTCCAGGCTTGCTATTTAAATAACCCAGGTTGTAAGGATGGACAGCCATTTATTAAATCTTTTAAAGTTATCCTTCTCATTTTACTGTGCAACCCTTACCGTCCCCGTAGGTTTAATATCGCCCTGTGATGAGCTAATTAATAAGGTTAGTCAGGTTCATGATATCCAGAGTTAATATCCTGGTACTTGAAGCTTTGCCCGGTAACATCCTTACCATTAACGGCAACCTTTACCGCGCCTGTGCCCACATTGGCGGGTATCCCAACAACCAAAAGGGTATCCGTAGCGCTTGCTATTTGTGTGGTTTTCCCATTAATGGTAACTACAGCCGGACCGGCAGCACTGCTAAACCCGAACCCGATATACGTATATGCGCGCCTGCAGAACCGTTGGTAGGGCTTATTTTGCTAATGCTCAGATCCTGGTAGGTGTATTTGCCCACGGTTAGCGATGCATTGTCCAATTTAAGGGCTATATCGCCGCTGCTGCCTCCTTTAGGTGCACGGATCACCATTTCGGTAGCTGCACTGCTTACCACATCCACGATTATACCCGCAAAGGTAGCTGATATGCTGCCGCTAAACCTGCTGCCTGCCACTGTAACCAAAGTACCTTCGCCCCCGCTGTTAGGGTAATACTCGGTAACTTTAGGTTGTGGCGTTACGCCTTTATCCTTGTCTTTTTTACAGGCACCCAACAGCATTACCATAAGGCAACACACTATGCTGAAAAGCCTGATACTATATTTTTTCGTGTTGTTGATTTTTTAAATTCCTGGTTTAAAAAGTATATCGTGCACCCAGCTGTACTTGCGTTCTGGAGCCGTAATAATCAATACTGTAAAGCTTGCCCGCGTGGTGAACTGGTGTAGCGGGTAGCCGCCAGCGTTTTGCTGCGGAGGAAATTCCTGGCTATATCCGGGTAGCGCCGGATTTTGTTATAAAAGAATTAACAGACCCGGCCCAACGCACCGGTATCCCAAACAAACAGGAACTGGAATATACCGCAGATTGGGTAAAAAATCATATGACAGGACTTGATCCTGTACCATGCCATACTTCTACCTGCCTCATCGCTTTAAGTACCATTAAGAACAAGGAACTTGTGCTCGATTTTGCACCACCTTATGTGCCCAATAACAAAAATATTGTTATATACGGTACGGGATGGGCAGCAAAATTCATCCCGTTACTTGGACATATCCTGGCAGATATGGCCATTGATGGCAAAACCGATTATGATATCAGCCCATTTGCGCTCGGATATAAATATTTCAAGTCGCTTATGTAAATACGTTGGCCCGGGCTTCGCATGGTAGCGATCACATTCCAGCCTTTAGTTTGAAATAACTAAGCGGTAGCTTTGCCCAAACTGACCGAGGCACGGGTAATTGATATCGTTTTGTTCATCCATCAAAAGTCGGCCAAAGCATGGGAGAAGATGTTGCCTAATCGTGCTTTCTTGTAGCCGGATTACCGGATCAGGATCTTTCATTTTGGCTAAATCTTCAGCCGGTATGGCTACTCGCCCGCCCCGTTCCCGGCGACGGGCGCGACATAGACATCGAAAAAGCACGCCAGATGAATGTGAGCAACAGCGCGGTCACGGCGACGTGTGCCAAATAACACGGAGACCCGGACGACAGCTATAAAGGATATCAGCAAAACAATCTTTTTTTACAGCCCCCCAACGCTCAGGCAAGTTAACTTTATTAGCAGATCTTGATTGTTTCGACCTTTAAAATATCACCGAGTTTTTTAATTCTGGACGCCATGTGGCCCCGCCCGATGGCGCAATGATGAGCAGACCCCTGTTCATTCCAGGCTTCGGTGAAAGCGCGTGCTCCTATCTGGAATTTATAGCGGCTATTGGTGTTACCTATCTCCAAAATCGCTCCCGGAACGGACTCCCCTTCGGCAACTAAAAATTTCAATTTGCCATCGCCTGCTTCAACCACCGAAAAAAGTGTTACAGGTCCGTGGCTTACCGACATCTCTACTGATAGTCCGTTGCCTACTTTTCCATGATATACCTGTAAAGGTTTTACTTTGATCTTCCCTTCGGCTATGCGCGGATGGCAAGGGCCGTCATGCCCCATCAGCACCACATCATCGTTATAATCCATGGCGTAATACTCGGTAAACGAGCCGCCGGCACCGAAGCTATCCATAATCTTCATCGCCTGCGCGTTTTTGATCTCGTACTCGCCGGCAACGGGTACGTTTTTACCTGTTAACAACGAGTTACCTAAAATTACTGATGTAACCGTATTTTCATTAGCAGGGTTACCGCTACCTTTATGGTAATAAGCAAGTGAGCCTAATTGATGCTTATCAATCAATTTATCTAAAGCTACCGCGGTTTGTGCCGCACGATGCAGTTCGGCCGATGAGCAATCTTCCTGCACATCAAATTCCTGTTCAATTTCCTGTAATTTATCAGCTATTTCCTGTTCTGTAACTGTTGTGCGCAGACCGGAAAGTTCATCAACCTCTATCACTTCAATATGCCCGCCGAATGTTGAGCATTGCAGGGTAAGATCGGTGTAAATATCCATCATACCGCTGTAGTAATTCCCCATTACCCCCAATCGATTGTAGTACATAGTACGGGCAACACGTGCCGCGTCCAACCACTCTTCAACTTCGTTCCAAACATGCGAATCATTGTTAAGCATGCCTGTTACCTGGTAAAAGGCAATTTTATTGCGGTTGAAAACGTTGGCTATTTCAGGTACCGAACATGATGAGCAATGCGCCAGCCATTCGCCCGTCATGGCGGTGCGGTTACTTAAATTGTTAAATTTTTTGTAATCGATACTGGCCTCAGGCGATAAGTTGAGTACTATAACCGGCACATTGGCCTTTTTAACAACAGGTAATACCGTGGCCGATAAGGCATAGGTAGATACGTAAAGAAAAATAATATCCACGTCTTCGCGCTTAAATACCGCTCCCGAGTCAAAAGCCAATTGCGGGGTATCCACCAGGCCAACGTTTACAATTTCGGCATCAAAAGCGGCCAAGTGTTGGGCTACTGTATCAAGGTAACCGGTAAGGCGCTCCTTCAATCCATCAAACTGTTCCCAGTAAGCTTGTAACCCTATTCCGAATAAGCCGGCTTTTACCGTATTTTTTTTATACATCTGTTTAGTTGTGTTTCTGTTTTATTCTGTAACGATAGTAACCGGCCCTAACAAACCCGACTCAAACAATGGCGAATTAGCATTGTACTGCCGTGTTGTAGTAAAAGTATATCTACCGCTTGTGCGCGGTTGCCCCTTAAGCAGCCATGTGGGCCATTCATCGTTAACTATCCCGTCGTAAGGTTTCTTTTCATCGCCGATGAGGCGGTTGGGCCATAGGTTGGCAACTTCTATTTTTAGATCATTGCTGCCGGTTTTTAAAGCTGACGAGATCTCTATTCGCCATGGAGCTGTCCAAACTACACCGAGTTCCTGCCCATTTAGGGTGACCCTTGCCATGTTCTTTACCTTTCCCAGATCAAGGTAGACCTGACCGGTCACATTTTTAGCCACATCAAACTTTTGATGATAAGTGGCTATACCCGAGTAGTATTTTATTCCCTCCTCAGCGTTTTGAGTCCAGTCGGTTAATTTTTCAAATACAGTGTGAGCAGGGCCTCCGAATTTAGGATCGAAGCTTACATCCCATGGGGCACTCAAGGTCAACAAGGTTTTCGCTGTCGTCTTATTACTACCAGATGGCGCATGTTGATCATCTTTCGAAAAAACAACAAAACAGCTTTGATATGGGCTTAAATGAAGCGGAACGGATGTAGTATTTTTAACTTTTGCAAACTGCTTAACCTCTTTATTTTCTCCGGTAATTGCATCCCATAATTGCGGCGAGCCTTTTTGGGTACGGAACGTGGCCGAAACATCAAGATCCTGACTCGTTGTATTCGACACAAAATAAATATCCCAGTTAGCATCTGTACGATGGGTGTAGCGTAGCGGGCCTTCTGCCGTAAAATCTTCAGCTATATTTTTTGCTTGGAGGACGCTGGAGGTAACATCATACGAAGGATAAAGGTGATCTACCGATGTAGTAATATCTCCGCCCCATACGATGGTGCCATTACCGTAACGCCTGTATGTTTCTTTAGCAGGCGGCGTATTCGCTCCCCATAGGAGCTTCGCCAATGCTTTCACCTTAACATCGCAGTATGGAAAACCGACTAAACTTGGTGACCGTAACGGCGGATTACCCACAACGGTAGCCCCAAGTTTAACAAGCTGAGCTATTTTTTGAAGTAATTGCGGGGTTATGGCTTCGTATGCGGGCAGTACCAATATTTCATACGATGCCCCGCTCGGAAATACAACTTTACTGTTCTTAACTGTGGCCAGCATCAACTGGCCCGGTGCGCATCCGTCAAAATTATAACCTTTTCTGTCGCCTATGGTATCACCTTTAATAGCTGATGACGGCGGTACAAAAACATGCGGTGAACCTTCGGGCGTGAGGTAAAGTACATCTGCAACGGTACGGCCTTGCTGTAAAAGATATTGGCAGCGGGATACATAATCATGATAACCGCTAACCATTGGCCACCAGGTTTGGCTACGGTCCCAATGTACACCGTAAGGTCCCATGGTAGCGCCGGGCTTTAATGAATCGGGCAGGAACTGGTTTTGGAATGTATGATACACAAAACGGTTAATGCCCGCCGCAAAGGCCCAGTCGCCCTGGTTTTTCATAGATGTAGGGTGCTGTTTCCAGCCCTCGTTATCCTGCGCGGTAAATGCTTCCGCAGGCATAAGCGAGCGGCCCATTACGTGTGCTACCGATGTTGCCTCGATAACACTATAGGTTGAATTGAAGCCGAAATTTTTACTCCAAAACTCGGCCATTGGTACATCGGCTACACTACCCAGCTCCAGATCGGCAAGTGGGGTCATATCATACGGTTCGATAGAGAGGTTAAGATGGTTCTGCTTGGCATAGGCCTTAACATGTTGGGCGTGGTTTTCTAAAACCAATTCCTGCGATGTCTGGCGCAGGTCCCATAAAAAGCGTTCGCTCTCGGCCGGGCTACCCACTACCTCACCGGCGTATACCGGGTAGTATTTAAGCGGGTCGTAGCCCCGGCGTTTGATGAACTCTTTACGGAAATTGCCTGTCCAGTTTTGTGCACCCATTTCCCAGCTATCCATATGTAACCGTTTAAGTCCGCCTTCGATTTTAGGGTCAACCCCTCCTATCTTTTTCAGGATGCGGCCTACGTAATGATCCAGGTGGTAGTTTAAAGCGGTGGTATCAAACTTATCCGATTCGAAACCCAAACCGGGCACGGGTGCGGGGCGGGTAATAGCGCCGTTATTACGGCTACCGAAGCGCATTACCGTCCATTTACCCGCAGACGGCGACCAGCTCAATGTTCCATCTGCCTGTAATTTACCGGTCAGGTTTAAGATCCGGTCTTTTTTAATGGCCGATTTACTATCTGATTTTGCCGATGGCGATGGTAGATACGATTTCACCACGCCCGAACTAAACGGTGCGCGGTAATACAGTGCCTTTTCATCGTTATCGGCTATTTTCGGTGTAGCCTCATCTGCCGGGAAGGCCAACACTGCTACATCTTTATAATAAGCGTTCCATTCTTTTTTAAATTCGGTGGTCAGGTTGTCTTCGCCAAAAAAAGGTTTTTTAGGCGGCGGAATAGGCAATACTATTTTTTTATGATCGGCAGCATTAACGGTTACACTACTTGCTACCAAATGCTGCATAGATTGTTCTGCTTTTACCCAGGGGCCTCCACTACCCGTCCAACCCGGACCAATGCCTAAAGTTATCTCTATCCCCAATCGCCTTGCTTCCTTTTCGGCATGGGCAAAAAGATCCATCCATTCGTCACTTAAAAAATCAACTTTCCCGCGCGGAACGCCGACGTTTACTTCCAGGAATATCAGGTTACCTATCCCGGCCTGCTTCATCGATTCCAGATCCTTAGTAATGGTTTCGGCCGACATGTTGCCATCCATAAAGTACCAGTAAACACCGGGTTTGTAGCTATTGCCGGGATGAGCAAAGTTTGCTTTTAACTGTGCAACCTGCGCGTTGGCCGTTATAACAAACCATAAAAAGCAAATAAAGGCAGCAGGAGTTTTCTTAAGCATATTATCGATTACAGATTTAATTGTTGCATACCGGGTTCAGGTTCATTTCAAATGCGGAGATCTGCATAGCGCAAGTTATTAAGCACGATTGAATTTACGTCAAAACTCTGAACTTCAATAACTTCATTATTAATAACTAAACCTTTGATCAGTATTAAAATCATTGCTGCGCGTTAGTGTTTTTAAGGTTTACTTTTTAACAAGCCCGTTTTGCCCCCCTTAATAGAGTAATAGCCCATTATTAGACATAATACAAAATTATTGCCCACATATTTACTCACCCCGACTTCGCTACGCTCGTCACCCCTCTCTACGCTGCGCGTAAAGAGGGGATTTTTAGTTTTTTATTTTTCTTACCCTCTTTGCGGCTTGCCGCAGAGAGGGTGGTCCAGCGTAGCGTAGACCGGGTGAGTAATTGTTCGGCATGCCATCCAGCCATTTTTAGCCGCGTGTCAATTCATGGGCTATTACCCTTAATAGCGGGGCTTTGTATTGTTCCCGGAAAACAGGTCATATCAGTAAAACAAATTTATCTGTCCGCCCTATGCCATTAAATGGATGTTTTGATAAATGAAATACAGTTTTTGACTTAGCCGGGAGAGGTCGATTAAAAGAAAATTGACAGGTGATAACTAATTTGATATTTCATTTATATTTTTTGACATAACCGCAATATCGAGGATATTGATACTTTTTTATCATTAAATTAGTTGTTTGGTTAAACAAACCTGCGTTTTTATAAATTACCAATTAGCTGCCGGGCGCACCGGTTTGCTTATCATACCCGATAGGCCATGAACAATTTTTATAAATATTTACCCGTTAGCAAGGAAGATGAGAGTTGGGGACTAACCGTGTTAAACGCGGGTTGTACGCACATAGAAGCCACCAACACTTACCCTTTAAAGGGCCACCCTGCTCATCATAATTTTAACTGGAA
The DNA here is from genome assembly GCF_039839285.1 of Mucilaginibacter sp. CAU 1740. Classification (NCBI taxonomy): domain Bacteria; kingdom Pseudomonadati; phylum Bacteroidota; class Sphingobacteriia; order Sphingobacteriales; family Sphingobacteriaceae; genus Mucilaginibacter; species Mucilaginibacter sp. CAU 1740. Next base: position 48,655 of record NZ_JBDOQS010000007.1, on the reverse strand, counting down.
CAGTTGGCGCATACTACAGGAATACCAGGTGATTTACATCACCAACGGGCAGGGAATTTTTGAATCCGAAAACTTTAAACAAACAGAAGTTAAGGCCGGCACGGTGATTTTTCTGTTCCCTAATGAAAGGCACCGTTATAAACCCGACAGCCGCACCGGTTGGGATGAATACTGGGTAGGTATTAAAGGCCATATTGCTGATAACCTGTTACTATCCGGTTACCTCAAACCCGAAAACCCATGCCTGTACATTGGGTTTAATGAAAGTATTTTTAGCTTGTTCAATTGCATTATCGATAAAACAAAAACAGAAAAACCCGGCTACCAGCCTCTTATTTCCGGCGCGGTACTGCATCTGATAGGGAGCTGCCATGCCACATTAAAGCAAACTGCCGTTGAGAACAAGGAAGAGGAAGTGATCATTAACAAAGCGCGGTTGTTGTTCCGGGCAAATATCAGTAACCCCTACTCGCCCGAGCAGGCCTCACAGGAGCTAAATGTGGGATACTCATGGTTCCGTAAACTATTTAAAAACTACAGCGGTTTATCGCCAGGGCAATATTATTTGCAACTTAAGATAGATAAAGCCAGAGAACTTTTGAGTAACAGTAATATCCCGGTTAAAGAAATCGCTATCGAGCTTAATTTTGATTCGAGCTTTTATTTTTCGAAGATCTTTAAGGAAAAAACGGGTTTAACTCCCACTGATTACAGGAAAAGGAGTCAACATATTTTTTAACCTTGCGGATTTAAACCCGCTTTTAAATCTATTGAACTTCGTTTAACCTTCATCCTATTCAGCCTGCCTATTTTGTTACCTTCAACGGCAAATCTATCCAGGCTAAAGCAATATCCCTTCCCATATGACTGATGCTGTTACCACCGGCAGCGTCATAAAGCAAGGCGAGTTTGTTACCCGCTTTTATAACTGTTGGCATACCTATAGCGCCCTTGGCCCATTTGCAATTTTTACTGTCAAGAACTATCGCCTTGTTTTCATTATTCCACTTTTCAAGGTCTTTCGACCAGTAAACCCAGATTGCATCCGTATATTCTGTACCCTGAGCATTAATACCAATGTGATTGGTGAACAAATACCAGGTTTTACCAGCCTCGTCAAAAAACAAAGATGAATTTTCTACCTGCTCAGTTATCGGGAACAGCGGGGTATCAGTTATAAACCAGGAACCGTTCAGATTTTTAGTTTTGGCAAGGCCTAATGTGCGCTTGGTAGCTCCGCTACTATCTTGCGTAGATGCACTGAAAAACTGTAAGTAATAGCCCTTAAATTTCACAATATATCCCGGACTGGATGTAACCGTATAGTAGCTTCCTTTTTTTTCGGGAAACGGCACAACATCATACTGCTTTTGCCAGGGACCTTCAATTGATCTTGATCTGGCCTTCATGGTTAGGTATGGGAATGCAGGGATCCTGTTGGGTGCAGGTGTTGTATTGGGCGTACCCAGATAAAACATATGCCATTCATCTCCTTCTTTAACGATCCATGGTGATGAAGCACTTTTCGAGTCGGATCTTGTGCTATCGCCTAATACCAAGGAGGCTCCTTTTTTTGTCCATTTTTTTAAATCCTTACTTTCTGCAAGGCAGGCCAGCCATCCTGCTTTGCCGGCACCGTCATAAAAAAGGTAATAGGTATTACCTACCCTATTTACAATCGCCTCCCTTGCACCATACGTGTCACAACTGTCTGCACCATCCCCATGCCGCAACACCACGCCCTCATCAGTACATCCCATCAATCTATATTTTGCTACAGGTCTGCCGTCTATATAGTGTTGCTGTGCTTTGCCATTTTTTTGCAGTACCAATAACACGGTAATGATTAGTAATAAGTAGAGATATTTCGCTTTCATATGTTAACAGATAAAAAGACCAAGGCCGGTAAAATTTCCGGCCTTGGTCTTTTAAATATCAATAACCCGGATTTTGGGTAAGTTTATTATTTATTTGCAATTCGCGGAATGGGATAGCATATATAAGCCTGTTCTGCGTAACATTAAAGGTGCTTGGAAGCAGCCAGCCGTATAGCGCTTTCATTCTTACACCTTTTGCATTAAGAACATCTATAGCCATGTTGTTACGTACAAGATCCGTCCAGCGGTGATTCTCAAAAGCGAGTTCATGCCTCATCTCATCCGATACATTTTGCTTGGTTGCAGTTGTCAGCGCAGATAATCCGGCACGTTGTCTTACCTGATTTATATATGGCAATGCTTCCGCGGCCTTACCTTCAGCCACCAGGCATTCGGCAAGTAATAACAATGCGCCCGAATAACGAAATACAGGCCAGTTATCGTCCGTGTTATATTCAACCTGGTATGGCGGGTGAAGGTATTTTTTAATAAAGTAATTGTAGCCTACGCCTGTAGTTGGCTTATAATCAACAGGGCTTTTAACCGCGGTTATGGTCATTACTTCATTGTTGATGGTACCTTCTGCCACGGCAATTGAGGCAGGTAACCTTAGATCGCCTTTTTCATACGAATCTACCATTTCCTGCGTAGGCACATTCCAACCGCCGCTGGCTAAGCCACCACGGGCATTGGTTCCCCTCAAACCCAGAATAAATTCGGAATTGGTTGTTTTGGGTATAAAACGCCAGATAAAATCGCTCTGCTGGCCATCGTTACCTATCTTGTATTGTACTTCAAAAATTGATTCTTTACTGTTTTTGTTGGTAAGGTCAAATACCGCCGCATAATCGCTCAACAAGCCATAGTTCATTTTAGTTATATCGAGTAAAGCGGTTTCAGCCTTGGCATATTCTTTTGTCTGTTTGGACATATAACAATAGGCCAGAAGCATTTTCGCGGCACCCTGTGTTGCCCTTCCTGTTTGCGGAAACGTTTTGGCAACGGGTAATACCGGGATAGCGGCATTGAGATCGGCAATGATCTGGTTATAAACTTCATCTGCCGAGCTTCTTGGCAAAAATGCTCCGGCTACATCTGTTACTTCGGTAAGCTGCAGCGGCACACCACCGTAGTGCTGAACAAGGTCGTAATAATAAAACGCCCTCAAAAACAAGGCTTCTCCCGAAATCTGGTCCTTATCGGCCTGGGCCAGCGTTGATTTTTCAAGCCTTGTAAGTATAGTGTTTACTTTAGAGATGCCTGAATAATCATTACCGTACCTGTTACCGGGGTTATTAGGTTCCTGGCTCGAAATATTGTTGTCGATAAACTCGGCCATAGCTTCGGCGCTGGTAGATGTTCCCCTATCGGCCGAATAGATAGTAAAAAACGTATTATCAGACCTCATCTCGTCCATATAGATCCCTATAAATGCTACTGAACGAAGGTTGGTGTAAGCGCCTGTTAGTGCCTGGTTATATTGCGCCGCGTCTTTAAAAAAGGATGCCGAACTCAGGCTTGTTTGAGGAACAAGGTTAAGCGTTTCCTTTTTACAGGATACCATTCCTAATGCCCCTAATATGATGATTGCTAATTTTTTCATTTTGTGTATTTGCTAAATATTCGATACTAAAAACTTGCGTTTAAGCCTGCAGATAGAGTTCTCGGAATTGGGTAACCGGTAAAATCACGGCCCTGGTTAAGCCCGTTTAACCCGGCCAGGCCAGCCTCCGGGTTCATCCCCGGATATTTGCTGAAAATAAAGGCGTTTTGTGCGCTCAGCGTTATCCGGAAGCTTTTAAAGTATTTGTTATTTTTAACCGGTACGGTATAGCCTAATGTTATATTTTTAGCGGCTATATAGTCGGCTTTAAATACCTGCCTGCTGGTAAAATTCCTGAAATCGGCAGTGGTTCCGGCCCTTGTTCTTGGGTAGATACCGTCGCCCGGATCCTGCTCTGACCTCCAGCGGTTGGCCACGCCTTTTCGCACGTTAAACACCCCATCCAGGTTTTCGGTAGATTGGAATGAATCGTCGGCTATATCATTTCCTACAGATCCGGCCAGTACAATGCTCAGATCAAAGTTTTTGTAGGAGAAACTGTTGGTGATGCCGTAAACGAAGGTTGGATTAGGATTGCCAATATATGTACGGTCATAGCTGTCAATTTTTCCATCGGGTTTACCATCAGGACCGCTCACGTCTTTAAAACGGGCAGTACCCACCATAGCGGTCGCATCATGCGGTTGGGTGTCAAATTCCTGCTGGGTCATGTAAACACCGGTGTTGATATACCCGTAAAACATGCCTATGGGATGACCAACTGCGGTTCTGTTATCGTCCCAGTATTCGCCGTAGCCACCTATCGGCGCGTTGTTAGTACCCAGGCTTTTTACAATGTTGCGATCAAAAGAAATGTTGAAATTGGTATTCCATTTAAAAGCGCCGGTGAGATTTTTTGAACCGATGGTAAACTCATGCCCCCAGAAATCAAATCTGCCCACGTTGGATGTGATGCTTGAATAACCTGATTGAACAGGAATATCAATACCATACAACAAACCATCAGTTTTTTTCCAATAGTAATCATAAGTAAAAGAGATGCGGCTGTTAAATAATTCAAGGTCTAAACCAAGATCATAACCCGTAGTAGTTTCCCAGGTTAAGCTGTTGTTACCTATGCCGCTTAACACTTTACCAGGTGTTACCTGATTACTGAACACATAATTACTGGTATTAACAGATGCAAGGTAACTGTAGTCGCCAATGTTGTTGTTGCCTACCTTACCCCAGTTTGCCCTGATCTTTAAAAAACTGATGGGTGCAATTTTCTTAACAAAAGCTTCATCTGATGCTACCCAACCGGCAGATACCGATGGAAAGTTCCCATATTTATTATTAGGCCCGAATTTAGACGAACCATCACGGCTTAGTGCAAACTCAACAAGGTATTTTGAATCGTAATTATATTTAAGACGGCCAATGTAACGGATGAGCGACCATTGCGTGGCCCCTACATCGCCCAGTTTGGTAGTGGCAGCGCTTATCCATTGTACATTATCATCTGGAAATTGCGTTGCGTTTATAACACTGTTCTCGTACGAATATTTTTGCGCAGTATAACCTGCCAGGAAATCGATGTTATGTTTGCCACCCAGCGTTTTCTGATAGTTTAACGTATTTTCACTTAGCCAGGTAACAAAGCTGCTGGTGTTATAACTGCCGGTAGCTGGTTGTGGCGGCGCACTTCCCAAACCGCCCTGCGCTGTTGATGGCGTAAACTGACGGTTAATGCTATTATCAGTATTTACGTTGATGGTTGTTTTAAGTTTAAGTCCGTCAATCACCTTAAACTCGGCCCAACCGTTTGCAAGCACCCTTGCTGCCTTGGTTTTATTTACCCGCTGTGTAACTACCAGGTAATAGTTAGGATTTGGGAACATCCCCGGCTGTGAAAATGATATTGGGTAAGTACCGTCAGCATTTTTGTAATTTAACGTAGGGTCCATCAGGTAAGCGTTTTGGATAATGTTACGTCCGTTATCCAAACCGGGAACTACCTGGTTGTTACCATAACTCAATTCAAGATTAGCACCGAGGGTTAACCTGTCTGAAGCGGTGTAAACATTGTTGGTTCTCGCCGTAAATCTTTCATCCTGCGAGTTTAATATCACCCCCTGCTGTTTATTGTAGTTCAGGTTTACAGTGGTTTTGAGATCCTTGGTACCTGAACTGTAAGCCAGGTTATAATTTTGCGTTACCGCATTGCGCAGCAAAACATTAAACCAATTAGTACCTGTTTGTCCTATATACTGGGATGGATTTTGATAAACCTGCGGAACGCCGCCGGTATAACCTTCGTATTTTGCAGCATCTTCATACCACTCCTTTTTATACTGCGCAAATTCCTGGGCATTCATTAAGTCAGGCTTTCCTCGGTCTGGTACCGACTGAACCCCGGTGTAGGAACTGAAATCAAGACTTTTCTGACCATTTTTTGCTTGCTTGGTAGTAACTAAGATCACACCATTTGCTGCACGTGAACCGTATAGTGAGGCCGAGGATGCATCTTTTAATACGGAGATCGATTCGATCTCGTCGGGGCTTAAACTTTGCAGGCCGCTTACTGATGGAAAACCATCAATAACGATCAAAGGATTATTGCCTGCATTAATGGAGGCTGCGCCGCGGATCCTGAATGTCATTTCAGAGCCCGGAGTGCCCGAGTTTTGGTTGATTTGAACGCCTGCAAGTTTGCCCTGCAATTTTTGCCCGATATTGGCAACCGGCATATCTTTTACCTCGCTTGCCTTTATCGAACTAATTGCGCCTGTAACCTCACGCCTGTTTTGTGTGCCGTAACTTACAACAACTACTTCTTTAAGGTTTTGCGAAAGTGAAGCCAAACTAACGTCAATTGCTCCGGCATTCTGAACGGTAACAGCCTGTTCTTTGTAGCCAATATACCGGAACACCAGTACACCGCCAACAGGTGCGCTGATCTTGAATTTTCCGTTGATATCTGTCTGGGTACCCGTTGTGGTGCCCTTTAATGATACAGAAACACCAATTAAAGGCGCGGAGTTCACCGAATCCTTCACCGAGCCGGTTATTGCCACCTGTGCCCGGGAGAGCTGCGGGATACAAAACAGCCCCAACATAAAAAGGGCTACGTATCTCCATGATTTAAAAAGTAAACATTTTTTTTTCATAATTCTGAGTTGATTTGGTACTATTTAGATTGAAATAAAAGGCATAAGAGCGCCAGGCTATACGGTGACAGCTATCAAAAGCAGGAAATCAAATAAATACAGGAGGGGCTTCTTCTCTGCTAAAGACTAATATTTGCTCCTGGATAATTGGCTAAAACAAAACATCAGGGACTATTTGATTTATCTTCCAGAGCGTAAACCATTGCTTTAAAGTACATGCCCTGATAAAAGCCACGAGGTAACACGTTTTTATAAACAGGTATAAATTTTGTCATAGCAGAAAGATTAAAAGCCTGGTAGCTAAGGCTAATTTTGTTAATTACCCAAAAGCAGGTAATGGTGTATAATTGTTATTTCAAAACTATACCGACGAAGTAGCTTTTCAAATGCACAATTTGCACTTTAGTTTGTACTTTTTGACAAATCCGTCATTGCAGCAAAAAAGAGTTGGGGTATTAAACTGCTTTTGACGTTAAAACAAGCGGCGTAATGCCATTAATTGAGCAACCTGAGTTTATTGATGCTATAATATGGCCTGATAAGATTTTTGCCAGAAAGTACAAAAAAAACCGGATTGTGTATTAAACTGTCTATTTCAAATTGCGATAATTTTGAGGCCATAAACCAAAAAACACTAAAACTTTATGAGAAATGAATTATCGCCGCAAGACATTGCACAGTACCGCCGTGAAGGTTTTATAGTGATTGAAGATTTTCTATCGCCGGAAGAACTCGAACTTTGGCGAACCGCCCTTGATGAAGCTGTAGCTAAAAGAAACGGGAACAAAATGCCCGACCGCAAAGAAGTATATGGCAAAGGCGACGATGCGGATAAATCATACTACGACAACGTTTTTGATCAGCTGATAAACCTTTGGCAGGATAATGAAAAAATAAAAAAGATAATGCTTGACGAGCGCATAGGTAAAATGGCGGCCGAACTTTCAGGCTGCGACGGTATAAGGATCTGGCATGATCAGGCGCTTATCAAAAAGCCCTGGGCGAATCCTACTTCCTGGCATCTCGACACACCATACTGGTCGTTCAGTGATCGCAGGGCACTTTCCATTTGGGTTGCACTTGACGATGCCACTTACGAAAACGGGTGCCTGTTTTTTATTCCCGGCTCCTATAATCAAACAACTTTCGAAAACCCAGGCATAGGTAAAAACATGGGCGCGATATTCACCACCTATCCCGAATTTAAAACAAGCAAATCTGTCGCTGCACCAATGAAAGCCGGCAGTTGCTCTTTCCATAACGGATTAACCATTCACGGTGCACATGCCAACATGACGCCGGGTTATCGCCGGGCTATGACCTGCGCTTACATGCCGGATGGAAATACATTTAATGGCACCCCCAACATCCTGTCGGACGATGTGCTTAGCCGGCTTAAAGTTGGCGATTTACTGAATGACGACACGCTTAACCCGCTAATTTACAGCGCAACCTAAAAGCCGGATCAACTCATCATCATTTGCGCATTATTTATTAAATTCATTCCAAACACAGCCTGCATGTACCGAAAGTTAACCATAGCTGCTCTTATTATATTCCTGTTGCCAGGTATTTTGTACGCCAATACCAGCAATGGCATAAAGTATGATCCTGTTACCAAAACAATTACCATTACCGTACCAGATAAAAAGCTATCTCTCACGATCGATTGTGCGTCCGGCTGTATAATTAGGCGCCTATCTGTCAACGGTCGCAATACATTGTCGGCCAATGGCATCCAAACCGGTATTCAAACTAAAAATGGCGAATACTTATCGGGCGATAACAACCCCGATATAAAGGTAACAGAACGTGCGGGGCATTTCGTTATCACCGGCATAGGCTATGGTAACAACACTATTCATGTTACAGAAACCTGGGATTTTGAGCTAAAGAATAATAAGGTTTACTGGGGCATCACCCGGCAATATAACAACGCCGCGCTACTGGAGGATATGGCTTTCCCAAAATGGAGTTTCGCCGATTTATCGGTATGGAAAGGCGGGATTTTAGATAACGGCGGGATGGTATGGTGTAAATATCTAAGAAAAGTAAATGATACTTATGGCGTGCATACCGGCGGCGTAACCTTTTGGAATGATCAATCAGGAGATGGCCTGCGCATAAAACCGGTATTGCAGCCAGGCAGTTCAGTTGCCTCCAAATATTCCCACAGCGCTAAAAACGAATTTACCTGCGCGCAGATCATAACCGACAGCACATTGCAGCAGCGTTATAATTTAAGCCGGTTTGTATCGCAAAAAGCCGATGTGTTTGCCCCTTTTGAAGTAAGAAAGGGTGAAGTAACAGTTAGGTATGAATTGGAATATATAGATTATTTTACTAAATACTCGAGGGGAACGCTTACCGGCATCGATGCAAAATCGGTGCGGGAACTGCTTAACACTACCGGCAGGTATGGCGTAGTAGATAACAATATCGCTGGAGGCAATGGCTGGCTTACCAACTGGAAATGTATGCATGAGCCATTTTTTGCCCAGATTGGAATGGCATTGGATGATAAAAACTATACCCGCAACTTTTCAGCAACGCTCGATCAGGAACGCGACCAGGCCATGCTTCCGGATGGGCGGGTATTGTCGCGCTGGCACAATGAAGCTGGCGATGAAATTCCGGGCACTTACAATGCTAAAACAGGCTACTATGAAGCAATGTGGGGCTACACTGTTGACTCACAAACCGGCTATGTAATAAATGCCAGCGAACAATTTGATCTAAATGGGGATTTGAAATGGCTAAGATCCCACCAGGAAAGTTGTGAACGCGCTTTAGCCTGGCTGATAAAACGTGATGCGAACAAAAATGGCATCTTTGAGATGGTAAACAATAACATAGCCGAAAAGAAGGCCAGCGATTGGCTGGATATTGTTTGGGCCAGCTATGAAAACGCGTTTGTAAACGCCCAGATGTACGAAGCGTTGAAACTATGGGCCAATTGCGAAAAAACTTTAAATAACCCGGAAAAAGCTGCCTATTATACAGCAGTAGCGGAACGCCTTAAAACTGCATTTAACAAACCTATAGGGCAAGGTGGCTTTTGGTCGGCGGCTAAAAAACAATATGTTTACTGGCGCGACAATGATGGCTCGGTTCATGGAGATAACCTGGTAACACCCGTTAATTTCGCTGCAATAGCTTTCGGATTATGTGATGACAAAACGCGTATAGCACAGATCCTTGACCAGATAGAACAACGAACAACAAACGAACACTTATTTCACTGGCCGCTTTGTTTCGATTCATTTAAAAAAGAAGAAGTATCACCTGGTAACTGGCCGTTTCCAAAATATGAGAACGGCGATATTTTTCCTACATGGGGGTACCTTGGTGTACGTGCTTATACCGGATACAACAAAGATATCGCCTTAAAATATGTACGCAACATTCTTGCGCAATATCAAAAGGACGGACTTTCATCGCAACGATACAGCAGGATAACGCAACTTGGGCTTGGAGAAGATATTCTGGCTGGTATTTGCACAACAATTACAGGTTTATACCGCGATATTTATGGTATCCGCCCTAAATGGAACAGAATGGGGCTTGAACCAAACCTTACTGAGGCACTAAATGGTACCCAATTTTCTTACACTTTACGCGATACTATTTATCAAATAAAATTAAAGGTGAATAATTACACTGTCGGCACCAAGGCATTTTCTGTGAGCAGCAAGGAAAGTTTTGGAGTATCCGGAAGCGGGAATAAGCTAATTTATTACCATAACAATCAGGAGGATAAAACTTTACAAATAAATTCAAAATCATCGAAGCCTATAAAGATCAACGTTAATCTATGGGATCCGAAGCTAATTTCATGGACCGTATCATCTATAGACAGCTACAACTTTAAACTGAATGGGTTACTTGCCGGGGAAGATTACCAATTATCGATAAATAAGCAAGTTCGGCATATCAAAGCCAATAAAGATGGCTTTATCGATATAAAGCAAACCTGTACAAAACCAGTAAAAATCATGATCAAGAGGATCCACTAACCCTTTATTAACCAATGAAGGTAAAAATATTAAGCCCGTTGTGGGGTCATGAATACCTCCCGATAAGCGAGTTTCTTGATAAGATCAGAAATGAGGGATATGATGGTGTGGATACATGGATCCCGGAAAATAAAGTTGACAAGCGAGCTTTATTTGATTACCTGCAAAAACATAGCATGTATGTCGTAAGTCATCAGCACCGTGCTGAAGGCAGTACGTTTAAAGAATTTAAAGCATCGTATATCAAAAACCTCAACGAATGTGCAGAACCAGGTCCTTTACTTATCAATTCACATACCGGCAAAGATTATTTTTCATTTGAACAGAACCTTGAACTGATTGACGCGGCGCTCGAATTTTCGGCAAAAACAGGGATCAAGGTTGTTCATGAAACACACAGGGGTCGCTTAGGATATTCACCTCAGATGATAAGCGCGTTTTTTGCCGCCCGGCCAGCGTTCCGGATAACTGCAGATTTCTCGCATTGGGTCTGCGTAACTGAAAGTATGCTCGAAAATTTCTCAGATGCGCTTATCGAAGCCATCGACCGCAGTTGCCACATCCATGCGCGCGTAGGTTTTGAGCAAGGCCCTCAGGTGCCAGATCCACGTGCGCCGGAATGGGAATACGCGCTCAATAATTTTCTGAACTGGTGGGACCGCATAGTTCTGACGAATAACCAAAACGACAACAAGATATTGCCCATAACTACCGAATTTGGCCCCGAGCCATATATGCCCAAAATACCTTTTAGCGATAAGCCAATGGCAAAACAGTTTGAAATTAACTGCTATATGAAAGATTTACTTATTGATCGATATCATCCTTTTCGATAAAAGCTTCCCTGTTTTCCCGGTAATGCTTAGGCGATACACCATTCTTTTTTTTAAATAACTTTGAAAAATAGAACACCGATTCAAAGCCGGTTTGTTCAGCTACTTCATTAATATTCAAAATGGTAGTATCGAGCAGGTTTTTAGCTCTTTGTAAACGCAGGTTAAGGTGATGTTGATTGGGAGATTCGCCGGTTATCCGTTTAAAAGATTTACGAAAAGATGAATACCCCATAGGCAGTTGTTTCGCCAGTTTTTCCATATCCAAATTATCTTCGAACGACTCCTGGATAATAAATTTGGCCTTTGCTATCAATTTACCAACCGGATCATGAACATACTCATGATGTTGCACAACGTTGCTTATCAAGCCCAGTATCTGCATTGTAATTCCGGCAATTTGCTGCGGATAACCAGGTAATGAAGCCTGAATCAACTCTATCAACTGCCTAAAAAGGATTAGGATATCTTTGTTAGGCCCTAAAAAAACCAACGGGGATTGTTTGTCGAAGATATCCTGGGTCATTAACTTTTCGATATAATAACCGTTGAAACCTACCCAATATTCTTCCCAACCTACATTTGGATCGGGCCTGTAACGGTGCAAAACACCAGGGTAAAGAAAAAAACAAGTTCCGGCTGTTACCTCAGCAGGATCAGTTAAGGCTGAAGCATAAACACCTTTACCTTTTGAAATGAAAATAATGTAAAAATCATTAAGAATACGCCCCCTGTTCCAGGTTAACTCGTGACTTTGCGGATGTTCCTGATTAGGATAGTGATCATTAGGATCAACTTTAGAATACCCTACTGTAGTAACATATATACCCCACTTATCTTCAAACGGAGTTGTGTTTAAATATTTAAAATAGCTTTTCTGCAATTTTTTAATTTATATAGCGAAGCTATTGATCCACGTATGAGATTTCCCTATCTGAACTTCCTCAACCAGAAATATTTAACGGGCATTCCAAAAGCTTCGAAAATTTAATATTGGTTATAAAACAAGCTTAACCAATTAAATTGTTGCGACTATCCCCTTCTGTCTTTAACCGAAGTGAAACCTATCGAACAACAGAGTGTTCCACCAAATCGCCATGAGACTACTAATAATCTCATCGGCATATTTCCAACCAACACTACTAAATTATTTCGTTAAGATTTACCTTATAGATAATATTCGGCCAATAACATAGTTATTAGGTAATATTAAATAAATTTCCGCTTACAAACCTAAACAACCGCAATGACCTACTTTCTCAGAAAAACTATAGCGCCTCTCATTACATTTTTATGCATAGGCACGGTTAACGCGCAAATTCCGCCATCGATACAAAATTCGCTTGCCAAACTTGAGAGCTATAGAAATTTTAGCTATCAATCTGTAAATAAAATAAGAGATATGAGCGCCGATACCACAATCGCGCTTAATAACGAATTATTTTTAAAGGCCCCAGACGACAAACTGTTTGGCTATTTGTACAGTATAGAGACTAATCATACAACGGAGAACTTTCATAAAACAGATCTATATAATGGAAGAAAAACAATTATTTTATCAGTCGACGACAGTACATTTTTTGCCGCAGAAAGCCCCCATTCCCCATATTTCCAATCTATAATCGGCGAGTTAAGATCTTTAAAGGAAAATTATAGCCGAAAACCATTCGTAATAAAGCAACTTGCGGATACCGTGATAAATGGGGTACCCAATTCTCATACTATCGCGATAATGCGCGACACTGTAGATAACAATGAGCACTTGTATGTAAACAGGCATTACTACATTGATAAGTTATCTGGTTTGCCGGGTTTGATAACAATTACGGCAAGATCTTTATATAACGGAGCGATAAACAACTACTATAACGAAACCAGGTACTCCAATTATAAGGCAGATCAACCAAACATTAGCGTTGCAAATTTTGAAATACCTTTAAACTACAGGCCTCGCGGCGAACTACCTCCAGTGCCCTCTTTGTTAGATACCGGTATCGATGCGCCAGACTGGACGCTATTTGATGCTAACGGAAAAAAGCTAAGTTTAACACAGCTAAAGGGTAAAGTAGTATTATTGGATTTTTACTTTATCGGGTGTTCTGGCTGCATGGCCTCCATACAGCCACTAAATGCTATTTATGAAAAGTATAAAAACAAAGGCCTGGTGATTGCCAGTCTGTCCGAAAGGGATAGCAAGCGGGCAGTCCTTGAATTTGAAAAACATTACAGTATCAACTATGCAGGCTATATTAACGCGGCCGATGTAGTAAAATCATATCATGTTACCGGTTTTCCAACTTTTTATTTTATTGATAAGGCAGGAAAAATAAACAGCGCATTTGTTGGCTACGGTGATGATTTTCAACCAAAAGCAATGGCAATAATTGACACCTTGTTAAATAATACAAAGAAATAGAAAGCCAAATTGTAGCAGGAATATGCTTCGTTGCTTTAACCTGATCTACACGCTGCTTACTAACCAATATTTGAAATTACCCCTTATCATGATTCTTGCAGCGATATGAACAATCACTTATCACTTAAATTTACTTTTGTGATCCTGTTATTCTGGACTTTAAACATTGCGAAAGGATTTTCGCAGGAAAAAAAGTGGAGTAAAGACAGCTTGCTTACCTGGAACGATTTTAAAGGCACCGTTGATCCTGCAAGTGGTGTTTCGGCAATGACCTATTGCGGAGTAAAGTTCAGGTACCGCTATTTCGTGTCGGCAAACGACAGTACGTACACCGCTAAATTTATCGTTTATAGTTTTTTCACACCAGAGCGCTCCTGGTCGATGGTGGAACGGCAGTGCCCTCCTCTATTAAATCACGAACAAGTCCATTTTGATATCTCAGAATATTTTGCGAGGGTGTTGCGTACAGCGCTGGAAACAGCCCAATACACCAAGAATATCAAGGACGAAATAATGTCAATATTCAAGAAATATGACAGCGAACGCGAAAAGATGGGCTTGTTATATGATGAACAAACAAATCATGGCACTAAAGTAGATGTACAAAAAAAGTGGGATCTGTTTGTAGGAAAAATATTATCCAACAATACTCCCTGGCAACAGGTCCAAAATGATGAAATTATGCTTAAAGGCTTTTAGTATAAACATATTTTACCTTAGCAAGTTACCCTAACTCGCTATCCTCCTATTCACCTCTCCCTCCGCCTTCTGCGAAAACGAAAACATAAATTCTTCTGCCCTTTTTACCATATTCTCAGAACCGATAAAAATAGCCGTGCGCTGGTGATGTCGGTTCAGTAAACCTATCAATAACTTCAGGATCGCAGGAAAAGACAAAACCTTTTACCTCGCGCAGGCCATGATATCTGGCAGCGTAATTATTGTATCTTCACCATTGGTAAAAGAGCTGGTGGCCGTGCGTTATGCCTTTAAAGATTTTGTTGTGGGTGATGTGTTTGGCACTAATGGCCTTCCGGTATCTTCGTTCCGTACTGACGATTGGTAACCTATATGAAAAAACTTCTGCTGCTTTGTTTCCTGTATTGCAATATCGCGTTAGCGCAAAATAGAGGCATCGAACAATATAATGAGATCTGGACAAGTCAAAGCCAAAACTCGGGCCAATCAATGCCCTGCGGTGGTGGCGACATTGGTTTAAATGTTTGGGTTGAAAAAGGCGAACTGCTTTTTTATATTGCCCGAAGCGGTACCTTTGATGAGAACAACGCCATGCTTAAGCCAGGCAGGGTAAGGATCAAACTATCTCCCAATCCATTTGATGGCAATGATTTTAAACAGGAATTACAATTACAAAATGGCTCGGTATTCATCAGCGGAAAAAACGGAGATTTAAAGACCGAAGTAAAACTTTGGGTTGATGTTTACCGCCCTGTTATCCATATTAACATCCGCAGTAATAAAAATATTAAAACCGAAGCCATTTTTGAAAGCTGGCGCTACCGCGACAGGGATGTAAAAGGCCTTGAAAAAAACGAAGGCTCGTGGAAATTTGCTCCGCGCAACGATGTAAAAACACTGAAGGATAACATCGCTTTTAAAGGCAATGCCATACAGTTTTATCACCACAACCTCGATTCGACCATATTTGATGTTACTGTAAAACAACAGGGTATGGATGCAGTTAAGGAGCAAATGTTTAACCCGCTTAAAAACCTCACTTTCGGGGGCACAATGCAGGGTAAAAACCTCAAACCTGCCAGTACAACAAAAGGACAATATCTAAATACCGATTTTGAAGGCTGGAAACTGGAAAGTATCAAACCCTCCACCACGCAGGATATTGAGATCTACCTAAATACGCAACAAACACCATCTGTAAACGAATGGCAACAAGGTTTGGATAAAGTTGTTAAAGATGCCGGAGTTAATCGTAAAACGGCCTCGCAAAAAACAGCCGATTGGTGGAAACAATATTGGGACAGGAGTTTTGTTTACATCAATACCGATAAGGCTGCTAACGATACCCTCGCCTGGCAAACCGGTAAAAATTATCAGCTTTTCAGGTACATGCTTGGTTGCAATGCCTACGGGCAGGCGCCAACCAAATTTAATGGCGGCCTGTTTACTTATGACCCTGTTTTTGTGAATGGTGAATATGCTTTTACACCCGATTTCCGCAATTGGGGCGGTGGGTTAATGACAGCCCAAAACCAGCGGTTGGTGTATTTCCCGATGCTAAAAAGTGGTGATATTGACATGATGAAGCCGGAATTTGATTTCTATCTCCGCTCATTAAAAAATGCCGAATTGCGCAGCAAAGTTTATTGGGGACATAACGGGGCCTGCTTTACCGAGCAGGTAGAAAACTTTGGCCTGCCCAACAGCGCTGAATATACCTGGAAACGTCCTGCCGATTTTGACAAAGGCATTGAATACAACCCATGGCTGGAATATACCTGGGATACCGTTTTTGAATTTTGCCTGATGATGCTGGAAACAGAGCGGTATAAAAGCGATGATATCCACCAATATATCCCATTTATTGAAAGCTGCCTCACCTTTTTTGATGAGCATTATCAATACCTGTCGCGCAAGCGCAGCGCCAAAGCGCTTGACGGAAACGGACAACTTGTACTGTACCCCGGTTCGTCTGCCGAAACTTTTAAAATGGCATACAACTCCAACTCCACCATCGCGGCCCTGCAAACTGTTACCAAAAGGATGCTGGCCTTGCCGGATAAATATTTAAGCGGAGATGACCGCACCAAACTGGAAGGCTTTTTAAAGCGCATCCCCCCTATTACTTTTGGCGAGGTTGAGGGCCATAAAACCCTTACGCCGGCAAAATCATGGGAGCGGGTTAACAATGAAGAAAATACCCAGTTTTACCCGGTGTATCCATGGGGTATTTTCGGCCTGGGTAAACCGGGTTTAGATATTGCTATTAACACCTGGAAACTGGATACCCTTGTAGCTAAATTCAGGAGCGGCATAGGCTGGAAACAGGACAATATATTTGCCGCCCGATTGGGGCTTACTGATGAGGCCGCGAAGCTTACCACTTTCAAACTAAAAAACTCGGGCAGGCGTTTCCCTGCATTCTGGGGGCCAGGTTTTGATTGGACTCCCGATCATAACTGGGGAGGTTCGGGCATGATAGGCCTGCAGGAAATGCTGATGCAGGTTGATGATAAAAAGATCCTGCTGTTCCCTGCCTGGCCAAAGGATTGGGATGTGCATTTTAAACTTCACGCGCCCTACAATACTACGGTTGAAGTTACGCTGAAAGGTGGAAAAGTAATTAATATGAACGTTTTGCCAGCGGAAAGGAAGAAGGATATTGTACTGATGTTGGGGCTGTAGCCTGCTCTTTATCTTCCTGCCTTCGTTAGCAAACAGGAGCAGCAAGATAAAAAGCAGCAAAAACCTTTTGCCTTTCGGCTTCATCTCTCAAAAGGTACTTACGTTTCCATATCTGCAAACATATGGTTACCCTATACGTAACAAGGTATTAACCAGATATCGAATGCCCGTTATGCTGTGCTTTTACAATACAAAAAGCACAGCATAATATCATTAAACAAAACGCCCTCTTCATCATACTTATACCTCCACAATGGCTTTTATAACCCCGTTGGCCGGATCAAGCCAGCTTTCAAACCGATCTTTCACTTCATCAAAACTAACCCGGTGTGTTATGTAGGTTTGAGGATCAACAAGTCCCTTTTTCATCGAGTTGATCACGTGTTCAAAATCCTGCCGGGTAGCGTTTCGACTGCTCATCAGCGTGCTTTCGCGTTTATGAAACTCTGGATGACTAACAATTAATTCATCGCGCTGCAAACCCACCAACACATAGCGGCCGCCATGTGCTAAATATAAAAAGGCGTTGTTGATGGCCTTTTGATTGCCAGTAGCATCAATAACCACAGTTGGCATATCGCCATTAGTAATTTCTTTAAGCCGTTCGGCAATGTCTTCGCTTTTTACATTGATGGTATGTTCAACCTTAAGGTTGTCTTTACAAAAGGCCAGGCGGTGTTCATTCACATCGGCTGCAATTACATTAGCGCCTGCTATGCGCGCAAACTCCATAATGCCAAGGCCAATGGGGCCTGCTCCAATCACCAGTACAAACTCGCCGGGTTGCACATCGGCCCTGCGTACGCCATGCGCGCCTATAGCTAAGGGTTCAACCAGTGCCAGTTCGTCAAAGCTTAGCCCCTCGCCGTGTACCAGTAAATGATCCGGTACCTGTAGGTATTCGGCCATGCCACCATCGGTATGCACGCCGCAAACCTGGATATTAACACAGCAATTTGGTTTTGCCGAGCGGCAGGCAATGCAATGCCCGCAATTAAAATATGGTATAAAGGTTACACGCTCGCCTGTTTCAAAACCTTCGGCGTTGCCCGCGTCAACCAGTTCGGCGGCAAGCTCGTGGCCTAATATGCGCGGGTAACTGAAAAAAGGCTGCGTGCCTTCAAAAGCATGCAGATCGGTGCCGCAAATACCTATGCGTTTTATTTTGAGTAGCGCGAATCCGGGTTTAAGTTCCGGCACATCTGTGGTGCCGTATTCAAGCGTTCCGGGAGTTTTACAAGTAAGTATTTTCATTTTTGATTTAACAAATTTATAAAGAGACGCCCCTGTTTTACAGAATAAAATCATCCTGGCCATGTTTTACAGCGGCCAACTCAATATTCATCTGATTAAATTGCGCAATAATAGCTTCTGCAAAACCAGGCAAAGCGGTAAGGTCAGCATCCCAAAGGTTTCTATTTTTCAGGATGCTGTTAATAATTTCGGCATCGTTATTACCCTGCCATACTTTGCTGAAATAAGCAGCGTTGTCGTCAGTTACCACATAAGTTTCGCCATTGGCCTGCCCGGCATATTTGCCATCGGCAGTTTCAGATATCTGCATAAAACGAAGGTATGCGGCAAAACCCCTGGCAATTAACTTGGGTACGGTATTGTTTAACTTGTAATGGTTTAGTAACAATGGCACCACCCTCATTTTTATTTTGGTGGTGTACTGCATAGAAATGCTCAACCACTCATGCAGGATGTTAGGGTTGCGAAACCTATCCAATACTTTCTGGGCAAAATCTACGGAAACAGTGTCATCTATCTGGTACGGAATGGCCTTCCTGATCTCGTTGAGCATTAACTCACTGATGAAAGCCGTAAACTGCTTGTCACCCATGGCTTCTCTAACCGTTTTAAAACCAGAGAGGTAGGCAACCGCGCAACTAAGGGTATGCGTACCGTTAAGCAAACGCAATTTCAACTCTCTGAAAAGCTCGATATCCGGGGTTATCACAACGCCTTTGTCTGCTGCTGCAAAGGATAGCACTTTGGCTATTTTTTCATCGCCTTCAATAGCCCAGAGACTGTAAGTTTCAGACATAATGGCCAGGCTATCGGCATAACCCCGTTCCTGTTCAAGCGCTTTACTTACCTCATCAGTTGGCTTGCCCGGCACAATCCTATCCACCAACGAATTACAGAAGCTATTGCTACTCTCCAACCAATCCATAAACGCGGGTTCCAGTTTGTTAAGGTGGGCCAGTTCAAGCACAATGGCTTCCAGTTTTTTGCCGTTATCAATGATCAACTCGGTAGGGATAATCACCAGACCAGTATCTTCCCTGCCATTAAAGGCCAGGTAACGCTGGTACAAAACAGCCAGTAGCTTACCCGGAAATGATGTTGGCGGATGTTTACGGATATCTTCTTTAACCAACTGAATACCAACCTCGGTAGTGTTGGAAATAATTACCTGCAAACTTTTGTTACGGGCTATCTCCAGGATCTCCTCCCACTCGCCGGTTGCCGAAAGTACCCGGCTAATGGCCGAGCAGATCACCTTTTCGTTTACTTCAACACCATTATCTACGCCTTTTGAGTAAATTGTGTACAGGCCGTCCTGTAAATCGAAATCGGAAGTTGAGCCTTTGTCTGTTGATTTAACAACCGCTACCCTACCGTTAAACAAGCCCTGGCGGTTTGCTTTATCAATAAAATAATCGGGCAGGCCGCGTAAAAGCACGCCGGTACCAAATTGCAGTACTTTCTCTTCCAGGTCGAACACGTTAGCTGGTGGCAATTCGTTTGCCGGCATGTTGATCTTGTTCAGGTTATATCGTGATAATCTCATTTGCTTTGTTTTTTTTGAGTGGGTTTGTTTTATCAGCCAGCTTACCATATCGTTAGCCGCGCTAAAGTTTTCGTAGTCTGGCGGTAATTTTTTACCATCTACATATTCGTTATAAAACCAAGGATCGCCAACGACAAATACTATCCCCTTCCTTAAATAACTTGGGGTTTTAAGCCCCGACCATAAACACTGTCAACACAAGCAAAACTACTGTAAATAAAGGTGACCTGACCGCCTGCATACTGCTGTTTTTATAGTTTGATAATTTGGTTACGGAATAAAATCCTTAACAAGATTAAAGGCATATCTCTATAAAAAAAAGTTTTTAAACAACTAAAACCACGCAAACGTTCCCAGAAACGTTTGTGTAAAATTGGCAACTTATTAACGTGGGTATTGCCAATTTTAAAATAACTTAGCCTGCTCCAAATATTTTTACGGACATTAAGCATCCGATAAACAAACCAATTATGTTTGAATCAGTAACTATTAAGGATATTGCAAAAGCGCTGGGAGTGTCTGTATCTACCGTATCAAGGGCCCTTAACGGCAGTTATGAAATAGGTAGCGACACCAAAAAGCTGGTGCTTGAGTATGCCGAAAAAATAAACTACCGCCCCAACCCTATTGCCCTAAGCCTGAAAGAGCAAAAAAGCCACTCGATAGGTGTGGTAGTTTGTGAGGTTGCCAATGATTATTTTTCGCAGGCTATTAATGGTATCGAATCTATTGCTTATAACAGGGGCTATCATGTTATCATTACGCAAACCCACGAATCGTTTGATAGGGAGAACGCCAATGTAAAACACCTGCTTTCGCGGCATGTTGATGGGTTACTGGTATCCTTATCCGCACAAACAACTGATACGTCTCAATTCAAATATTTATTGGATAAAGGTTTTCCGATCGTGTTTTTTGACCGTGCCGCGCCCGGCCTGGAAACCCACAAGGTGGTGGCCGATAATTTTAAAGGCGCGTTTGAAGCTACCGAAACACTTATTAAGGCCGGATATAAAAAGATAGCCCATGTAACCAATTCAAACAACCTGCTAATAAGCCAGGAAAGGCTTGATGGCTACAAGGCCGCGTTACACCAATATGGACTTGAATTTAGCCCCGAACATGTAAAGTATTGCAACCACGGTGGTAAGATCATTGAAGAGGTGGAGATAGCAATTAATGAACTTTTAAGTTCGGTTACACGCCCCGATGCTATATTTAGCGGCAGTGATAAACTTACTATCAGTTGCATGGGGATATTAAAAAAACTTCAGTTAAAGATCCCTGATGATATAGAGTTGGCGGGCTTTACCAATTCTGACGTTGTGCAGCTGTTTGATCCGCCTTTAACTGTGGTACGGCAGCCTGCTTTTGAGATGGGCCAGGTAGCTACCGAGCTGCTTATCAAAACCATTGAAAGTAAATGGCGTGTTGAAGAGTTTAAAACCGAAAAAATGCCCCCGGAAATTATAATCCGGTAAGCGCTACTCACACACATCAATAAAAAATCAATACCAACAAATGTAGTAAGTATCCTCCTGCGAAGGTTATCTTGAATTTATAGTAACATTTTATTAGGTTTGAGAAAGCGATAAAGTACCTAAACTCAATTGATGCCCTTTACACTCCATATTACTTTTTATGATATTGCGTTTTTAGGGGCTGTATTTATCAGCTTAACGCTATCTGTCTTTCTATGGGTTGCACCTAAGGAAAGCCGACCTGCAAACCGTTGGTTGGCCGTTTTAATGATTACTGCTGCTTTGTGGATAGTGAGCGTTTTTACAGCCGACACCGGCCTGGCACAGTTTACTCCTTTCCTTAACTTTTTGCCGCTACGGTTTTCGATGGCCTTTGGCCCCTTGATCTACTTTTATGTACGCCAGGTAACCCGGCCCACTTACATCATTCGCCGCAAGGATCTGCTGCACTTTATCCCATTACTGCCGGAACTAAGCATCCAGGTATTTCCTGCAATACAAAACCTGGAAACCGGGAACGTTATTTATAACCAAATAAACGCTGTAGTACAGCTACTCGCGTTCCTTTCAGTTGCCATCTATTTATATCTATGCCATAAACATGTCTATCGTTTTTACCAGGAAAAACAATTCAGAGAGGGCGACCGCTACCGTAATGAGCTACAATGGTTAAATCGTCCGCTCGTCGCGCTCAGTGTACTATGGTTGTTGTGGATACCCTTTACCGCTGTTGATTATTTTTATTACGCTAACGGATCAAGCTTAAACAACTATTATGCTTTATACCTTCTTTTGATATGCATAATAATTTGGATGGCCGGTAAAAGTCATCTTAAAACAGAAATTACTGATACTGCCGATATTGCTATAAAACCGTTGTTGCCGATGGGTATGAAGCAAAAAGGCTCCTGGTTGAAATTGGAGATCAAACAAAAAGGATACTATCGCGACGCGGAATTGAGCCTCACATCCCTTGCTGAAAAACTCGATTTGCATACACATGAATTATCCCGGATAATAAATACAGTTTTCAAAAAAAGCTTTAACGATTTTATTAATGAATACCGCGTTCGTGAGGTTGCACAAAAAATGCAGGATCCTGCATATGATCATATCACCCTGCTCGGACTCGCGTATGAATCGGGCTTCAATTCGCAAAGTAGCTTTCATCGCATTTTTAAGCAGTTTACAGGAAAAACGCCTCTGGAATATAAAAACCACCTTCAAAAAGTTCTCCCATCTTATAACTTGAGAGGTTTTAACCAACCCATGCCGCTAATATTGAGCCATGCAAACCCTAAGGGGTGGACGCATGAAAAATTAACCGGCAATTATATGTTTAAAACTTATTTTAAGATCGCGTTCCGTGGGTTTTGGAGGCACAAGCTATTTACGCTGATAAATGTTATCGGTTTATCCATCGGTATCAGCGCCTTCATGGTAATTTACTTTGTTGTAAATTACGATTTCACGTTTGATAAATTTCATAAAGACAGCGACAGGATTTACCGCGTGGTTATGAATATGTCATTTCAAGGGCATGAAAACTATTCGAGCGGACTGCCTAACCCGTTGGCCGAGGCCATCAAAACCCAGGCCTCAGGAATAGAGAACATAACGCCGATACATGAAGTATCGCCTCCGTTTGTATATATCGACAAAGATAAAAAAACACAAAAGCGGTTTAAAAACCCGGACAAGATAATACTTACCGATCAGCAATATTTTAAGATCTTTAATTATGTATGGCTTGCCGGCTCACCACAACACGCGCTGGATGCGCCCGGTCAGGTTGTACTAACATCACAACAAGCCAGGCTTTACTTCCCGTCGTTATCATATCACGATATGGTTGGCAAAGTAATATCCTACGATACTATTAAAACTACTGTTAGTGGGATAGTAGAAACGTTTACTAAAAACAGTGATTTTACCTTTCACGATTTTATATCCATGAGCACTGTTACAAGCAGCAAAAGTTTATCTGCCGAGTTAGGGATAAACACATGGGACCGTATCTTTTCGGGATCGGAGGCTGTTTTAAAACTGGCGCCAGGCGCCTCGGTTCCTGCGGTTGTAAAACAGATCAATATAATCTTCAAACAAAACAATTCGCCGCGGCCCGGAGAAAAAGGGATTACAGACGCTGTAAAACTGGCTTTGCAGCCATTAGATGATATTCACTACAATCCCAACTATAATATTTTTAGTTTTTCATCACCAGCCAGCAAAACTACACTTTATGGGTTGTTGACCGCCGCTTGCTTTTTATTGTTGCTGGCATGTATCAATTATGTGAATTTAACTACCGCCCAGGCCGCTCAAAGAGCAAAGGAGATCGGGATCAGAAAAACACTGGGCAGTAGCCGGATACAGTTAGTGGTTCAATTTTTATTCGAAACGTTTTTTATAACATTCTGTGCGGTTTGCATATCGGTGTTGCTTGCGCCAGTTATATTAAAAATGTTTGCCGATGTTATATCTCCGGATATTCACGCGAATATTCTACACCCGGATGTAATACTTTTTCTACTGATTTTAATTATTGTGATAAGTATTTTATCGGGCTTTTATCCGGCAATTGTGCTTTCGGGTTATAAACCGGTATCTGTATTGAAAAACCAGGTGCAAGAAAACAGTAATAAAACACGAAACTCGTGGCTTCGTAAATCGCTTACGGTTTCGCAGTTTGTTGTTGCGCAGTTTTTTATAATGGCTACTATTTTTGTGAGCAGGCAAATTTATTATGCACTTCATAAAAACCTCGGGTTTAAAAAGGATGCTATCCTGGTTATTAATACGCCCTGGGGAACCACTAAAGCAAGCAGCAACCAGGTACTGCTTAGTGAATTTAGGTTGATGCCGCAGGTTGCCCTTGTGAGTTTAGGAGATGACCCGCCCTCATCCGACGTATATAACAGGACACGACTGGTTTACAACGATGAAAAAAAACAAATTGTAACAGAAGAAGTGATAGTTAAATCTGCTGATGAGAACTACATCAACATATACCAGATCAAATTACTTGCCGGCAGAAATCTAACCCAGGCTGATACCGGGAAAGCTACCATCATCAATAATACTTACGCTAAAATATTAGGATTTACTAATCCGAATGACGCTATAGGAAAGCAGTTAAACTGGCATGGTGCCAAGCGCCCGGGTATAACAATTATTGGTGTAGTTGCCGATTTTAATCAGCGGTCGCTTCATTCGCCCATCTATCCATCAATTATTTTGCCAGGTAATCCGATACACCGGCCTATGATGACGTTACACATTGCGTTAAACCCTGAAACCCCGGGCGGTAATGAGTGGAAAACCGCTATCGCAAATATGGCAAAGGCCTGGAAAAAGGTTTATCCCGACGATGATTTCGATTGCCATTTTTACGATGACACTATAGCCAGATTTTACGATCAAGAACAACACACCTCAACCCTGCTAAATTGGGCAACGGGCTTCTCGGTGTTGATAAGCTGCCTCGGCTTATTTGGCCTTGCCATTTACACCACCAATCAACGGGCAAAGGAAATTGGCATACGCAAAGTGTTTGGCGCAAGCGTTACTCAAATTGTAGCCCTGTTGTCTACAGAACTTATATCGCTCATTTTACTGGCCTTTGTTATAGTAACACCAATTGCCTGGTATGCGGTAAATAAATGGATGGAAAGCTTTGCCGACCATGTGGCTATTAGCTGGTGGGTATTTGTTATCGGCGGAGTAGGCATGCTGGTAATAGGATTATTTACATTAAGTTTCAGAACCATTAAAGCTGCAATAGCGAACCCGGTAAAGAGTTTGCGAAACGAATAACTTTACTTAAACGCTATCAATTAACAGGTTCAAAACTTCAGGCTATCCTTACAGCAAGGTAGCCTGAAGTAAACCTCCAAGCTACCTTTGCAATGGCTTTGACATAGGCTTTGCTCCTGCTTGCCAAAGTAATTTCGTAATTCACCGCTGTTTTCGGCATAGTTCCACCTCATCTGATCGGCTTTACCATCGCCGTTGATATCGGCAAAAAAGAAATCGGTATTGGCACTTTGCGATGTTCCGCGGAGCGAGTAGATGGGCCGTTGAATTTATTGCCAGTCTCCGAGTAATAGAACTTCAACCTGCCCGCATTTTTGAGGCTTACTATTTTTATGATGTTTAAATAGGATTTTGTTTGTTTTTTAGATATTATTTAAGGGCCGTTAGGAATAAGAAAAATGTATTACGTTTAACGAAAATGTCATTTCGATAGAGCAGGGCGGGAAAGAGCGCGCGGGCGAAAGAGAAATCTTATACGCCTTGTAAAGCGGCCATGTATCCGGTAAAGCATGGTGTAGAAGATTTCTCCTCACTCCTACGCACATGTCCCCATCGTTTGTTCGAAATGACATCCGTGTTTTCTTATCCCAAACTCATATCATTATTTAGCTTTTAATAAACCGGGATACACAACACCATCAATACTTTCCATCTTCAATCCCAGCAATTCGGCAACAAGGGGCGCGATATCTTCCTGACCTATCAGAGGCAGTACAGTACCTTGTTTAATACGCCTGCCAAAGGTTAAAAAGCCCGTTTGGATCTCTTTAAAATCGGTTGGCATATAACCATGGGTTCCACCTTTGGCGGCAGTTAATAATTCGCCTTTGGCAGTCGCGCCGAAGCAGATGCCCTGATAAGCGGCCAAAGCTAAAAAGGCGTTCGGATCGCCTTGGGCGGCGGCTATTTCCTGCTTGTTAAGTACGTGGAATAGCTTTTTTATACCCTGCGGAAGATCGGCAAGGGCTTTGTTCACTTTCTCTAAAGAGGCTTTATCTTTCGGATCGCGCAGGTGCAGGAACGCTGAGCCGCCGCTTTGCTGAAAATAGGCTTTCCAGTTTTCTTTATCGGCATCGTTGTACAAACCAATTTTGGCCAACACTACGTTGGGGTTAAATTGTGTATGGATATCAACAAAACCATGATCGCCGGTAATGATAAAGGTTGTGCTATCTTTTAGGCCCGCCATCTCAATGGCATCTATGATGGTTTTCACAGCAACGTCCACACCTACTACAGCCGAGAGTACTTTATCGCCATCGCGGCCCTGCTCATGCTGGTAATGGTCTGTAAGGCCGATGTGGATAGCCAGGAAGCCCGGTTTATATTTGCGTAAAATGTAGGCAGCCATCCGAGCTTTATTCTGATCGTTGGTGTAATCGTTCAATACTGCACCGTATTCACCTAATTTGCCTATCGCGTTTTCCTGGACCTCGTCAAATAGCGTTTTTGGGTTCGATTCCTGGTACAGGGCTTTAACTTCGTCTTTCTTTTCGCCTTTATCTTTAGGGAGGATCACATACTCGGGCAGGTTATAATCAATTGGCGCGCCAACGGTTACCGGCCAGCTTACACCGGCGGTAACTATGCCGGCGGCTTTGGCGGCCGTCCACAACGTAGGCACTTTAATATCTTTATAGTACCAAAACCATTTACCGGTTATGCCCAATGGTTCAACGGGTGTGTTATAGTAAATACCGTGCTTGGCAGGTAATACGCCGCTGATGATGGTAGTGTGTGAGGGATAAGTAACCGTTGGGAAACTCCCCCTCACCCCTTCTGCATACGAACCTTTAGCCATAGCCTGGCGTACGTTCACCATCCCCCACGATGGGTCAAGGTAAAACTCGGGGCGGAAACCATCTATACTGATCAAAACCACGTGTTTATCCTGCGCTTTTACAGTTGTAGCAGCCAGCAAAAGCAGTATAAAGCCTTTAAAAATCTTCTTCATTGGGTGTCGTATTAAATAGATTGATGTATTGTATTAGAATAACTGTACGGTAAACTGGCTATCGGCATCGGTTTCTTCAATCTTGGCATAGGGAGAAAATGTGCGCACGCTCAACGTATTATTTTTTACCGAAAATTTGTACAGGCGCATTAAGCCGTTGCCGCCATTTGTGCGGCTCTGATAATCGCTTAAAAATGATTTGATGGTATGCCCGTTGTAGGTATCAACCCGGTAGCCCTCGCCATTGTCGCCTACGTGGCCGCAAAGCATCATGAAAATATTGGCGTTGCCCTTCAACGCTTCGTAAATGGCTTTGCCTTCGGCATTGAATGGCGCAGGTTGTGAATTATTGCCTGTAATGGGGTTAAAGTGCAAAATGGAATGGCTTATAACGATAGCCTTGCGCGATGAGTTTTCTTTCAACACGTCATTAGCCCAACCATAAAGCTTAGCCTGATCTTCATTATGCGAATCAAACTCTAAAAACAAGGCGATAAAATCTACCCCACCTGCACTGAATAAGTCGTAGTGGCTATCATTATTTGTTCCGTAATGACCTCCATAATATGGCCTGCCCTCAAAGTGTTTTACACCAAAGTATTTGTTGTAATTGGTAGTTGTACCTGTTACCGCATATTGCGATGGATATTGATCATGGTTACCAACGCTAAGTCCGTACGGAATGCTTATTGGGGTTTCCAAACCATAAAGAGCAGTTTTGGCCAGGTACCATTCGGAGCGTTCGGTTATCGGGTTATCGCCGTGATCGGTGATATCGCCCATATGGGCTACGTAGGCTATATTTTCTTTCTGTTGATTTTGCTGGATCCAGTTGATCTGGGCTTTAAACATATCAAAGGTTCCACCAAGCTGGGCCTGGGCCAGGTAGTATTGTGTATCGGGTAAAACAGCAATGGCGAAATCACCTTTTTTCACCGCCGCCGGTTGCCCGGGGGTATTTAAAACTGTTTCAGGCTCTTTTTGCTGGGCGAGTACGCTGTTTACGGCAGCAAATTGCATGGCCAACACACCCGCGAATGCCGATATTTTGTATTTTGAAAGCATATGTATTCGGTTTAAAAAAAGGCAGACGGACATTTGTCCATCTGCCTAAAAAAATTAATAACCAGGGTTTTGAGTCATAGCTCCGGGATTCAGATCGATCTCCGTTTGCGGGATAGGGTAAAGCAGCTTATTGGTGGTTACGTTGTAAGTATCAGGAGTAAGATATGATACCTGTGTTTTCAGCGCTGCTCCAAAAGCATTCATTACGTCAACAGCTTTGCCGGTACGTACCAGATCGTGCCAGCGGTGGTTTTCAAAAGCCAGTTCTATACGGCTTTCGTGCAGGATAATGTCCCGTAGCTGCGATTGATCGGCAGTGGTAACAGGATCCAGTCCCGCACGGGCACGCACAGCATTAAGCGGTGTTAAAGGTGATTTACCTTGCTCGTTCTGTGCTTCGGCCAATAACAGCAAAGCGCCCGAATAGCGATAGATCGGGAAATTATCACTTGATCCGGTTATAGCTGCTATAGGCGTATGCACGTATTTTTTAATATAAGGCACGGCAACCTTACCGCCAGTTGGAGTATAGTTGATGATACTTTTGTTGGCCGAATAGGTGAACAGATCGCTTGCGTTATAAGTACCTTCGGCAATACCGATAGATGCGTCTAAACGCTTATCGTTAAGCTCGTACGAGTTGATGAGATCCTGTGTTGGGGTATTCCAGCCACCTGTAGCACTGTTATTGATAGCAATACCTGTTATAATTGATGTATTGGTACTACGTGGCAAAAAGTGAAACGTAAGCGGGTTGGGCGAAGTACCTACCAATGTACCTTCTAAGAACTGGATGTCAAAAACCGATTCTTTGCTGTTTTTATTGGTTGGTGTAAAAGCATCGGCGTAATTGGCATTCAATCCGTAACCCATACCGGCCATAGTGTTTAGCAAAGTTTCGGCATCGGCCCATTTCTTTTGGGTTACATAAACATCCGCCAGCAACATGGTTGCCGAGCCTTTGGTAGCCTCGCCGGTTTGTGGAAATTTGGCAGGGGCTGGTAATTCGCTGATGGCATCTTTAGCATCGGCCATAACCTGGGTATAGATCTGATCGGCAGTTGAGCGTGGTAAAAATGCTTCCTCAGCACTGGTAACCTCTTTCAAAAACAAGGGCACCCCGCCAAACAAACGCACCAGTTTAAAGTAATATAAGGCGCGTAAAAATTTAGCCTGACCATCTAAAGGTTGTTTTACGGCAGCATCAAAACTTGTTGTCTTCAATCGCTCGATAACGATATTGGTACGCGAAATACCGGTATAGCAGTGCTGCCAAACCGCGTTAACGTACGAGTTTGTTGAGGTATTGGTAAAATTAGGAATAGCCTCGCGGTAAAGGTAAGCCGTGCCCCTATCGCTTGGTTTGGGCTGATAAATGGTATTATCAGATCGCATTTCTGATGTGAAGTAGTCGTTCACCAACACATCGCGCAAAGGCGCATAGGCCGCTATAACGGCTTGCTTAAACTGATCGGGAGTTTTATAAAAGGTAACGTCGGTATATGAATCTTCCGGCGAAAGGTCAATATAACTTTTTTTACAGGCGGTAGCGCCAATCGCAACCAGGGCTAACAGTAAATATATTTTTTTCATCATGTTATGATTAGTATTCTATTATTTAAAACTTGCTGAAACACCAAATGAAACCGTGCGCGAAATAGGGTACGCGTTTTCATCAACACCAATACCTAAGGTTGGATCAAGACCGGCAAAGTTGATCTCCGGGTTCATACCCGAATATTTAGTCCACACAAAGGCTTGCTGAATAGATCCGTAAACGCGGATGCTGCGGATCAATGATTGATCATTCATGTTGAAACGGTAACCTAACGAGATGTTTTTGGCGGTCAGGTATGAGCCATCCTCAACCCATTGGCTGTTAACCGAACGGCCAAGCGCTGTTGTGCCGGTTTTGGTACGCGGATAAACTCCGGAACCAGGATTTTCCGGAGAGCGCCAGCGATCAGCAGCCGAAGCCAGCATCACACGCGAACCGTCGAGGTTGGTTTGGTACGCCCATTTGGCGGCGTTTAATATTTTACCGCCTACAGAGAAGGCCATATGAATGTTCAGGTCCCAGTTTTTATATGTAAAATTATTGGTTAAACCACCAGTGAAAGAAGGAGTTGGATCGCCGATGAAGGTACGGTCGTTAACATCATCTATCACGCCGTCGCCGTTAAGGTCTTTCATTTTAAGTGTGCCCACATCTGATGCGCTGCCGTGTTTGGCCGAATTAGCCAGGTCGTTAGCATCCTTATACAATCCCAACCACACAAAGCCATAAAACTCGCCTAAGTGATGCCCTTCCTGCTGACGGAAATAATCGGAAGTTACGGTGTTGTTGCGGCGGATATAGCCCGGGCTAACCAGGTCTTTGATCCGGTTACGATCGATAGAAACGTTTAGGTTGGTACTCCACTTCAGTTTACCATTAAGGTTTACGGTGTTTAATGTGAACTCATGGCCCCAAAGGTTAATTGCGCCAACGTTATCCAAAAGGCTGCCAAAACCCGAAGCTACCGGAATTGGGCGCTGCATGATCAAACCATCCGATGTTTTATGGTAATAATCGTAAGTAAAGTTAATGCGGTTGTTCAGGAAAGATGCGTCAAAACCAAAATCCAACTGTTTATTACGCTCCCAACGAAGGTTCCTGTTGGCCAAACGATTAATGGTTTGCCCTACTACAGATTGGCCGTTCAGCTCGTAAAAATACTGACCAATGGTAGCCTGTGCCTCATAATTATTGGCGAAAAAGTTGTTACCGGTAATACCATAGCTGGCGCGTAGTTTTAACAGGCTAAGCACGCGAAAACGCTCCATAAACTTTTCATCGCTAACTACCCAACCAGCCGAAACTGAAGGGAAGTTACCATAGCGCTCGTTGGCTCCAAAACGTGATGACCCATCACGGCGGATAGCACCCTGTAACAGGTAGCGGCCTTTGTAATTATAATTTATGCGAGCAATGCTCGATAATAATGAGTAAGCACCATAACCGCCGCCGCCATTTGATAAAATTGTTGCCGCGTTTACATACGGGATATCATCGCTCGGAAAACCCAAACCAGTAACGCTACCATTAGTGCCACTATATTTTTGCGCAGAGTAACCTACCAATGCTTCGATATTATGATCGCCGAATGACTTGTTGTAAACCAAATTGGCTTCGGCAGTGTATGATCCATTATCGGTAAAGCTATTTGTACCGGTAGTTTGACCAGCTGTTGAAGTCACCACACCCGACTGGAAATATTTGCGCGATTCATTCCCTTTATCAATAGCCACATTAGTGCGCACGCTCAATCCTTTTAAAAACTCATAGTTTAAATAACCATTGGCAAGGATGCGCGTGGTTTTATAGTCATCATTGGTTAAAGTAAACTGTGCTAATGGATTAATATAAGCCACCATGCCAGGCGAATAAGTATCGCGGTTAAATGTACCATCGGCATTGTAAGGGGATTTTAACGGACTTGCCTCAAAAATACGTTCGAACAATCCACCTACACCATCGGTGCTTAAACGGTTGTTGTGATCTAAACGGTAGCTTGGTGCCAGGTTAAATCCTATTTTCAACCTGTTATTGGCCGAAGTGAAATCCTGGTTGATCCTGGCCGAAAACAATTGCGTGCCGGTATTGATCAGCACGCCATCCTGTTTTTGATAACCGATCATAACGGTAGATGTCGACCTTTCGCGCGCGGTTCGTACCGTGATATCATAGTTTTGAATCGGTGCGCTACGGGTAAGCAATTTATACCAGTTAGTGCCCTCGCCATATTGTTCCGGGTTTAAATATTCGGCAGGGGTAGCTGTAGTATAGCCTGGTTCATATTTGCGGGCATCGGCAAATTTATCATTCATGTACTGGGCAAAACCTCGGGCGTCCATCATTTTAGGTACAAGCCCGTCGGGGATCTTTTGCACACCGTAATTGGCGTTAAACTCCACTTTAGCGTCGCCGGGTTTGGCATGGCGGGTAGTGATCAATATAACGCCATTAGCTGCGCGCGACCCATATAACGCTGTAGCCGAAGCATCTTTTAAAATACTGAAACTTTCAATTTCGGCAGGGTTAATGTTGTTGATACTACCGGTTATCGGGCTGCCATCTATCACAAACAGCGGTTGGTTACTGGCATAAAAAGATGCCGCACCGCGAATACGGAACTCCACACCACGGCCGGGCTGACCGCTGCTTTGCGCTACCTGCACACCCGCTGCCGTACCCTGCAACTGCTGAGCGAATTGCATAACAGGCATGTCTTGTAGTTTAGATGCACTCAATTCAGTAATTGAGCCGGTAATTTCTTTCGAGCGTTGTTTACCATAACTCACAGTTACCTCTTTAAGCTGGTTACCACCAACCAATGTAAAGTTGATAGATGCGTTTTTATCGCTGTTAACCTTAACATCTTTGATGGTCGATTTCTGGTAACCTAAAAAAGTAGCTTCAACGGTGTAAACACCTTCGGGCAGGCTTAAAGCGAAAGTACCATCAGCACCTGCAATAGCGCCATAGTTGGTTCCAACTACTTTAATTGTTGCACTTGGCAAAATTTCTCCGCTGTCGTCAACTACCCGGCCGGATAGTTTGCCGATAGCGTATTTATAAAGGATAATGGTACCGGCGTGCTCTTTAAACCCCACGCGGGTATCTTTAAAAAGCTCGGTCAATACATATCCCAACGATTGGTTAACATAACTAACAGATGTAACCAGCTTGTCCCTGAGTTGCAAATAATCTTCATCATAAGCAAAAACAACATTGGTTTGTTGCTGTATTTGCCTAATAACGGTTGCCAGGTTTTGCTTTTTAGCACTGATGCTAACGCTGGTGTTTAGCCCCTGGGCCTTGGTAACGGTTGCTTTAACAGTTACCAGTCCTATAGTAAGCGTAATGCAAATTAATAAAATGGTAATGCGCATAAATTGCCTCCATAACTGTGTACAGAAATTCATATTTTTATTGGCTTTGTAGTTTTTGAAACGATTGCTTAGCTTGGCAGGCGTGGGTGGCAGCCCATTGCTTGCCTTTTTTATATATTTTGTGTTTGTGTGCTGAGTATTTAGTAGATAATTATCTGGTTGCCCTCCTTTCTGTAGTGAGTACTATGTATTTGGTTTATCAATAGCAGGGTTTGATCTGCAGGTAAGTTTTGTTTAATGCGGATGGTGAAACGAAAGCCGCTAACTTTATCATTGCCTGCTTTTAGCTGAATGCCTAATTGATTTTTCACCACTGTAGCCAACTCGGCAAAGGAGGCCTGTTTCAGATCAACATAACCGCTTTTCCAGCTTTGGATATCGTTTATATCAACGTCATGTGTATTTGAAGTACCAGCTATTCGGTCGAAGCTCAATTCCTGGCCGGGAGTTAGCAGCGCGAGGGTTTTATTTCCTTGCGTAACCCCTACCTTGCCGGTAGCAACTACCACCTTAATAGCCGGAAGATTTTTATAAGCGCTGATATTGAACGACGTGCCTAATACCTGTACATTCACCTTCTGCGCATGCACTACAAAAGGCTTTTTAGCATTGTGCACCACCTCAAAAAAAGCTTCGCCATTATCCAGGTATATTTCGCGGCGCTTTTCATCAAACTGCTGCGGGTAACGCACAATGGTTGATGCGTTAACCCAAAGTACCGAGCTATCAGCCAGTACCAATCGTTTGATCTGGCCTGCATGGGTTTGCAACGTGGCGTAAACAGTTTCTTGTTTTTTGTTTAGGCTGAGGTAGCTTATCAAACCAATAGCCGATATCAATAATACTGACGCGGCAACGCTTAGATAAGGCAGCCAAAGTTTTTTAGGCTGAATAACCGGCGGTTGGATAACCGAACCGATGCGCGATAAAAGATTGTTCTTGATATTGTCCGACAGGTTGAACCGGTTGTTTTGCGGGTACGATTCGTACCAGGCTTCAACCAGCGCCCGTTCGGTTTCGTTGGCGGTACCATCCTGGTACCTTTTTAGTAATTCCCTGAATTTATATTTATCCATCTTGACGTTTTCAGCATTAAGTCGCTGTAAACGGCCGGAAGTACTTATAAATTAAGTTATGTTTATGTTAATTATTTGTAAAGTAGCGCCAAAACGATGCTAAAGTAAGCGGCGTACTTTTCAGGATGTTTTTCTTTGATGGCGATGCGCAGGCGGCGCAATACCTCTGAGATATAGTTTTTTACGGTTTGCTCGGCCAAGCCCAGTTCGGCGGCTATATCCTTAATGCTATAGTTTTCGGTACGGAGGTGATAAATTTTCTGCAGCGTTTCGGTCATGTGGCTTACCTCATATTCGAGCGTTTTCTCCATCTCGTAGTAATCAGTATGATCGGCAATGGCGCTTTCAAGGATATTGATGCGCTGCAAGGCATCCTGAAGCCGCAATTCGTTTGTTTTTACCGAACGGAAGTGGCTCATCACGCTAAACCTAACAGCACTTAAAAGATAGGCTTCAAGTTGGGTATGGATAGCAATGGTTTCGCGGCGCTGCCATAGGCTAATAAAAACCTCCTGAACAACATCCTGCGCGGCATCCTCATCATCAAGGCGCGACATAGCTGCTTTAAAAAGCTTTTTCCAATATCGGTTAAAAAGCTCATTGAAAGCATCATGGTTATGCTGCTGAATGCCTGAAAGTAAAAGCTCGTCCGAAAGTTTTTCCATAACCCGATACAAACTTAGCTATCCAATGTTAAGAAATCTTTAAGGATCATGTGCCAAAAGGCATTATAAACTATGATTTATTATCTATTTGAACTGATCAGGTATTCCTTGCGTATGGAGGTGCTTATGCTTTGAGTGGCGGATAGCTATATTAGAGCCTATTTAATAAGTACTCCCAGGAAGGCAGTTCACGGTTAATAGCCGCTTTGAGGCATTACATTCTAACAACTTAATTTTTCTCAGGTTTAAACACCACGCTACCGTCTTTTTTAACCCTCCAGGCCGTTACCGGGTTCATGTGGTAACCACCGATATCTTTGCCCCGGGCATTGATCAATTGTTTTAGCGTGGGTTGAGTATATCCTGTTTCATCTGTAACC
The DNA here is from genome assembly GCF_039839285.1 of Mucilaginibacter sp. CAU 1740. NCBI lineage: Bacteria > Pseudomonadati > Bacteroidota > Sphingobacteriia > Sphingobacteriales > Sphingobacteriaceae > Mucilaginibacter > Mucilaginibacter sp. CAU 1740. The sequence continues at coordinate 13,244 of NZ_JBDOQS010000007.1, read as the reverse complement.
CGGCTCATAATTTCCGTTTCAGCGCCGTCCCACTGCCATAAGTACCGGAAATAGGTATGGGCTTTTTCCAATATGGGGCCTTGTAAGCGGGCTTCATTCCAGCTTTTACCGGCGTCGGTACTTACTTCAACCCTGGTCACTTTACCTCTGCCACTCCAGCCTATGCCACGGATCTCGATCCAACCACGCTCAACTTTTTGCGGAAAGGATGGATAAGTAATGATAGAGCGCGCATCCATTTCAAAGCTGAACATCCTGATCTTATCCTTAACCGGATATGTATATTTAGAGGTTTCTTCGCGGGTAAAATAAGGAGCATCAGAAATTTCTATCCGTCTGAGCCATTTTACATTGGTGTTCCCCTCCCATCCAGGTAGCAGCAACCTTGCCGGATAACCTTGCTCCGGCCGTATCGCTTCGCCGTTTTGGGCGTAAACTATCATGGCATCATCCCAGGCTTTATGTATGGGGATGCTTCGGGTAAGCACGGCGGCATCTCCGCCTTCGGCCAAAAACCATGTTGCTTTTGGGTTAACCCCCAACTCGCGAAACAGGGTTGAAAGCATTACACCCGTCCACTCACTTTGGCTGGTGAGGCCGAGAATCTCCTGAACAGTCATTTCCTCTTTTCCGGTGCGGAAATTACCTGCGCACTCAATAAAACAAGTGCGGGTTACAGAAGGAAAACGTTTCAGATCGTGCAGGCTAAACTTCATTGGCCTATCTACCATACCATGAATCAATAGTTCGTATTGATTTGGATCGATAGATGGTACGCCGGCGTGATGACGCTCAAAATGCAGATCGGACGGAGTGATGGTGCTGTACAGATCCTGCAAGGGGGTACGCGATGAAATATCCGATGGCTTTTTAACCGGATTTTCAAACGGTGAACGCGTACCAACTTTACCAGGCAACGGGCCGGGTTGTTTGGTAGGATCAGGAACAGCAGGAACGCCAATCTGTACATATTTTGCAAACACAGATGTTACAGGCAATATAGCCGTAGCCAAAGCACCGCCCAGCAAAATACGGCGACTGATCTTTTTTTCGGTTGTTTTTACCGGCCTATCCTGTTGTTCCATATTTATTTTACTTCAGGGCCGCCTTTGCGGTCGTCAACAATAAAAAGTTTCTGCGCCGGCATTTTTACCTGCGGAAGTGTATGCGCATTCATTACCTGGTTTGCTGCAATAATTTTGTTTTGATTAAGCAGCCAGGCGCAAAGGCTATACACTTCATCATCAGTAAGCGAACCGGGGGCATTGTAAGGCATAGCCCTGCGCACATAATCAAATAAGGTAGTGGCATATGGCCAGTAATTACCTATAGTTTTGGTTTTGCCGCCGCCAATTACCAACGGTGGACCGGGTAGTTTAACACCTTTTATCTCCTTACCATCAGCGGCGTGGCAGGCCGCACATTTATTGGTATAGATCACGGCCCCCTCTGTAATGTTGCCGCTACCTGCGGGCAAACCTTTGCCATCGGGGCGTACATCAATATCCAGTTTGCCAATTTCCCGCTGAGTAGCCGTTTTACCATAGCCGAAAGTTTTTGGCCATTTCGGCTCCCCCTTAACAGGCAGCCAAAGCCAGATCACCATCCCAATAATGATGATCAACCCGAAAATAAGGGCATGGCTTCGCCTTAGCTTTAACTTTTTCAGCATAATAAAACCTGTTAAAACAATACCAGCGCTATGGCCAGCGTAATGAAAATATTAAAGGTTTGCGCTATCAGAAACGCGTACAAAGGCTTTTTGCTATTTTCATTAAACAGATCGGCAAAGTTGGTTTCCAACCCAATGCTGGTAAAAGCCAGCGCGAACCAAAGTCCCTGTAAATTTTTCAAACTATCTTTTACCGTAGCAGCTGCCGATGGCGGCAGGAAGAATGAAAACAGCAGCGATGCACCGATAAAACCCAGTACAAATTTCGGGAAACGCTCCCAGATCACTTTAAGTGTTGGTTTGGTGTCTTTATCTTTTGCCGATGGATGCTTGGTGTACGTCCAGTAAATAGAGATAGCAAAGGCCGCTAAACCAAGCAATACGTTTTGCGAAAATTTAACGATGGTACTGATCTTCAAAGCAGTTTCGCCAACTAACGAACCCGAGGCTACAACTGCACCGGTGGTATCGATACTACCACCCAACCAGGCACCTGTAACCGCCTGCGAAAATTTAAAGTAATGGGCGATGATCGGCATAAAGATCATCATGGGGATGGCCGTGATCAATACCATTGAGATCACGTAGGATAATTTTTTCGAATCACCTTTAATAGCTCCGGCTGTAGCTATGGCTGCCGATACCCCGCAGATAGATACGGCGCTTGAGATCATCATGGCTATCTCGTCGTCAACTTTGAGTTTTTTACAAACCCAATAAGCAAAGTACCACACCGATGTCACCACCAATAAAGCCTGGATCAAACCTAATGAGCCTGCTTTTAAAATATCGCCAAAAATAACGCTGGTACCTAAAAGCACTAAACCTATTTTTACAAACAGTTCGGTTGATAGTGACGACTTTAACCACTCGGGCAGTTTTATGAAATTGCTGATCAGTAAACCTAAAACCAGGCTAAAAATTACAGCCTCAAGGTTAAGTGATTTGGCCTGGCTGCTGCCCGCCAACACAAGCGCCAGTATGGTAACGATATAAACCAGGGGAAAACCAAGCGCGTAATTTTTTATCGATTTACCGGTAATTAAAGCACCGATACCTCCGATAATAGCTACAAAAACAAATTGTAAAAGTATTTTAACCAGGTTTGTAGAACCAAGTACGGTACCGGTTAAATCGGCTCCGGTTTTCCAGCCGAAAGTTGGTACAGGTAAAAGCAGGCCTGCCAGCGACAGGATAATGATCAGGGAACCTAAAATAACTACTGCCCAATCTTCGTGCAGGGTTAGTTTAGTAGTGGTGGTTGACATAATTAGTAGTTTTTATGAAGTGATAATTTGTTATGATTTTATACTGATGTTAAACACATCTTTTAGTGCGCGTTTAGCCGAATGATAGCCGCACATGCCATGTACCCCGCCTCCCGGCGGCGTTGATGACGAACAGATATAAATACCCTTTGCCGAAGTACGGTAAGGCGAGCGCCGCAATACCGGCCGCGTAAACAGCTGGCCGATATCGATAACCCCGCCGTTAATATCCCCACCAATGTAATTGGGGTTATAGTTTTCCAGCTGGCGGGTATTGAAAGTATGCCTGCCGATGATGCGATCCCTAAAACCCGGGGCAAAACGTTCTACCTGTTTTTCGATAATTTCAGTCATATCCTTGTTCGATCCATTGGGTACATGGCAGTAAGCCCATCCTGTATGCTTGCCTTCTGGCGCACGGGTACTATCGAAAATACTTTGCTGCGCAACCAGTACAAAAGGCTTTTCGGAGTGCTGACCATCCCAGATCTGCTGCTCGCCGAAGGCTATTTCGCGTAGTGTGCCGCCAATATGTACTGTTCCAGCCAGCCTCGCTCCTTCTGCGGTAAATGGAATTGCTTCATCCAGCGCCCAATCTACCTTAAAAACCCCCATACCATATCGATAGCGCTCCAATTGCCATTTGTACAATGATGAAAACTTATGCCCGGCAATTTGAAGTAATTGTTTCGGTGTGATATCAAACAGAACAGCTTTAGCAGATGGCAATTGATCAAAAGCGGTGATATAGGTATTAACTTCTATCTTACCTCCTATCGATACAAAATATGCAGCCAAAGCATCAGCTATTTTTATCGAACCACCTTTAGGTACCGGCCAACCTTTCAAATGTCCATTGGCCATCAGCACCAAAGCAATAGCCGAGGTAGTTAAATTGGTTAAAGGTTGAATGCTGTGCGCTGCCATCCCGGCCAAAAGACCCTTGGCGTCTTCGGTTTTAAAACGTTTGGCCAAATGGATTGACGATGTCAAAGCATCCAGTCCGAAAATCGCCAGATCAACCGGGTGTTTCGGGAAGGTAAGCGGGCCTAAAACATCTGCCGCCAAACCCGGCCATGATTTTACTATGTGAGCCATTAACTTGATATAGGCATCCCTATCGGCACCCAATCCGTCTGCTGTTTCGATGATCGATTTTTTGAGCACCGCGGCGGTGCCGTTATCAAGCGGATGTGCCGCGGCAACTTCCGGGTAGATATATTCTAAGCCGAATTGCTCCAAAGGCAAAATCTCAAAAAAGGGTGAACCGGCCGCCAGCGGATGAATGGCTGAGCAAACATCATGTTTAAAGCCCGGCAGGGTAAGCTCTTCGGTACGCAGACCGCCGCCAATTTTGTCCTTGCCTTCCAGTAATAAAACCGAAAGCCCGTGTTGCTGCAATAATATGGCCGCGGCAAGGCCGTTTGGCCCTGAGCCTACTATTACTGCATCATAATCACGTTTTTCCGGTTTCATATAGGTATCTGTTTTTAGTATTTGCCCGCAACCAATTTGCTATCGGTAAGCGCGTATTGGCGGTTCACGCGGTCAAGCACAATATACACATCATTTTTCTTGTCGTCTTTACCGGTAAGCACAATGTGTGATCCCGTTGCATCGGCCGTATAATTTAGTATCATATGCGCCCGTTTGCGTTTATCTTTTAACTCCTCGGGTACACCACGTTCGCGGCGGGTTGATTGTGCCGCAGGGTCTATAGCCGTTACCTCGTTACGGATATTTTTCTGTGCTTCGGCCGGTATAAATGATTTGGCAATTTTATTATTGCTTCCTTTATCGCCGCCACGGCCTCCGCGTTTACCTTTACGCTTGCTCTGTTCTGGCAATTTATCTTGTAAATAAAGCACTTTATTCACGGTATCGGCATCGTAATAAAATACCCTTTTACCACCAGCCACGCCAGTAAGCTCGAAGTTACGGTTGATATCGCGCATTGGCGAACCGCCACCGTTTGATAGATCAAGATTTAATGGTTTGTTAACGTTAAAGGTTAACGACGACCATTTTTCGAACGTAACGCCCTGCCATCTCACCGAATCCAACGGCGAATAAGGGATATCCTGTCCATTCAGTTTAAACTCGCTTACGTTATAATTACCGCGCAACTGTTTCACACCGCTGGTACCCGGCTGTTTGTAAGGATCATATTTAAAATTTATATACTGCAAATAATACAGCCAAACCAGGAAAATCCCTATGGTCCCCGTTTTTAAAACGATGCGAGTAACCCTCAACCATTTTTGGGTAAAAACCGGGATCAGTACCGGCGGTACAGTAAAGCGTTCTTTAACTATCAGGTTATAAACCGGCACAGCATCATACCATAATAAAAATGCTGAAAACAGCACAAAGTACGAGGCATAAACGTGCACTCCGCCATCATAGGCAAAGTTTACATAAGTGATATCGCCCAAAGCCCCTAACAGCAAAATAGCGCCAAAAGTGGTGGTTTTGCGGAAGAAGAGCATGGTGCCCGCGGCCAGTTCCACAACACCTGCAAATACCTGGTACCATGGTACAATACCTACCGAAAGCCAGTAGATTTTTTGGGCGGTAAGATCGCCAAAATGGGCGTTCAATACACCCAACGATGGATAAGGCATTTGAACCGGGAACAGCTTTGTAAAGCCGAACCCGATTATGCCTATACCTGCCCTGTACCGCACCACCACGCGCAGCCAGTAATACAGGTTATGATATTGCTTGTTCTTATTGTCGATAGCCGTCCAGATAAGGCCGCCTACAATACCAATAACAAGCGCTTCAACCCAATCGATATAGCCTAACAAGTTATATGCAGGGTTTTGAAATTTGTAAATGCTTGGCGAAAACCGCGCTATATCATACAGATCGCGGTAATGCAGATGGAACCAGTTGATGGTCACCAGGTTATTCCACCATTCGCCCGTTACCGGGATACACATAATGATGAAAAAGATGAATGCGATACGGAAAGCCACACGCTGGGTAGCAGTCCATTCTTTGTGGGTGGGTTGCTCCTTTACAGGTGCAGCCTGCTGTTTCTTATTTGGCGAGGTCTCGCTGATCTCGCCTGCCTCCGGAGTTATTACGGTTGTTGCCATGATAAATATGTTTGAAGGAGTACGTTTAAAGTTTTAATGCTTTGTTCCTGCCATGGGCGGCCTGTTGCAACAGATATTTTTTGTTTACCTTATCCAACTGCGCGTATACAGAATCACGGTTATGATCAACACCTGTCAGGGTGATGGCACCGTTTGCAGATCGGGTGTAGTTAAGCGAAAACTGATCGGCCTTGTAGTTGCTGTTCCTGTTTTTAAGCAGCAAAACATGCTTAACCGTATCGGCCACATAACTGTAATAAGCACGACCGGTTGTGCCATCAAGCTCATACTTACGGTCGTCATTATTCCTGCTGATCTCTTCGGTAACAGATGTATCAGCTTTAAACCTTTTTAATGAGCCAATGCTGATGGTATTCCATTTTTCAAAAACAACATCATTCCAGCGCGAGCTATCGGTTTGCGAGTATGGCAACTGTTTGCTGTTGATCCTGAAATCGCTCACGTTGTATAAACCCGCTGCTCCGGCTAAGCCTTTAGCTTTTGGATATTGGTAGATATCGTGATGATAAGCTGCATAGGTTTTATATCCGTACAGGAAAACAAAAAAGAAAATGAACAGGCTTTTCAACACCAAACGCGATGTACGCCATTGGCCACTTAAAGATATTTTCACCGTGTTGGGCGCTGTTGGTTTGCGCAAAGCAACCAGGTTGTAAATGCGCAAAGCATCATAAGTGGTTAAGAACAGAGCTATGCTGATGAGATAAAGCGCATAAAGGGCTTCGCCGCCATCGTAAGCGATATTGGAGATGAACACGTTGCCTGTAAACACCAGGATAATCACCGCCCCAAAAGTTGTTGTTTTGCGGAAAAGTAATAACACGCCAACAATTATCTCTACCAAACCCAAAAACGATTCATAACCCGGCACAATACCTAAGCTTAACGAAAACAACTTCCAACGGTTAAAATCACCGTATGATGTATTCAAGTTGCTGATAGATGGCAGCGGCGATTGCAACGGGAAAAATTTGATAAAGCCGTAAGCGATAATGCCAATGGCCAAGCGGTAACGCAATATCACCCGAAGCCAGTAATAAAGCTTATTGTAGTTATCACTCTTTTTATCGCGTAAGCTCCATACAATAGCGCCGATTAAAGCAATCACTGCTATCAGCGCCCAATCGGCCAGGGTGCCTATGCCCCAGGTGTCTGGTGTGCTGCTGCCCGATATAAATTGCGGCGTGTAGCGGCTGATGTAAAAAATATCGCCAAAGCTCAGGCTGCCCCATTGAATGCGGAACAGGTTGCTGAAGTACTTCCAATCTAACGGAAGGGCCTGCAGCACAAAGTAAATGAAGAAGAAACGAAAAGCTGCCTTTTCATATTCCTTCCATTTGGTTTGGTTGGTGGTTAATGTGCTCATTTTTTATGTTTTTAAATTGATTTCTTTTTAGAAGACGCCGGGGGCAGATTCGAACCGCCCTACAAAGTTTTTCAACCTTTACCTCCCCACTCAGTCACCCGGCTTTATTCCTTATTAATAACCAGGATTTTGCGTTAGCGCCGGATCAACATTCAACTGATCAACCGGGATAGGCAATACCAGCTTGTTAACATCTGTTACACCCAACACAGCCGCAGCCCTGCCGGTGCGCACCAGATCAAACCAGCGATGGCCCTCTAAAGCAAACTCGATACGGCGTTCATTTTCAATAGCCAGTAAGATATCAGCCTGCGAAGTAGCTGTTGTTGCTGTTAAACCAGCACGGTCACGCACGGTATTCAGATCTGCCGCGGCGACATCAAGCTTATTTAACTGGGCGCGGGCCTCGGCACGAATTAAATACTCTTCAGCTATCCTGATAATATAAGCCGGATCGGTAGCCGGGCTGCGGTAGTACAGGTTACCATACCATAAACCAGCCGATGTTTTAGCCACCAAAGCACTCCGGTTTCCACCTATTGTAGCATCGTTAACCAGAGCTAAAAATGCCGCGTTTGGAGCCCATTGGCGGGTACCGCTATTGGCAGGCGGTTGCCATTGCCCGCGGTGACCATTGGTGTAGGTAGCGCTATAAGCCAATTCAAAAACAGATTCTTTAGTACCAACCGCATTATTGGCAAACCATGCACTATATGGCTTTAGTAAGGTATAGTTTTGAGTATCGCCCAATACAAGTGTGGCATAGCTTTCGGCGTTGGTCCAGTCTTTTTGATATAGATAGTACCTCGCTTTTAAAGCGTAAACTGTTTCTTTGTTTGCCCTTACCGGGTTTTGTGTTGTTGGTAGCGGCAATAAAGGCTCGGCGGCGTTCAGGTCACTTAGCACTTGGGCATAAGTTTGTTCAAGCGAGCTGCGTTTAATGCCGTTTTTATCTGTGGCCGATATGGTTGGCGTGGTCACAATTTGTACACCGCCCCAGGTGCGGGCCAAATCAAAGTAACATAACGCCCTAATAAAGTAAGCTTCACCCAGTAACTGGTTCTTTTCGGCAGTAGTAAGCGTGGCATCAGTAACACCCGGAAGTTTAGCAATTACATAATTTGCACGGTTTATGGTGGTATAAATAGCCAGCCAAATGCCTGAAACAGTAGCGTTATCAGCCTTTACATTATGATCGATAAATTGTTGTACGATAGATTGTGAACCCGTCCATTGCACATTATCGCCGGATAAATAACCTACCGAAACAAAGTTTACACCGTAGTAATTATCGGCAGATAAAGCCCTGTAAATACCACGCACGGCGGTTTCGGCCGATGCCCTGTCGACAATAGTTTGCGAATCTGATACCGAATCTTTAGGCTGCACATCCAAAAACTTTTTGCAGGAAGCCATCGCTACAAGTGATAAAACGGGGATAGTATATTTTATAGTTTTAAATAGTTTCATGATCGTTATCCTCCTTATAAAGTAATATTTACACCTAACTGAACTGAACGCGGCTGTGGTGGTGTACCCAGGTCAATACCCTGTACATCCTGTCCGCCACCTACATTAGATTCCGGATCCGGACCGGTGTATTTGGTGAATAGCAGCAGGTTGGTGCCTACTACATAGAAGCGAAGTGATTGGATATCGATCTTTTGTGTGAGCGACTTAGGCAGCGTATAACCAAGCGTTAATGATTTTAGACGGATAAATGAGCCATCTTCCAAAAAGCGGCTGTTTTGTTCCAACGTATAGTTATTGCCATAGGCGGTTAAGCGCGGCACATCGGTAATATCGCCCGGTTTTTGCCACCTGTTAAGCTGACTGGCAAATATTACGCGGTTAGCATCGCGGGTACCTCCGCCTTCGCCGAAGAAACGGTTAAGATTCAACACTTTATTGCCTTCTTCAAAGCTGAACAGGAAGCTGGCATCAAAGCCTTTATAAGTAATGGTATTGCTTAAGCCACCAAAGTATTTCGGTAATGCATTGCCAACAATTTGCCTGTCGGCGGTGTTGATCACGCCGTCTTTGTTCACGTCTTCAAATATGGCGTTACCTGTTTGCGGATCTACGCCCAATTGTTTATACATCCAGAACGAGAACATCGAATAGCCCTGCTGCATCCTGATCCAATCGCGGCTGTACTGGTTGATAGGTACCGGTAACGATTTGATCTTATTTACGTTGCCCGAGATATTGAAACTGGTGCTCCAGGTAAGATCCTTAGTTTTGATATTGGTTGAGTTGATACTTACCTCATAACCTTTGTTGCTTATTTTACCTACGTTGCTGTAGTACGAGCTGTAGCCAGTGATCTCCGGAACAGGCAATTGCAATAACACGTCACTTGTTTGTTTCGAATACAGATCGACAGATAAGTTAAGACGGTTATTCAATAAACCTAAATCAAAACCAACGTTAGCCTGCGCGGTACGCTCCCATTTTAGGTTTGGATTGGCAAGCTGTTGCGGTGCCGTACCTGCTTTATCACCGCCTGTAGTGTTATCAGGATAGCCTGCTCCACCGCTCCATAGGCCTTGCGCGGCAAAGTTGTTGATGCCTGCCTGGTTACCGGTAACACCATAGCTGGCGCGCAGTTTAAGATCGCTGATGGAATTTAGATCCCTTAAAAAACTCTCTTCTTTAGCGCGCCATGAAGCACCTATAGAAGGAAAGTATCCCCATTTATTATTCGTACCAAATTTTGACGAACCATCTGCCCTTGCGCTTAACTCCAGGTAATACTTACTGGCGTAGTTGTATGAAATACGGGAGAAGTATGACGATAAGTTAGCCTTTGTCCAGGTTTGGTTGGCTGTACGGGTTGATGCTGATGAGATATCAGTATAAGCATTATTAGGAAAGCCTGTTCCCTGTGCCGATGTAAGCGCAATGATATTGCTTTGCAGTGTATTACCAGCCACAACGTCCAACGTATGTTTATCGCCAAAAAGGTGGTGATAATTTAAAGTTTGCTCATTGATCCAGGCTGTGCTCTGTGTGATAGCTGATGTTGCAAGGCCGTTGGTTGGCGATGCGCCTAATTGTGTTTTATCATTCCAATATTCAGATTCGTTGTAGTTGTTATAATCAACACTCCAGCTTGAGCGGAATTTTAAGCCTTTCAATATTTCTACATCAGCATAAACGTTGCCTATATAGCGAAGACTTGTGGTGTGTACGTTATAATTATCGATGAGTACCTGCAGGTTATCAAAGCCTGCGTAACGGGCAGGAGTACCATCGGGATTTGTTTCGGGCAAATAGGTTGGTGTATGTAACGCCGACTGGAACAAACCGCCCGCAGGGCCATCACCCGCACGGGCCTGGTTACGGTACGAACGCGAAATGCTGTTACTTGTACCCACCTGTACCCTATCGCTTATACGCTGATCAAGGTTTACTTTAAAGCCTAAGCGGCTAAAATCTATCGGTTTGATATCAGCCTGCTGCTTGGTGTAACCTGCGCCGATGTAGTATTTGGTATCTTTCGAACCACCCTCTAAAGAGAGATCATAATTAGACAACAAGCCGGTACGGAACAACTCGCCCAAACGGTCATAAGTTTTTTGATCAGATGGTAAGCCCCTTGGTGCAGGCGAAGCGGTTGGGTTATCATCAGCTGCACGGAACGGCACGTATTTGTAGGTGTTCATTCCGGCTGCATTACCTGCGGCGGTAGCATCTGCTTCCGAGTTACGGTAAAACTCATTTACAATTTCGGCATGTTGCGGGCCGGTGGTTAACTTCCATAACTTATCCTTCGGTTGCCAGGCCAAACCTTGCGATACGTTGAAATTAACTTTTGGTCGGCTGTTGTAATTACCGCGTTTGGTGGTCACTATTACAACGCCATTTGCACCGCGTGAACCATAAATAGCTGTAGCACTGGCATCTTTCAATACTTCAATATTTTCAATATCGTCTGGGTTGATATCAGCAATTGGTGATGTTGCCCTGCCACCGGTGTTAACCGTTTGCAGACTGGTGTTATTTAAAAACACACCATCAACTATATAAAGCGGATCATTGCTGGCATTAATAGATGTAGTACCACGTACGCGAATAAACACACCATCGCCCGGTACGCCGGTGTTTGAGTTGATCTGCACACCCGAAGCTTTACCTTGTAGTTGTGCATCGAAACTGGCTACGGGAGTTTTCTTTACATCATCACCTTTTACGGTTGATACAGAGCTGATCAGGTCTTTACGGGTTCTAGTACCATAACCTACTACCACCACATCATTCAGTTGTTGCGGGATCGGTTTCAGGAAAATTTCGATGGGGCTACCATTAACTACAATTTCCTGCTGCTCATAGCCAATAAAACGGATTATTAAGGTGTAAGGGAATTTTTGGCCGGTTACAAAATCAAAGCGACCTTCGGCACTGGTTGATACAGCGTGGGTAGTGCCTTTGATAGATACTACAGCACCAGGTAAAACATCTTTGGTAGCGGCATCAAATACGCGGCCTTTTAAAATTGAGTTAACTGTTGCCGGTGGCTCCTGCTGGGCTGCTGCTGCAAAGGGCAAAAAAAACAGGAGCAGGAAAATATATTTAAAAAGTACAGTTGTGTTTTTACGGATAAATATTTCCATATTTAACGAGGTTAAAATAAATGATCAATGCGTTTACTTTAGCTCAGATGCAAACCGGCGGAGTGATTGGCGTTACGTTGCTGGTTTGTCATTGCCAAACCCGGTAAGGCTTCCTTGCCGGGTATTTTTTTATCAGTTAGGGGTATTTTTTAGTTCATATGCTGTGTTAAGTGCCTTAAAATTTAAATCGCATTTTTCATAGTGATGCAGGGCCGGTAGGTACCCGCTATAATCATTTTCAACAAATAAATAGTGTTATTTACAACAACAGCAAATACATGCGTTTGGAGCTGTGCGCATTTGCTGTGCCTGTTCTGGAAGTACTGTGGTGGTGGTAAAAGAAGTGTTCATCACTCTTGTTTTTTTAATAGTACGGCGACAAACATAAAGCTTTTCAAATAAACTACCAAATCCATAGACTTTATATTGTATTTGTTACAATTGTTACACGTAGTTACACTGCATTTTATATTCTCAGCATCCTCACCTATCAAATTTAGATTTTAGGCTTTATCAAGTTTAAATAAAGCTTGGGTCTTTTTGCTGAATTCAGGGAAACAGCATTATTATTTTCTGTCCATTGCATGAAGTACCGTATATTGGATATTGATTCTCTGTAAAGCAGGGACAATTATAGAAGTATAAATAGCTTTTTAAGTGAATTTGAATAAGATATTATAAATAATTAGACTTATTGAATGAATAAAAAAGAAATAGACCACAAAAAATAAATAATATTATTAAATACTACCAACACTGTAACCATATCGATTAATATTCTCCTGATTAACGGAGTAACTGAGCATGTTTTTTCTGTATAGTTTGCGATTGATTGTACTCTTGACAAAGGGAAGATTTAGCAAACTTGACTTCCTTAAGAGAGGTTTGGGAAAAGATTAGCAGGCCCGCCCTGTACAGTTTGGGATTGCTTCGTGCCTCGCAATGAAGATGGGAGAGATTAGTTCTTAGCGCCTTAGCCACCCTTGCGAGTTTAACCCTCGTGAACTATCTGCAAAAAAAAACTTTGCGTCTTAGCGCCTTTGCGTGCTTAATCTATACGTCATGCAAGGCTTCGGAAAAGTATGTAAACGCAAAAAGCCTTAGTTGTTGACTAAGGCTTTGCATTTGTTACACCATTTAAGGCGATAAAGATCGGCACCGACCTACTCTCCCACGTTTTACCGCAGTACCATCGGC